>JBFHFJ010000104.1:0-10018 GCA_041583655.1 Haliea sp. | reverse complement strand
TGGGCGGTGCTGCCTGCCGGTACTTCGCGCCGGGCTGTCCGGCGGAGTTGGCGACGGAGCTGCAGCAGCATTTGGAACTTTGGCAGGCAGGGGCGCCTGTGCGCCTGGAACAGCGTGAACTCGCCATTAGCTGGGCCGAAAGCGCCGTTCAATTTCGCGATGAAGTGCTGCGCATTGCGGCGGCGGAAGCGGCATCGCGCAGCACAGACAGCGTTGCCGCTGCCGCCTCGTCCCAACTGTAGCGCGACGCCTGGTCGCCGGCGGCGGCAGCCAGTCGGGCGTGCAACGCGGTGTCCTTTACGATCCGCAGCATGCCCCTGGCGATTGACTCAACGGACAGCGGGTCCACCAGCAGGCCCGCAGGCCCCGCCACCTCCGGCAAGCTCCCGGCCTCTGCAACAAGGACCGGCAACCCGTAATTCAGCGCCTCGACGACGGGCAAGCCGAAGCCCTCGTGCAGGGAAGGCAGTACCAGGCACAGAGCGTGTGAATAGAGCGTCGAGAGCACCGAGTCCGGCACCGCCCCCAGCAGATGAACACGACGCCGGAGTCGGTGCCTCGCAATCAATCCGGATAGATCGTTAACGCCCCAGCCCTGCCCGCCGACCAGGACCAGCGGTGGGAACTCCGCTGTGGCCTTACACGCCATGGCGTATGCTTCGAGCAGTCGCGGCAGATTCTTGCGTGGTTCAAAGGTGCCGACGAATAACAGAAACCCTCCGGATCTCAGGGCTGGCCCGCAGACCGCGAGGGATTCTGCCGGGGGCAGGGTCTCGGCGGCGCCGTGGATCACCCGGGTCCGCTGCAGTGCCCGGCTTTCCGGCCACTGGCTGTTGATGTCGGCGGCGGTGGCTGCGGACAGGGCGATCAGGCGATCAGCGCTGGCCACCGAGCGCCCCATCAAGGCGCGGTCTAGTGTGCGGGTGCTGCGACGCAGGGTTTCCGGTACACGGACCCACGCGACATCATGAATGGTGAGCACCCGGCCGGTGGCCTGAGGCAGCCATAGCGGCAATCGGTGGGCTGGGCCCCAGAAAACCGCAGGCCGGTCGCGACGAGCCCAGACCGGCTGGGAGACGGCGAGCGACAGCACTCTGCCCAGATGCTCGGGCAGGCCATCCCCGCGCACGTTAACCTGCCCCGCCTGCGACAGGTCAGCGCAGGTGGATACAGACCGTGCGTAAAGGTGCCATTCGATGCTGGCCCCGGCCAGGGAAATCATGCGCGGCAGCAGGGCGCGCAGGTAGCGGGACAGACCGCCTGTCTGGCCCGAGAGCAGGCTGCAGTCCACGGCCACGCCCAGGGGTGTCCGCTCCTTTTCAGTCGTCCTCGCCACTGCCTGCGTCACCCCGGTTGCCCGCGTCCTCCAGCGCTGTGAAAAATCCGTCCAGGTCGCCGTCTACCAGTGGGTGCCAGAGTTCCAGCAGCGCAAGGTCCACCCGGCGCAGGCGTTGCAGCATCTGTACTGCGCCTGCACAAGCGTTGCCCAGTGCCGATACCAGCAGAGACAGGAAAAGTAGATCCGCAAGGTCGAAACTCAAGGATCCCAGAGCTCTGGACAGCATCAGCAAGAGCAGAATGGTTATGGGCATTAAGGCATAGAAGATTTGTCTCGCGTTTTCCAGCCGGACCCGGTGACGGAGCAGTTTTTGCAGCTGATCCCGGCCGTCAGGAGGCCTCACCCCGTGGTCCTTGTGCTGCCAGAGGGCTTTGCGAAACAGCAGCATTAGCGCCATCCCTACGACGACCACCAGGGGCACCGTCACAGGTTCAAGCCAACATAGCAGGGCCAGGATGGCGATAATCTTCAGAGTCTCCAGCCCGCACATGCTAAGCCAACGAAGCGCCATAGCGCGAGATCGTGCTGCGGAATCGATCCGGCGCCTGATCTGGATCCGGGTCTCCCCGGGCCCGCAGAGTGCATCGTGGCGTGCCCAGAATTCTGCGTGGGCATGGCGGGCAATGCGGAATTCGATGCGCTTGCTGAGGGCCAGTAACCATGCGGCAGTGGCCACCAGAATAAAGGGCAGCCACCAGGGCAGCGTGAATCTCCAGTCGATAGTCAGCAGGTTGATCTGGTAGTGGATGGCCTCGGTACTGGCAGTGTCGGTGCTGCGTAGAATGGGCAGGAAGAGATACAGCGAACCCACCAAAAACAGCGCCGAGGAAGCGTAGGCGCTATAGCAATAGAGCAGCGGCCAGGGGGAGGTGGGGCGCAGCAGCGTAATTAATCGGAAAAAGTCGTGTCGCGGGTTCAGAGGATCGACTCCTTGGATGCACGCCTCTGTGCCGATCGGTTCGGTTGACGCATGCACAACGTGCCCCGTGCAGTTGTTAGCGCTGTTTGAAAGCCCAGCCGCTGCAAGCGACTGGAGCAGCCGGCCGCGTAGGCATCGCCTGTATCCGACAACAGGACCATCGCGTCCATTGCATCGGCCAGGCGCCGCGGCACCCGGCCATTGTGAAGGTAGGCGGCGTGGGGTAGCAAGGCGTATTTAAGGCGCCTCAGTGCGAAGCGCTGGTCATCCCCCTCCGCCATTACCAGGACCTTCGCATGCTCTTGTCCCAGAGCTGCACGGGCCTCTCGAGCGAGCGTGACGAGGGCGGCGTCATCGCCGAGATCCAGCGCGTCGCGTTGATCGTCGGACGCGTTGGCATAATGCATGCGGGTAAGGTGAGCCTGGTGATAACTGTTGTGCAGCCAGCGTAGGTCAAGCAGCAGCCAGGCTAGTGCAGCCACCGCGAGAAGCGGCGCCTGTGTCGGCCGTGCGCCGCTGAGCAGGCTCAGGGTAATGCCGGTGAACAACACCCATAGTCCCGCGAGAACCGGCAGGGACATCAGGGGCGAGGGCGCGCCCAGGTAAGTCCGGTTGATGGAAGCCTGAGTCCAGAAAACGGGGGTGAACCAGTCGTTTACCACAAGGCGCAGCAGGGTCGCAGGCGTGGCTGCTTCAAGCCGTAAACTGCCCAGGCTCAGCGGAGCTGTCGCATTCGGGTACAGGACCAATCCGGCCTCGATGATCTCGCCATGCCAATCGGGGTCATCCCGAAGAAACCGCCGACCTGAGCCGACCGGGAGGCTCCGTGATACCAATGCATCCGGGTTGGCGGCGGCCCGCCAGAACAGGGTCTGGTGGCGCAGGTGCGCGCCGGTCAGATCAACGCTGACCAGATCAACAGATTCCGCCTGCACGCGTATGGGACCGGTACTTAGAATGGCGTGACCTGTCTGTGCCTCGGGTAGTTCAAGGCGATTCCCAAGGCGTCGCGCAGGGCCTTCTATCAGCCGAAGTTGCGGCGCTGAGAACAGATATGATGGCGCGTCTTTCTGGGATGTGCCGGGGAGCAGCACAGCGCTTGCCACGAGCAACAGGCACAGAGGGCCTGCCAGCACAGCAAGGAGGACGCTGCTCTGCCGCCATTGCCCCTTTTCTGGTGCACGCGCTCTGGTCAGTGACCGGGATCCCAGCAGACCGGCCAGCGCAAATACCAATACCGGGGTGATCTGCAGCAGCAGTCGTTGTGCAGCGGTCCCATCCTCGGCCCAGGCACCTGCACTGGTCGCGCCGAACAGGAACAGCTGGCTGGCCAGCAGTCCGCCAAGTAGTAGGCCAAGTATCCGCCCTTCAGCCCATATTGGGGACCCTGGCCGCAGTGCCAGCAATAACGCGGCGGGGAGTAGGTACCAGAGAAGGTGCCAACTATCCGCCAGCCACAGATGTGGCCAGTAGTTCGAGAACACTGGATGCCACTGCACTTCGAAGCGGAGCAGTGTGAGCGCCAGTAGCGACACTGCCACTCCGCCCAACAGTACCAGTAACACCGTCGTTAAACCTGGCCGGCGCACAAGGCAGATCAGTGTCAGCCCGCAAAACAGCCAGATTATCGCCTCATGCTTTACCAGCAGTCCCAGAACCAGAGCCGCAATTCCCAGCAGTACCTGGCCGGTGTGAGCTTCCAGCAAGCCGCGTGCAACAGCGACCAGGCCCAATCCACTGAACCCGGCCAGCCACAGGTCGGCATATCCCGCCAGGCTGATATGCGTCTGCAGTAGCGGCAGGGACAACAACAGCCAGGCGGCCAGGGGGCCGGCCATGCGCCTTCCGGTAGTCGCAACGGCCTGGCCCCAGACAGCCAGTGCCAGAGCGACGCCGGCGGGCAGGGCGGGCCATGTAACACGGTTTTCCTGCCAGACGCCAAGTACGCTGGCTAACCAATATGACTGTGCCGGCAGCAACCACGGGTAGTGGTGACCCTCAACCGTATAGGCATTTGCCTGCGCAGCGGACAGCGACCGTGCCGCAGGCAGCATATCTACGGCAGTGCCGCTGTAGAACCAGGCCTTGCCGATATAAAGCCAGGTCTGCCAGGCATCCCAGGGGTACACCGGTCGCCAGAACAGCTCGTTGACGGCAAAGCCCAGGTGCAGGGCGATCAGCCCCAGCAGAAGGGCTGTAATCCACAGCTCTCCCCTTATCCGGTTGAGCGGGGTGACAGGTGTGGCAGGGCGCAACAGCGGCGCGGCCCTGATGGCGCCAAACCACATTGCCAGGGTCAGTGCAGCCAGGCACAGGGTTGTGGTGAACACCGACTCTCCCGGCAGCCTACCTGCGATAACGGCGCTCAGCGCCAGCAGCGTGGCGCCAAAAAAGTAGCCGTAGCCGAGCCAGCCGGCCGTAGTGAGTCCCAGCGGTGCATACAGAGGCTTCAGCGCTATGATTCCCGCCAGCCAGGGAAGCAGCAGGGCGGCAAAGAGCGGCGCACTCATGGGCTGAGATCGTCGTCGGGAGCAATGTGTTGGCGAAGGTCCGCTTCGAGCATGGCCACGCGCTGCACCAACCGCTGTAGCTGGACTTCCTGGCGTGCCCGTTCGATGTCCATCAGCAGGATCTTGATGAGCAGCACGGCGATCGCCACTACGAACGCCAGTGCCGGCGGATAAGCGATACCCACCAGCCTGGCCACCCAATCCACTAGGGATGGGGCGAAACCAAGCCCGGCGAACATCAGTGCCACAATTATCCAGCCCGCGCCGTGGCGCACATGCAGTTGGTCGCGGCGAATCAGTAAGAGAATCGCCGTCGCCACCAGCAGGCCAATCCCGGCAGTGATGAGGGAAATCATGGTTCGCTTTCCACGTGGGCGATAGCCGGTGCCTGTAACCTGCCGGGTCTGCGCGTCGCGCGTTTGGAAAGCCCCAGCACCAGGGTATAAAGCATGTATAGACCGACTACTCGCCAGGAGTGGAAGATACGTGACGCACCGTCTCTGCGTTGCCGCATGGTGACTGGGACATCCAGTAACCGCAGCCCCGCTGCCTGCAGGCGCAGCAGCACGCCCACGTCCTGGTAATCCAGCAGCGTGGCTCGCCAGTCAGCAAGTTCAACCAGAGCCGCGCGGTTGTACACTCGAAAACCGGAGGTGAGGTCCTCCAGGCGCAGGCCCGATGCGGTTTTCATCATCATCCAGGCGGCCAGCCGCAGACGTGAACCGCGCCGTGTGCATGAGCCAATAGTCACGTCAGCGCTGCCAGCAAGCACTGGCGCGAGCAGGGCAGGCAGTGAGGTCGGTTCGTGTTGACCGTCCGCGTCCAGCGTCACCACGAGGTCAAAACCCTCGCGCAGGAGATAACGAATGCCGGTCTGCGTAGCGCCCCAGGCCCCCAGCCGCATGGCCAATGGCAGCACCCGTGCGCCGGCGCGAGCGGCCATAATTGCCGTGTCGTCATCACTGCAGTCATCAATCACCAGCACCGGGTACTTCGCCTGAGCGCGGAGGCTGGTCACCAGGGCGCCGATGGAAACAGACTCGTTTAACGCGGGAATGACCACGCCGATTCTCAACGCAGAAGGCGTGTTCACATTCATGATGGGTTCGGTCTTGCCTGCACCTGTCGCCGCAACCTCCCTGGACGCGTCGCAACGGCAACAGCTTAAGTCAGGTGCAGTGTATATGCCACGGCCAACCTGTAAATTTGTGCCGGAAGCGGTGCCCAAAGAGAGACGGCAGGCCCAAACCTCCTGTCAGTTTGCACAATAGCCTCCGCGGCCACTCATCTCTCTGCCAGCTCATTGTATATCCCTGCGATTGCCGCCGCCGACGCCTCGATATCGAACTCCTCATGAAACCGCTCCAGGCCGGCGCGTCCCATCGCCTCGCAGAGGGCAGGCTCCGCTGCCAGTTGCCCAAGGGCGCTGGCGAGGGCCAGCTCATCCCCCGGAGGTACCACGAGGCCCGTGCGGCCATGCTGCACTACCCAGGCCATGCCGGTGCCGGGGACAGCGGTGACCACACAGGCTTTGCCCCTGGCCATCGCCTCAAGCAGTACCACACCAAACGCCTCGGTTCGTTCGATGGATGGCAGGCAAAGGCAGTCGCTGCCCCGCAGCTGCCTGTCCAGGGCGCTGTCGGACAGATTGCCAAGCATCCGCACACGACAGCCGAGATTCAGGTTGTCTATGAGCGTCTTCAAGGTGCCTTGCCCCTCTCCGTCGCCGACGATATCCAGTGTTACATCCGGACACCGGGCCACGGCCCGGACCAACGACTCAAGACCCTTGTAGTAGGCCAGCCGGCCCACGGCTATCACCCGGAGCGGAGCGGGCCGCCCTGTGGTAGCGGTGGCTGGCGCAGGCTGCCGTCCCGGCGCGGACGGCCGCCGGGTCCCCAGCGGCACAATGCGACAGCGGTCTCGAAATGGCGCGAGGGCAGGGCTGCTGTCCAGGTAGGGGGGCGAGGTCGCGATAATGATTGCAGCCCGGCGCAGCAGCATGCGTTCGAAGGGCCTGTAAAGATGGTAGAACCACCGAAGCCCCCTGTGCAGGCCATTCAAAGGTATGTCGGCATGCCAGTGCACCACCCATGGAATGCGGCGGGCACGGGGAGACATCAACGCCCAGAAGGCCGAAACATTGGGCAGGTGCAGGTGCAGTACAGCGGGCGAGGATTCACGCAACAGGCGATTGAGATACCAGGGAAACCCGGGGCTAATCGGCGTGAAAAGAATGTTGGCCCACACTGCCACGCGTACTACCCGTGGCTCCGCAGGAGCGGGCTCCCGGGGCAGAGGCCCTGACTTGTCCCGGGACTCGTGCACCAGCGCCAGACTGCACCAGCCATGAGCCTGCAGGGCTGTCAGCAGGTCGCGCAAGTAGGTTTCCATACCGCCCCGGTGAGGCGGATAGAACTTGCCCACATGGAGTGCGGTGCCGATCTGGGAGGATGCTTCCGTCACGTTAAGCCCGGTGGTTGCGGCAGTAATGGCGCCAGACTCCGTACCGCCTGGTTCACGCGGAGTATTGGCTATCCAGCAGTACCCTGGAGCCGGCACTGCAGGGATTCTGCCCGCCCCGGAAGATTGATTGTAACTGCTTCCTGCGGATTTTGTTCAGTCTGGAATGGAGTAAGCCGTGAATGCCTCGGGGTTCGGCGATTCCGCCGCGGTAGGTGACAGAAGTCCTTGACGGCGAAGCCCATTCCACGCCCCCTGGACAAGGCCTACCCAAAGAAAATTCCCCTGGCCGGGGGGTGTGACCTTGCAGCGCGGGAGCGATTCGGGGAGAATGCGCCGCTTGGTGACCCGGGTGGTCCCCTCGCAACGCCAGGTAGCGAACCCCGCCAGGCCCGGAAGGGAGCAACGGTAGTTACTGATGCGTGTGCCGGGGTGTGGCTGCCCGGGTTGCCTCTACCCTGCCTTGGTGTATCCTCTAGGCTTTTCCGCAAGGCCGTTTTTTCATGTCATATCAGGTACTCGCGCGCAAGTGGCGTCCCCGACGTTTCAGTGAGATGGTCGGGCAGGAACATGTGCTGCAGGCGCTGGTCAATGCCCTGGACCACGATCGTCTGCACCATGCCTACCTGTTTACCGGCACCCGCGGTGTGGGCAAGACGACCATCGCACGGATTCTTGCCAAGAGCCTCAATTGCGAAACCGGTGTCAGCTCCGAGCCCTGCGGCAGCTGCAGTTCCTGTCGCGAGATTGCCGAGGGGCGCAGCGTCGATCTTTTGGAAGTGGACGCGGCCTCCCGGACCAAAGTGGAGGATACCCGCGACCTGCTGGAAAACGTGCAGTACGCGCCGACCCGGTCCCGCTACAAGGTGTACCTGATTGACGAGGTGCACATGCTCTCCAACAGCAGTTTCAACGCGCTGCTGAAGACCCTCGAAGAACCCCCGCCACATGTCAAGTTCCTGCTCGCGACCACTGACCCGCAAAAGCTGCCGGCCACGGTGCTGTCTCGTTGCCTGCAGTTCAACCTGAAGAATATGGTGCCAGAGCAGATTGCCGGGCACCTGGCGCGGGTGCTGGAGGCGGAGATGATCCGTTTCGAGGAGCCGGCGCTGTGGCTGCTGGGCCGGGCAGCCGATGGCAGTATGCGCGACGCGCTGAGTCTCACCGATCAGGCCATTGCCTTTGGTTCCGGCGGCATCACCGAGGCGGGTGTGCGCAGTATGCTGGGCACCGTCGACATGAGCTTTGTCTATCAACTGCTGGAGGCGGTAGCGGCGGGGGAGCCGGCGGCCCTGCTTGAAACAGTGGCAAGGATGGCCGAGCACGCGCCGGACTTTGAGTCCAGCCTGGAGGAAATGCTGTCCCTGCTGCACCGGATCACCGTTGCGCAGGTTTTGCCTGAGCTTCGCGATAATAGCCGCGGGGATGTCGACCGGGTCGAGGCACTGGCGCGCGACCTGACCGCGGAAGACGTGCAATTGTTCTACCAGATCGCCCTGAATGGCAAGCGCGACCTGCCCTATGCAGCGGATCCGCGCAGCGGTTTTGAGATGACCCTGCTGCGCATGCTGGCCTTCCGTCCGGCGCTCTTGCCTGACAGCAGTGAGGGCAGCGGTGGGGCTGCGGCCAGTGGCGCGGGCCCTGACCCGGCATCAGCAGCAGGTTCCGGCCCTGCCGCCGCCGGGAATGCTGTGGCAGCGCCAGTCGCCAGCAATGTCGCACCGGCGTTGGCCTCCGCGCAGCCAGTACCCACGGTACCGCCCGCCCAGGCCGAGCCTCCAGTGCAGGTTGCACCATCCGTGCGGGGCGCGCCACCAGCTGACACAGGGTCGCCACCACCGACCGGTATCCAGGACCGGCCCGTGGTGTCTGCCGCCACTTCCACATCGCGCATTGACCGCTCCACGGCACCACCCCTGGTGGCCCCGGAAGACTGGCCCGACCTGCTGGCAAAACTGGGGCTGGCTGGCCTCGTCCAGAACATTGCCTCCCACTGCGCGCTGCATTCACAGCAGGGTACCGACTTCCAGTTCGTGCTGGATGAATCCAACCTGGCCCTGTTCAATCCTGGCCATGCGGACCGAATTCGCCTGGCATTGCAGAACTACTTCGACACAACAGTGTCTGTCTCCATAGAGCCCGGCAAGCCGGCTACCGCAACGCCTGCCCAGCGCGGGGCGCAGCGCGCCAGGGAGCGGCAGATGGAGGCGGAACGCGCCATTGAGCACGATCCGCTGCTGCAACAGCTGATCCAGCGGTTCGACGGCGAGCTGGATCGCTCATCGATTACCCCCCTGGATTCCTGAGGAGACCCTATGAAAGGCATCAATGACCTGATGCAGCAGGCCCAGAAAATGCAGGCCGACATGCAGAAGGCGCAAGAGGAGCTGGCCAGGGCCGAGGTCACTGGCGAGGCGGCCGCCGGGCTGGTGACAGTCACCATGACTGGCCGCCACGATGTCAAGCGCGTGCGCATTGACGACTCCGTACTCAGCGAGCCAAAAGAGGTGCTGGAGGATTTGCTGGCCGCCGCGGTCAACGATGCGGTACGCAGGGTCGAAGCCAGAAACAAGGAAACCATGGCCGGGTTCGCTTCCGGTATCAACCTCCCCCCCGGCTTCAAGCTGCCATTCTGAGAACTGCATGAAATTCAGTCCCGCCCTCAGCAACCTGATGGACGCTCTCCGCTGCCTTCCCGGCGTCGGACCCAAATCGGCCCAGCGCATGACCCTGCACCTGCTGGAGCGCGATCGCGACGGCGCCCTGGCCCTGGCCGACGCGCTGCAG
>JBFHFJ010000103.1:0-10080 GCA_041583655.1 Haliea sp. | reverse complement strand
GGTAACAGGCGTGGCGATGGTAAACCCCACTCGGAGCAAGACCAAATAGGAATCCGTATGCTGCGGCCCGCAGTGGATTCGGGTAGGTCGCTACAGGCCGGCGGTGACGCCGGTCGCAGATGAATGATCGTCCACGACAGAACCCGGCTTATCGACCGACTCACTGTTTCCTCGTTGTATGGTGGCCAGGCTGCTCCGGGTGCCCCGGAGCGGGCTGGCCGGGCCCGGTCCATCGTAGTGCATCTGATCTTTTCTGCTAACGCAGCCCTTCTTGAATAAGCAAAAAGCCTTTAACTTAAAGTAGATCCTCAACACATCATGTTATTGCCATGTTTTGCTGAATTTTTTACCTTCCAGCTTTCAGGATTTCCCTTTCCGCAACACCCATAAACGGCGCTAATTAGCTGAAATTAAAACGTTTTTTGCGAGGAGCTCGCTTGACACCCGGCTCGGCGCAGACCTATAGTGTCGAAAAGTGGGAATAAGTGGAATTATCTGGCTTTTAGTGGTTTTTGAGAGCTGGATGAGAGGGGGAAACTGGCGTGTTTCGCGGGGTACAGCACATCAACATGGACGCGAAGGGGCGCCTGGCTATGCCGGCCCGCCAGCGCGAGCCATTGCTGTCCCAGTGCAGTGGCCAGATAGTCGTGACCATAGACACCCAGGCGACCTGCCTTGTTATCTACCCCTTGCCCGACTGGGAGCGCATTGAGCAGCAGATTCAGGCGCTGCCCGCGCTCAAGCCCGCCGTGAAGCGCTTCCAGCGTCTGGTGTTGGGCTATGCCACCGACCTGGAGCTGGACGGCAATGGCCGGCTCCTGCTGCCCCAGCCCCTGCGCGACTATGCGCGCCTGGACAAGAAGCTGGTGTTGGTGGGCCAGGGCAACAAGCTGGAATTGTGGGCGGAGGAGCTGTGGCTGGCAGAGCGCGAACAGGCGCTGCTGGAGTCCGGCCCCGAAGCGGAGTTGCCCGACGAATTGATGTCCCTGACCCTGTAGGTGAGTGGCATGCATCAAACAGTCCTGTTACGAGAAGCGGTGGACGCTCTGGTGACAACAGCCGGTGGTACATATGTCGATGGCACCTTTGGTCGCGGGGGGCACAGCCGGGCGCTGTTGCAGCGCCTTGGCGACCAGGGTCGCCTGCTCGGGGTCGACAAGGATCCGGAGGCGGCCGCGGTCGCGGCACAGCTGGCGGCGGAAGATTCGCGTTTCACATTTTTTCACGGCTCTTTTGCCCTTCTGCCGGAACAGTTGCGGCGTATGGGGATAGAGGCCGTTGACGGCATTCTACTGGACCTGGGCGTGTCCAGTCCCCAGCTGGACGACAGTGCCCGCGGCTTCAGCTTTCAGCATGATGGCCCCCTGGACATGCGCATGGATACCAGCAGTGGAGAGACCGCCGCCGAGTGGCTGGCCCGGGCTGCCGAGGGCGAGATTGCCGCAGTGTTGAAGGAGTATGGCGAGGAGCGTTTCGCCAGGCGCATCGCCGGCGCCATTGTTGCCGCGCGCGCCGAGTCTCCGATCACCACCACCGGCCGGCTGGCGAAGATTGTCAGCGAGGCCAATCCACGCTGGGAGAAACACAAGAATCCCGCCACGCGCTCCTTCCAGGGTATTCGCATCTATATCAATCGCGAGCTGGACGATCTGGTTGAGCTGTTGGCCCGGGCGCTGTCGCTGCTGCAGGTCGGCGGTCGCCTGGTGGTCATCAGCTTCCACTCGCTGGAAGACCGCCTGGTGAAGCGCTACATGCGCGACATGGCGCGTGGTGATGCGGTCCCCGCCGGTGTGCCGGTCCTGGACAGCTCCCTCAACCGGCGCATGCGCCTGCTGGGCAAGGCCGTGCGGGCCAGCGCCGAAGAAGTCGCCGCCAACCCGCGGGCGCGCAGCGCGATCATGCGCGTCGCCGAGAAGATAAGCTGATATGCCGGCGCGGACTGTCATGGTGGAAGCGCAGCGAGCGGCAGCTGAGCGGGGCGCCGCATCGCCCTCGCCCCTGGTTATCGCGGCCCTGCTCACGCTGATCCTGGGCTCGGCTTTCGCTGTTATCCAGAGCTCTCACGAGTGTCGCAAGCTCTATACAGTGCTGCAGCAGCTGGAGGCGGATCAGTGGCACCTGCAGGAGGATTACGGTCGGCTGCTGCTGGAGCAGAGCACCTGGGCCTCTCACTACCGGGTGGAGCGGGTGGCGACTCGCGAGCTTGATATGCAGGCGCCAGTCCTCGCTGAACGCAAGGTGGTCCGGCCGTGAGCCGTGCCCGCCAGCCCGCCGTCGCGCCCTGGCGCTTTTACCTGGTGGCCATTGCCCTGCTCGCGCTGCTGGCCCTGCTGGTCGGGCGGGTGCTCTCACTGCAGGTGCTGGACGCTGATCGCGGGCGCAGTTTCCTGCAGAGCCAGGGCGACAGCCGGGCGGTGAGGACGGCGGAAATTCCCGCCTACCGCGGCGTGATTTCCGACCGCCGCGGTGAGCCGCTGGCAGTCAGCACTCCGGTGATCTCGCTGTGGGTGGATCCGACAATACTCTCCACAGTGGAGGATCTCGGGCCGCTGGCGGCCGCCGTGGATATGCCCCTGGCCGAGTTGCGCGAGCGCCTCGACCGCTTTGCCGGGCGCCGTTTCATGTATCTGCAACGCCACCTGGTCCCCGCGGTTGCGCGCGAGATACTGGCTTTGCGGGTTCCCGGGGTCTTTGGTGAGCGGGAATACCAGCGTTACTACCCTGCGGGCGAAGTGGTTAGCCACCTGGTGGGCTTCACCAATGTCGACGGCAGCGGAATCGCCGGCCTCGAGCTGGCGTACGATGACTGGCTGCGTGGCACCCCGGGCAAGAAGCAGTACATCAAGGACCTGCACGGGGACGCGGTGCGCGATATCGGCGTGCTGGAACCGGCGCTGCCGGGCAAGGACCTGCAGCTGAGCATTGATCTGCGTCTGCAGTACCTGCATCACCAGGAGCTGCAGCGGGCGATGGCGGTGACCGGGGCGACCTCCGGCAGCATCGTGACTCTCGACAGCCACACCGGGGAGGTGCTGGCGATGGTCAATCACCCGGTCTACAACCCCAACAGCCGCCGCGGTATCAGCGCCGATACTACCCGTAACCGGGCGATTACCGACATGTTCGAGCCCGGCTCGACGATGAAGACCTTTACCCTGGTAGCGGCGCTGGAGAGCGGCCTGTTTTCCACCGAAACGATTATCGACACGTCTCCCGGGCGCATCCGCGTAGGTCGCAAGACCCTGCCGGACCCGCGGAACTACGGCGCGATTACTGTCTCCCGTGTGATCGAGAAGTCCAGCCAGGTAGGCGTCACCAAGATGGCCCTGGAGCTGGGTCACGAACCCATTCGGGAAGTGTTCGACCGCTTTGGGTTTGGCCAGAGTCTCATCACTGGCTTCCCCGGTGAAAGCGCCGGCCAGCTTCCCAACCGGCGCCGCTGGAGCGACATCGAGAAAGTCACCCTGGCTTTCGGTTATGGGCTGACCGCCACGCCCCTGCAGCTGGCCCATGCCTACAGCGCGTTTGCCAACGATGGGGTGCTGCAGCCGGTAACGCTGCAGGCCGTATCCGGGCCGCTGGCTCCGGGCAAGCGGGTGGTGCAGTCGGACATCGCCCGGGAGGTGCTCACGGTATTGCAGAGGGTCACCGGCGAGCACGGCACAGCGCGACGTGCCCGGGTAGCCGGATACGAAGTGGGCGGCAAGACCGGCACTGTGCACAAGGTCGGTCCCGGGGGCTACCAGGACAACAAGTACATAGCCTTTTACGCGGGGGTGGCGCCGATTGCGGACCCGCGGTTCGTCACGGTCGTGGTGATCAACGAACCGCAGGGTGAAGCCTATGGCGGCGGTGCCGCCGCGGCGCCGGTCTTTGCCCGGGTCGCGGAAGGAACCCTGCGCCTGCTCAACGTGCCACCGGATGAGCCGGAAGTGGTAGCGGCGCGAGCGCCTGTCCGGCCGGGGGTGTCGGGATGACTGCGTTGGCCTGCACCCCGACACGCAGCATGTCGCTGGCGGACCTTCTCGGCAGTTGTGCGGCGGCCTGGCCGCAGGTGCAGGTGCGCGGTGTGCAGCTCGACAGTCGCCGGGTAAGCCCCGGCGATTTGTTCCTGGCGGTACCCGGAGGCAGCCACGATGGACGTCAGTTCATTGAGCAGGCGATTGCCAGCGGCGCGGTGGCGGTGGCAGCCGAACCACCGGTGGCTGGCTATGTCGACGCGGTGCCGGTGCCCCTGCTGGAAATTCCCGAGCTGGCGCTGGAGGCCGGGGCCATTGCCGCGCGCTTCTATGGCGAACCCAGTCTGGAGCTCGACATGGTGGCCATCACCGGCACCAATGGCAAGACCACCACCACCCGCCTGCTGGCCCAGATGTTGCGGGCGCGGGGACGTCGTTGCGGGGTTATCGGCACGCTGGGCGCGGTGCTGGACGACTCGGTAACCGCGGCGCTTAACACCACGCCGGACGCGGTTGCCCTCCAGCAGCAGCTGGCCGCCTGGCGGGATGAGGGCGTGGCGGCGGTCAGCATGGAAGTGTCTTCCCACGCGCTCGACCAGGGGCGCGTCAACGGCGCCCACTTTGACATCGCCGTATTCACCAATCTGTCGCAGGACCACCTCGACTATCACGGCAGCATGGCGGCCTATGGCCGCAGCAAGCAGCAGTTGTTCCGCATGCCGGGTTTGCGCCACGCGGTGATCAACCTGGATGACGCCTACGCTGCAGAAGTACTGGCCGGCCTGCCTCCCGGCGTGCAGGCATGGACCTTCTCTGCCGCCGGTCGGGCCGATGCCCATGTCCGTGTCATGGCGCGGGAGTTTCACCCCGGCGGTGTGCGCGCCACCCTGCATACGCCCTGGGGCAGCGGAGCTTTCAGCAGCCCGCTGCCGGGGGATTTCAACCTCGCCAACGTGGTGGCTGCCGTGACCTGTGCCCTGTTGCTCGACCCCTCGGTGCCGGAAGTGCTCGCGGCGGTTGCCCTGCTCAAGCCCGTGCCCGGGCGCATGGAGCTGGTGCCCAATACTGTCGGGCTGCAGGTGGTGGTGGATTATGCCCACACGCCCGATGCGCTCGGGCAGGTGCTCGGCGCCCTGCGGCCACATGTGGCCGGCCGGCTGGTGGTGGTGTTCGGCTGTGGTGGCGATCGCGATCGCAGCAAGCGCGCAGCGATGGGCCATGTCGCCTGTGCAGTCGCGGACAAGGTGATCCTGACTTCCGACAACCCGCGTCACGAGGACCCACTGCTGATCCTGAGGGATATCGAGCAGGGCTGCAGCGGTGATGTCGAGATTCAGCCTGACCGCGCCGCAGCCATTACCGCAGCAATCAGCGGCGCCGGCGCCGGTGACTGTGTTCTCATTGCCGGCAAGGGCCACTAGGATTACCAGGTCATCGGCAGCGAGCGTCGTCCCTTCAGTGATCTGGATGTCGCCGCCCGGGCCCTGCAGGGGAGGGTCTGTGCATGATGCGTTCGTTCTTCCTTAGCGAACTTGAGCAGCCGCTGGAGGCCATGCGCTCCGGTCCTGATGTTCAGGTAGCGCGGGTGACCACCGACAGTCGCGACGTGCGCCCCGGTGACCTGTTTGTTGCGCTGCGCGGTGAGCGGTTTGACGGCCATCAGTTCCTGGCCGATGTTGCCGCCGCGGGTGCGGCTGCAGCCGTGGTCGGTCACCCGGTGGACACTTCGCTGCCGCTGCTGCAGGTGGCTGACACCCAGCGTGCGCTCGGCCAGCTGGGCGCCTGTAACCGGGCCCTGTTCCAGGGCCCGCTGGTCGCCATCACGGGCAGCTCGGGCAAGACCTCGGTCAAGAACCTGGTCAGCGCGGTTCTGGCCCGGCGCGGGCCAACCCTCGCCACCGAAGGTAACCTGAACAATGAAATCGGCGTCCCCCTGACGCTGCTGCGCCTGGCCCCGGAACACGCCTTCGCGGTGGTGGAAATGGGCGCCACCCGGGCTGGCGACATCGCCTGGTTGTGTGAGCTCGGGCGTCCGACCATTGCCCTGTTGCTGAATGCCATGCCTGCTCACCTGGACGGGTTCGGCAGCGTCGAGGCGGTAGCCGCGGCCAAGGGCGAGATCTACGACGGCTTGCACGGGGCGGGCACGGCCATCATCAACGCCGACCAGCCCTGGGCCGGGCGCTGGCGCAGCCGTGCTGCCGGGGCTGCGTTTCTCGACTATGGCCTGCGCAATCCCGCTGCGATCAGCGCCAACAACATCCAGTCCCGGGGTGTAGCGGGAGTCAGTTTTGTTGCCACGACCCCTGCCGGGGACGCGCCGATCAGGCTGCAGGTGCCTGGCCTGCACAACGTCTCCAACGCCCTGGCTGCGATCGCGGTCGGGCTGGCCTGTGGCCTGTCCCTGGCGGAAATCACCGCCGGTCTCGCCAGCGTAACGCCAGCTCGCGGCCGCGGGGCCCTGGTCCGCGGCGTGGGCGGGGCAACCCTGGTTGATGACACCTACAACGCCAACCCCGGCTCGGTGCGCGCAGCCATCGACCTGCTCGCCGATTGCGGCGGCCGCCGCACCCTCGTGCTGGGCGAGATGCTGGAACTGGGCGAGAACAGCGCGCAGTTGCACCGGGAAATCGGCCTCTATGCCCGTGAGCGCGGAGTAGACCGCTTTGTTGGCGTCGGCACGGCGCTCGCCGGTGCCGCCGAGGCGTTTGGCGGCGAATGGTTCGCAGACTGCGCCTCCGCGGCCGCGGCGCTTGCCGGCACACTGAACGCAGACGACACCGTTTTGATCAAGGGGTCGCGCGGGGTATCCATGGAGCGAGTGCTGGCAGCGCTCAGCGAGCCAGCACCAGAGGTGGGGAACTGACATGTTACTGTTTATCGCAGAGTACCTGACGCAGTTCGCCACCGGTTTCCAGGTGGTCCAGTACCTGACCCTGCGCAGCATCCTGGCGGCGGGAACCGCCCTGGTGATCTCGCTGCTGGTGGGTCCGGCCATGATCCGCAAGCTCAATTTCTACCAGGTGGGGCAGGCGGTGCGCAGTGACGGCCCCAAGTCCCATCTGAGCAAGTCTGGAACCCCCACCATGGGCGGGGCCCTGATCCTCGTCGCCATCGCGGTCAGCAGCCTGTTGTGGGCGGATCTGCGCAATCCCTACATCTGGATTGCCATGGGGGTCACGGCGGTTTTCGGCGCCGTCGGCTGGGTAGACGATTATCGCAAGGTGGTGGAGAAGGATTCCCGCGGCCTGCCGGCCCGCTGGAAATACTTCTGGCAGTCGCTGGCGGGGCTGGCGGCGGCGCTGTACCTGTACTTTGCCTTTGATACCCCGGTGACCACGGAACTCTACATTCCCTTCTTCAAGGACTTTGCCTGGAGCATGGGCCCGCTGTTCATTCTGCTGACCTACTTCGTCATCGTCGGCGCCAGCAATGCGGTGAACCTGACTGACGGTCTGGACGGGCTCGCTATCCTGCCCACGGTAATGGTCGGCTCCGCCCTGGGCATCATTGCCTACCTGACGGGCAACGTGAATTTCGCCGACTACCTGCACATTCCCTATGTCGCCGGCAGTGGTGAACTGGCGGTGTTCTGCGGGGCAATGGCCGGAGCCGGCCTCGGGTTTCTCTGGTTCAACACCTATCCCGCCCAGGTGTTCATGGGTGATGTGGGGGCCCTGGCGCTGGGTGCCGGGCTGGGCACGGTGGCGGTCATTACCCGCCACGAGATCGTCTTCTTCATCATGGGCGGGATTTTCGTGCTGGAGACCGTATCGGTAATCCTGCAGGTGGCGTCGTTCAAGCTGACGGGCAAGCGCATCTTTCGCATGGCGCCCATCCACCACCATTTTGAGTTGAAGGGCTGGCCCGAACCGCGGGTCATTGTGCGCTTCTGGATTATCACGGTGATGCTGGTCCTGTTTGGACTGGCCACACTCAAGTTGCGCTAGGAAAACCCGGAGTAATGGCGACTGTGACACAGGATCTGATAGCGAGCAGCGGCGACGAGGTCATCTTTGGCCTTGGCGCCACCGGCTTGTCCTGTGCCCGCTACCTGCACAGCCAGGGGCGCCGGTTCACCGTCATCGATACCCGCAGTGCGCCACCCGAACTGGGCACCCTGCAGCGGGAAATGCCCGGCGTGCCGGTATTTGCCGGTGATGTTCCCGACGCCATTGTCACTCGCGGCGGCGAATGGGTGGTCAGCCCGGGTATCGCGCTGGAGCACCCCCTGGTAGAGCGGGCGATGGATGCCGGCGCCGAGGTGATCGGGGATATCGACCTGTTCATGCGCGCGGCCCGGGCGCCGGTGGTGGGCATCACCGGGTCCAACGCCAAGTCCACCGTCACCGAACTGCTTGGCGAGATGGCCCGGGAGGCAGGACTCAACGTCGGCGTGGGCGGCAACCTGGGCACTCCGGCACTGGATCTGCTGGCCGATGACAGGGAGCTGTATGTCCTCGAGCTGTCGAGCTTCCAGCTTGAGCGCGCCGGTGACCTCGGGCTGGCCGTGGCGACGGTGCTCAATGTCAGCGCCGACCATCTGGATCGCCACGGTACCCTGCCGCGCTATCACCAGGCCAAGCACCGGATCTTTCGCGGCTGCCACAAGGCCGTGGTCAACCGCGATGACCCCTTGACCCTGCCGCTGCTGGCAACGGACGTGCCGGTGATCAGCTGGCGCTTGCGCGAACCCGAGCTGGGTGGCTTTGGTCTGCGGCTTGTCGCTGGCGTCGAAACCCTTTGCTTTGGCTTTGACCCGCTGCTCCCGGTGGCGGAACTGGGGATCAAAGGTCGCCACAATGTCGCCAACGCTCTCGCGGCCTTCGCCCTGGGGCATGGTGCGGGCCTGGCGCTGGACGCGATGGTGGCCGCTGCGCGGCGCTTCACGGGGCTGCCGCACCGCTGCCAGTTGGTGACCGAGTCCGGTGGCGTGCGCTTTGTGAATGACTCCAAGGGCACCAACGTGGGTGCCACGATCGCTGCGCTCGAAGGTCTGTCCAGCGAGCGCAATATCGTGCTGATTGCCGGCGGTGTGGGCAAGGGGCAGGATTTCCGGCAGCTGCGCGCGCCAGTGCAGGCCAGCTGCAAGGCGCTGGTCCTGATCGGCGAGGCCGCGGCCGAGATTGAGGGTGCCGTGGCCGATAGCGTGCCGGTACAGCACGCAGCAGACATGGCGAACGCGGTTGCACACGCTGCGGCGCTGGCGGCGCCTGGCGATGTAGTGTTGTTGTCTCCGGCCTGCGCCAGCTTCGACATGTTCACTGGCTACCCGGCTCGCGGTGCGGCCTTCGTCGCCGCGGTCGAGTCCCTGGTCACCGGGGGTGGCGCATGAGCGCTGTGGCAGGCCAACGCGCAGGCGTCGATCCCGCGCTCCTGTTGCTGGGCCTGGCCCTGTTGCTGGTGGGGCTGGTGGCGATCAGTTCCGCGTCGATTGAGTATGCAGACTGGCACTATCGCGATGCCTGGCACCACACCCGCCGACACCTGATGTACATCGTGATGTCGGCTAGCGCGGCGGTCGTGGTGTACCGCCTGCCGCCGGGTTTCTGGCTGGCGAGTGGCTGGATGTGGCTGCTGGCCGGGCTCGCCTCGCTGGTGCTTGTGCTGTTGCCGGGGATTGGCAAGGATGTCAACGGCGCCCAGCGCTGGCTGCCACTGGGGCCCTTTACCCTGCAGCCGTCCGAATTTGCCAAGTTCACCGTGGTGATTTACCTGGCGGGCTACCTGGTGCGACAGGCCAGGGAAGTGCGCAATGAATGGCCGGGATTCCTCAAGCCCATGGGGGTGCTGGCGCTGGTGACTGTGCTGCTCATGGCAGAACCCGATTTTGGTGCCACCGTTATTACTGTCGCCACCGCATTCGGCATGCTGTTCCTGGCCGGAGTGAACCTGCGCCACTTCCTTTCGGTGCTGGTCGTTAGCCTGGTGGGCCTGGTGGGCCTGATCTTCGCCGCCCCTTATCGGGTCCAGCGCCTGACGGCCTACACCGATCCCTGGGCCGATCCCTATGGCAGCGGCTTCCAGCTGATCCAGTCACTTATCGCCTTCGGTCGCGGCGAGTGGCTGGGCGTGGGCCTGGGCAACAGTGTCCAGAAGCTGTTTTACCTGCCGGAGGCTC
>JBFHFJ010000102.1:0-10141 GCA_041583655.1 Haliea sp. | reverse complement strand
TCGCGCCATCCTGCTGACCTCACTCACCACCTTCTTCGGCCTCGCACCGATGCTGCTGGAACGCAGCGCCCAGGCCCAGGAGATCGTGCCCATGGCAGTATCCCTGGCCTTCGGCATTGTGTTCGCTACGGTGATTACGCTGCTGCTGGTACCCAGCCTCTACCTGATCCTTATGGACCTCAAGGCGTGGCGCGAAGGCCATGAGGGCAGCCCCCTGGAGGCACTGCCCTGACTTTCCCAGCCCCGCCTCTGCCTCAGGGCAGCGCGGAGCAGGACAGGCAGCGCATGTAGAGATGCGCCGGGTCGTTCATCTCCGCAAGCATGCGGGCGACGCTGGCCAGGGGCTGCACCAGCTGCTGCACACCAGCCCCCAGTCCGGGCCACGGAGCAACGACACCGATACGGGAAGCCAGCTGCTGCAGCAGCAGGTCCCGTGGCGACAAAGGCTCCTGAACATACTCGACCGGATAGCCCTCTTGCAGGCCGCCCAGCTCCGCGGCGCTCGCTATCGCATCGCGCAGGGACCCCAGCTCGTCCACCAACCCCAGGCGCTGGGCATCGGCCGCGCTCCACACCTTGCCCTCCGCCAGCTCCAGCACCTGCGAGCGGTCCAGACCACGACCGGTGGCCACCAGGTCCAGGAAGCCCTGGTAAGTGAAGTTCACGCTGCTGACCAGGGACTGGGCCACCTGCGGGTTGAGGGGCCGGTCGAAACGCAGCGACCCGGCGAGACTGGTGGTACCGACCCCGTCCGTGTGGATACCGGCGCGATCCAGTAGTTGCTCGAAGGTGGGAAAGGCCATGAATACGCCGATACTGCCAGTCAGGGTCGCGGGCGTGGCCCAGATCTGGTCCGCCTCGGCGGCGATATAGTAGCCACCGGACGCTGCCAGGGAGCCCATGGACACCACGACAGGAATACCCTGCGCACGGACCCGGGCCAGCGCCTGGCGAATACGCTCGGAGGCAAACACGCTGCCACCACCCGAGTTCACCCGCAGAACAATAGCCTTGACCTCTTCCTGTTCCGCAGTCTGCCGCAGCAGTCGTGACAGGGAGTCGCCGCCAATCGTGCCCGGCGGCTGCTCCCCGGACATGATATTGCCCTCCGCCGTCACCACCGCTACCCGGTCACCGGTCACCGGCTGGAAGCTCGCCGGACGCTGGCGGGCAATGTAGCGTTCAAAAAACACCGCTTCGTAGAAGCCCTCTTCGTCCTCTGCGCCTACGACCTCAACCAGATAGTCATTGGCGTCGGAACGCACCATAAGCCTGTCGACAAGGCTCTGTTCCCGGGCCAGGCGCGCACTGTCGCCCCCCGCCTGGGCCAGCAGGGCATGGTAGTTCTCGATATAGCGATCGACCGCCCCCGGCTGCAACTGTCGCCGCTCTTCCACCACTGCGGTGTAGCGGCCCCACAAATCCCGCAGCCAGCGCTCGGTAAGAGCCTTCTCCTCCGGGGACATGTCGTCGCGCAGGAATGGCTCGGCCATGGACTTGTGCTCACCGGCGCGGAATACGTGCATGGAAACCGATGCCTTCTCCAGCGCTTCGCGGAAATGATTGCGGTAGCTGGCGAAGCCCTCCAGAGGCACCGCGCCCATCGGGTTGAGGATGATCTCGTCGGCCTGGCTGGCCAGCAGGTACTGGTCCTGGGTGAAAAAATCCCCCACCGCGATCACCGGCTTGCCGCTGGCCTTGAAGACGCTGATCGCCTCCGCAATCTCGAGGTTCTTGCTGATCCCGGATGACACCAGGTAATCCAGCTCCATGACCAGGGCAGTGATCGCCGGGTCGCCCGCCGCATGGCGGATCGCGTCCAGCACATCCCGCAGCAGCACCTCCCGCTCCGTGGGCGCCGGTTCGCCCAGCAGGGCCTGGAGCGGACTGGTGTGGGATTTTTCCTCGACCAGGGTGCCACCCAGGTTCAACAACAGGGCCGCCTTCTCCGGCATCGGCTGCTGGCTGCCGCTGAAGTACAGCACGTAGATCAGCCCGAGAAAAACCAGGAACAGGATGTTCGACAGCGCCAGGCGGAACCAGGTGAGACCGGCCCAGAAACCGGAGAAAATACGCCGCAACAGGGATGGCTTGCTCATACAGGGAACTCCGGATCAATAGCAGCAGCGGCGGACTGCAGTTCGCGGGCACGCCAGCGCACGTAGAACATGGCACTGCAGAACAGGGTGACCACGGCCACCATGCCGAGCCAGGGCAGCGCTGCCTGGGGCGTGGCAAACAATCGTTCCACCAGGGTGATGAAATACAGTAAGGAAACAAAACACAGCCAGATAAAGCTGCGCAGCCGGTCGCGCAACATGCCCGGCAGGAACAGGACGAGCGGGAGCAGCTTGCCTACCCAGATAACCCAGGGTGGCTGAAACTCGAGCACGTCACCCAGCTGCTGGGCCAGCAACAGGCCCCAGCTGAACCAGGTCAGCCACCAGGCCCAGCGGCTCAGGCCGCTGCGGGCAACAACAGTCACTTCACCCCTCCCAGAGCCAGCGCCAGCCGGGCGACGCGCTTGCCCAGGGCGCGGCACAGGGCTGCCTCGGAACTGTCCAGGGCGCGACTGTTGTCCGCGCCAGCCCAGTGTGAGGCCCCGTAGGGTGTGCCCCCGGCAGTGCTGCTCATCAAGCCGGGCTCGCTGTAGGGCAGCCCCGCCAGGACCATGCCGTGATGCAACAGGGGCAGCATCATGCTGAGCAGCGTGGATTCCTGCCCGCCATGCAGGCTGGAGGTAGAGGTAAAGACCGCCGCCGGCCTGTCGATAAGGGCGCCGCTGAGCCAGAGCGCCGAACTCTGGTCGAGAAAATACTTGAGTGGTGAGGCCATATTGCCGAACCGCGTGGGACTGCCGAGGACAAGGCCGGCGCAATCGCGCAGGTCGTCGAGTTCGCAGTAAAGCGGCCCGTCATCGGGAATCTCGTCCTCGGTCTGCTCGCAGTTGGATGAAACAGCGGGGACCGTTCGCAACCGCGCACCGATGCCCGGGACGCCCTCGACACCCCGGGCTACCTGCGCGGCCATTGCGGCGGTAGCGCCGTGGCGGCTGTAGTAAAGCACCAGCACATAGGGTGAGGCCATCAGTCGAGCAGCGCCAGCACATTCTCCGGTGGCCGCCCCAGCACCGCCCGCTCACCGCGCACGACGATCGGACGCTCGATCAGCCTGGGGTGGGCCGCCATGGCCTTGAGCAGGCTGGCTTCGCTGCTGCCGGCACTCAGACCCAGCTCCTTGTACTCCGCTTCACCCCGGCGCACGAGTTCCCCGGCCTTGATGCCCAGCTTCCCGAGCAGCCGCTTGAGCGCGGCCTGTGACGGCGGACGCTCAAGATAGAGGACGACCTCGGGCTCAACACCCTGCTCCTGCAGCAGGGCCAGGGTCGCGCGGGACTTGGAACAGCGCGGGTTGTGGTAGATCTGATACTCGCTCACAACAAACTCCAGAACAGACGGCCGGCTATTATAGCAAAAGGACTCACTGTGGAACCGACATCAAATCATGCCATACTTGCCGCCCTGCGCGGCACGACCTGCATGGCCGGACGCCGCACGCCCGACCCGGAACCGAAGGAGCCCCCTGACGTGCGAACCACCTTGCTTGCCCTGCTTATTCTGCTCGCCGGATGCCAACCGCCCGCCGCCCCCGCCGGCAACGCCGCCCTGCTGGAGAGCCTGCGCGGCCAGTGGGTGGTGATCAACTACTGGGCCAAGTGGTGCAAGCCCTGCATCGAGGAGATACCGGAGCTGAACGCACTGGACCGGGAGCACGAGGACATCGCTGTTCTGGGGGTGAACTATGACGGGGCTACCGGGGAGGATCTCGCCGCCCAGTTAAAGGAGCTGAAGGTCGGCTTTCCCACCCTGGCGGAGGACCCGGCGGAACTGCTGGGGCAGCCGCGCCCCACGGTACTCCCTACCACCTTCATCATCAATCCCGAGGGCTCGCTGGTTCAGGCCCTGATCGGGCCACAGACGCTGGAATCGCTGCTGGCCGCCATCCGCGACGACGGCCAGCAATAACGGCGCCGGGAGCCGGTTACAGGCTCTGGTAGTAGTCCATCAGGATCTGCGCCACTTCCGGGCGGGAGAATTCCGGCGGCGGCGCGATACCGTTACCGAGCATTTCCCGGACCTTGGTTCCCGACAGCAGCACGAAATCCTCGGGCGTGTGGTCCGGCGCATCGCGCATCATTACCACCCGATCCAGCTTCTTGCTGTAGGCGGTGTGGTCGGCGCGGTAGATCTGCAGTTCCAGGGCCCCCGCCGGGACTTCCTCGTCGAAAATGGTCTGCGCGTCGAAACCACCGTAGTAGTCGCCAACACCGGCGTGATCGCGACCGACGATCAGGTGGGAACAGCCGCAGTTCTGGCGGAATACCGCATGCAGCACGGCTTCGCGCGGGCCCGCGTAGAGCATGTCAAACCCGTAGCCGGTCACCATGACCGTGTTGGGCGGGAAGTAGACGTCCACCATCTTGCGGATGGAGGCATCGCGGACATCGGCGGGGATATCGCCCGGCTTCAATTTGCCCAGCAGCATGTGGATCAGGATGCCGTCCGCGTCCAGATCCTCCATCGCCATGCGGCACAGCTCCTCGTGGGCGCGATGCATGGGATTGCGGGTCTGGAAGGCAACCACGGTGTTCCAGCCACGGGCGGCGATTTCCTCGCGAATCTGCACCGCGGTGCGGAAGGTGTCAGGGAACTCTTGCGGGAAGTAGGAGAAGTTGAGCACCTCGATGGGGCCCGACAACAGGGTGCGTCCCAGGCTCTTGAAGGTCGCGACACCGGGGTGCTGCGGGTCGAGGGTGCGGAATACCTTCTCGGCGATCAAATCAATCTGTTCATCGCTGACCGATTCGACGGCGTCCACACTCATGATCGCGAGTACCGGGTTGCCCTGAACATTGGGGTCACGCAGGGCAATGCGGCTGCCCGCTTTCACCGCGGTGGACTCGGTCAGGTTCACGATAGGCACCGGCCAGAACAGGCCGTCCACTGTTTGCAGCTTGGCGGCGACGCTGAGGGTATCCGCCAGGTTCATGTAGCCGCTGAGCGGGTTGAAGTAACCGGCGCCCAGCATGACCGCGTTGGCGGCCGCGGCCGAGTTCAGCAGGAGGGACGGCAGCTGCTCCGCTTCCTGCTGCAGCGCCGCACGCCGCGCGTCGTCGGCCACATAGAGGGGGTGCAGCTCCGCGGAGCCGTGGGGTTTGATCATGATGTTCTCCATGTCAGTGATTGAGGGTCAGGCCTTGATGATGCCGCGCTCGCGCAGCAGGGCCAGAATCTGCTCCACCTCTTCCTCCAGGGTCTGCTTGTCGGAGTGGAGGTGGACTTCGGGTTTGAACGGCGCCTCATAGGGGTCGTCGATCCCGGTAAAGTTCTTGATTTCACCGGCTCGCGCCTTCTTGTACAGGCCCTTGGGATCGCGGGCTTCCGCCGCTTCCAGCGGACAATCGACAAATACCTCGATAAAGTCCATGCCGGCTGCTTCGTGCAGCTCGCGCACCTGGTTGCGGTCGCTGGCATAGGGGCTGATAAAGCTGCTGAGGGCTATTACGCCGGTGTCCACGAACAGCTTGGCGATCTCCCCGATGCGACGAATATTCTCGGTGCGGTCCTCGGCACTGAAGCCCAGGTTGCGGTTGATACCCAGCCGCACGTTGTCCCCGTCCAGGCGGTAGGCCAACACCCCCAGTTCATTCAGGCGTCCTTCCAGCTCCACCGCGACCGTGCTCTTGCCGCTGCCGGAGAGGCCGGTAAACCACAGTGTCGCGCCCTTGTGGCCCAGCAGCCGCTGCCGGTGTTCGCGGGTGATGTCACCTTCGTGCCAGTGAACGTTGGTTGCTTTTTGTTGTGCCATAGCTGTGCTCTCATGCTCCATGTAGTGGCCGACCGGATACTCCGGGGCCGGGTTGTCTGTTGTCATCCACGAGTCAGGGAGTGATAAAGGCCTCGCGATACCCCCGGAACTGCTCCTTCAACCCCGCTTCGGTGAAGCCGAACTGCTCCAGCGTATACGCGTGGGCAGGGCGCAACTCCCGGCGGTTGTAGTCCTGCCAGCGCGCCATCTCGGTGCTGGCCTCGGGGGTCAGGTCCATGCCGAGGAACTCATAGACCCGGGCGATCTCCACCAGCGGCTGGCTCACGGTGTCCTTGAACCAGAGGTCCAGGAACCGGCCTTCGCCCACCTGCTGGCGAACCTCCATGGTGTGCTGCATGCCACGGGCAAACTTGCGCGCCCACTGCTCGCCCACCAGCAAGGGGTCGGCGGAATCCGAGTACACTTTCCACACATTGGCGATCATGCTGGCCAGGGAGGGAATGGTCTCGACCGGGTCCCGGTGGGATTGTACTACACGCGCGTCAGGAAAGACCTTGAACACAAGATCCATGTAGTGCAAATGGTGCGGAGCCTTCAGCGCCCAGCGCTCGCCCTGCTGCCCGCTGCGCCGCTTCTGCCACTGCAGGAACTGCAGCAGCAGCTTCAGGTACTGGTAGCCGATGGTATGGTCCCGGGCCTCGATCCAGGCATCAAAGCTGGGGACATTGGCTAGGGCCTGGATATTGAAGCTGTAGAAGGACTGCTCCAGGAGCATGATGTCTTCATCCGGCTCCATCGCGTCCAGCGGGTGCACCGACAGCAGGTCCGGATTGCTGTCGATCATCATCTTCACTTCGGCCTTGCCGTCAGCGATCCGGCGGTCGCCCGCAGCGGTGAAATCCCAGTCGAGGTCGGGACAGGGATAGCGGGTCTCGTACCAGAGCGGCGCGTACATGCGATGGTCGGCAGCAATGGTGCGGTGCAGCATGGTGGTGCCGGTGCGCGGCAGGCCGACGATCACCAGCGGGGCGACGATCTCCTCGTCGCGGATCTCCGGGTGCCGGCGCAGCCATTCCTGCACCCGCAGCCGGGTACTGAGGATATCCAGCATGCGCTGGTACATGGCCGGCCGGCCGATGGCGTTGAGATCGGCCTCGTGCTCCAGCGACCACAGCAGGCGCTCCAGGGGCTCGCGATAGCTGTCATCGCCGAAATCCTGCAGACCATCCACGGCCCGGGCGGCGGCAACCAGTTCATCGGCGTCCAGGCGGATATCAGTCACGGCGAGCAGCTCCTTCAGCAATCAGTGAGTCCAGTGCGACCACCCGCGTATGCACCGGCGGGTAGTCCTTTGCTTCCACATAGCGCAACAGCATGGCCCCGCACTCATGGCCTGCGGTGCTCAGCCAGTTGGGGAATAGCGCGCCGGGGTCGCGGCCGGCCACCACGATCCGCACCCTGCCGTCGGGCTCGGGCTGCGCGCTGCTGCGGTTCAGGTGAATGCGGTGAAAGCGGTAGTCCAGGGATTCCATCCAGAAGTTGGAGAGCTGGAAATTCCAGGTACGGCATTCCTGCGGCGGCGTGAATTCAATCACCAGCGCCTCATCCTCCGCCAGCCGCCAATAGCTGTTGTGGTAGTAGATCGACGGATCACCGCCCGCGCGCAGGCACATCTGCTGATCGTTCGGCGGCAGCTGGTTGATGTGCGCCGCAAACCCCAGCATCCACTGCCGGAACAGGCCGGCGGTGCCGCTGATAAAGGGCACTACCCGCCCCAGCTGGGCCGCGAACTGCGCCGGGTCCAGCACCGCCTCGCCGCGGGGGTCAAGGCATTCAATGCGCAGCTCGATCTTGCGCTCCCGGCGCCGGTCGCGGAAGGTCTGGCGCACCAGGATATTGTCTGATTCGGGGGTCATCGGCAGCCAGTTGCCCGGCTGGGGCGTGGCGCTGACCAGCAACTCGAAATCGCCGTCCGGGCCCAGTTCCAGCTCATCCAGGGTCACGTGCCCGGTGGGTGCCATGTCGCCCTGGCCGGCGAAGGAGCCGGCCTTGGTTTCAATACTGAGGTACTCCGCCTGGCCGGCGTTGCCGGTAATCCGGTAGCTGCAGCGGCCGTCAATCGCACAGTTCTGGTAGTAGTTGTCGGGGTTGTCATTGCCGATCTTGGCGGTCTCGTGGGACAGGGAATAAAACTGCGGGCAGAAAGGGTCGCTGAACTCGAGGTGCTTTTCCAGGCTGAGCCGCAGCAGGCGGGTGAGATAGCGAAAACCCTCTGCCCGGCTGAGATCATCGGTGGGCGCGCCGCCGGCGAGGATTTCGGCGCCGGCGCTCTTCAGGGATTCGCAGAAGTCCAGCCAGAGCTGGCCGCTGCGCAGGGAATCAAGATCAGTATCCGACATTGTCTTCATGCTCTCCGTAGGTGGGCCAGAACGCTTGTCGCACCGCCCAGTGTGGCAAATCCGGCGCCGTGGCACATCACCCGTCAGGGTGATTCCGCTACAGGTAGAAATCCAGCAGCGACAGCACCAGCATCACACCGACCAGGGGCATGAGCCAGCGACGCATTCGCGCCATGCGCTCGGGGTCGGCGGGCCGGGCAAACCGCTCCCCCAGGAACACCATCAGGGCAACGCTGCCGAAAACCAGCAGCAACAACATCAGCAGATTGTGCACGGATCCTCCCTTGATCGGATGCCGACAAGGACCACCGTATCTACCGACCAGGCTTGAGCAGCTGTGGCGACAGGGCCGCGACCATATTGCGCACACCCTCGCGCCACTCCACCCGGGTGGGGCCGATCAGTTCGTGCATGCGCGTGGTGTCTATGGCCAGGCTGCCAAAGGCCTGCGGATTGTCGCGGAACTCGGGAACCAGTCCGGTGAGCTCCTGCAACCAGCCGCACCAGTCCTCGATACTGACCGCCTCGGAGCCGCCAAAGTTCACCGTGGTGGCCTCGGTGCTCGCGGCTCCGAGCAGCAGCGGCAGCTTCTCGATGTAGTCATCCGTATGCAGGAGATTGTAGCTGTTGGGGTGATCCGGATGGACATCAATCGGCATGCCCTGCTCCATCATCAGCAGGTGATACCAGGGCCAGCCGCCGTTGTTGCCATAGGGCACGCTCAGGCGGGCAATGGTGGCAGGAATACCGAACTGCCTGGCGGTGAAACGGCAGACGGTCTCGGCGGCAATTTTGCTGATGCTGTAGGTGGGAAACATGACCCGGTGGTTGTCACCCAGCGGCGCATCCTCCGCCCGGGGCTCCTGCCCGGCATACTGGTACACGGCCGTTGACGACAGGTGCAGGAAAGCCTTCGCCTGGCGGCAGTGCAGCATCAACCTGCCAAGGCCCTCGGCATTGGCCGCCAGGTCGTAGTCAAAGCTGTCGGTCTTGACCACGGCAAAATTCAATACGTAGTCGAAATCTGCGGGCAGGCCCGTGAGCGCCTCAGGATCGGCGAGATCCGCCTGCAGACAGCGCACGCCCCGGGCTTCCAGCGCTGCACGGCCGGCGGGATCGCTGAACCGCGCGAGCGCCGTGAGCTCTGCCTGGTCCGCCCAGGCCTCGATGACCGGGGCGGCGACCTGGCCCGTGGGGCCGGTGATGAGGATTTTACTGCCGGCGATGGCAACTGGCTTGACTGACATGAGACACCTGCACGATGAGAGAACCGGGGACCAGTCTAGCCCAGACCGTCGCCCCGGTACTCACCCATTCGGGGGATCAGTCGTCCTCGCGATCCGGCAGCACGCGGTACACCTCGGAAATCTGCTCCGGGCCGCTGACCGTGCACTGCAAGTCGTTGATCAGGCCGTCCCGGAGACTGTATACCCAGCCGTGCACGGACAGAGGCTGGCCGCGACTCCAGGCATTCTGGACGATCGTGGTATGGCAGACATTGGACACCTGACTGATGACATTGAGCTCGCAAAGCAGGTTGACCCGCTCGTCGTCATTGTCCAGGGCGGCGATTCGCCGGCGGTGACGCTGCTGCACATCCTTGATATTGCGCAACCAGTTGTCTATGAGCCCGTTGTCGCGGTTCTCAAAGGCCGCCCGAACACCGCCGCAATTATAGTGCCCCACGACCAGCAAATGCTTGATCCTGAGCACATCGACCGCGTACTGCAACACCGTCAGGCAGTTGAAGTCCGTATGCACGACCATATTTGCGACGTTCCGGTGCACGAACACCTCACCCGGAAGCAGGCCGACGATCTGGTTGGCGGGTACACGGCTGTCCGAGCAACCAATCCACAGGTACTCCGGCGCCTGCTGGTTGGCCAGTTTCTCGAAGAATTCAGGGTCGGTAG
>JBFHFJ010000101.1:0-10180 GCA_041583655.1 Haliea sp. | reverse complement strand
GTTCCCCGGGCTGCGGATTGAGCTGGTTCATGGGGCGGGTCATCAGCTGGCCAATGAGTCACTTGAGTTGCGGGAGCGGTATCTGCGGGTTGTCGATCGGTATCTGGGGTGGTGACCGGGTCAGTTTCTGCCAATGCTTCATGCAACGGGGGTGTGGGTTCGGGTTCTACATCCAGCTCCAGCTCCAGCTCCAGCTCCAGCTCCAGCTCCAGCTCCAGCTCCAGCTCCAGCTCCAGCTCCAGCTCCAGCTCCCGCTCCAGATTCGGCGCCGTTGTCCCGGGGGCGTGTCCGGCAACCCCCACCCGGAACTTGCGGCCGGCTTCAGAAACGCAAACTGTTACCGGCAAACCGGCAAACCGGCAAACCGGCAAACCGGCAAACCGGCAAACCGGCAAACCGGCAAACCGGCAAACCGGCAAACCGGCAAACCGGCAAACTGTTACACCGCCGCCAGGCTGAGAAACTTCTGTACCCCGTCGAAGAACATCTGCACCGAGATAATTACCAGGATCATTCCCATCAGCCGCTCCATGGCGATCAGCCCCCGCGCGCCCAGCGCGCGCAGCAACAGCGGTGATGCCATCAGCAGAATGGCGCAGACGCCCCAGGCCCCAACCACAGCGAAGGTCCAGTCCAGCATTCGCGCCGGGTCCTTATGCACCAGAAGCATGGTGATTGCCAGCGCCGAGGGCCCGGCGACCATGGGGATGGCGAGGGGCACGATAAAAGGCTCACCTTCGGGGGTTTCGCCCATCACGCCATGGGGGTTGGGGAAAATCATGCGCAAGGCGATGAGGAACAGGATGATAGCGCCGGCGATACTGATGGATTCCTGGCGCAGGTTGAGCACGTCGAGCATCGCCGATCCTGCATAGAGGAATAGCAACAGTACGATCAGGGCGATCAGCATTTCGCGGAATATGACCCACTGCCGGCGCTTCGCCTCGACGTCCTTGAGGACGGCGAGGAACACAGGGATGTTGCCCAGCGGGTCCATCACGAAGAGCAGGGTAACGAAAGCGGATACGGTGTCCATGAGCGCTCCGGGGCAAGGGTGCCCAGTGTAACCTCTCGTCGGGGGTGCGTTAAGGGTAGTGGCGGGCATCTCCGCGCCGAGGTGCTATGCTAAATCTTATAACCGTGGCGAGGATGGCAGTGGATCCCTACATGAACCGCAATGGACGAATACCCGCTCTGACCACCGCGGCCCTGGCCCTCGCTTTGGCACTGGTGGCCTGTGCCGGCCAGCCGCCGGGAGCACGCATGTCTGCAGTCAGCCATGCCGAGTTGCTGAGTGGAGACAGGCTCGGCGTGAGCCGCGATGCGGCACCCACGCCGGTGGAGCTGGCCGCGGTCAACGACGACATGCGGGCGTTCCTCCGCCAGCATGTGCCCGCTGGCCTCGGGCCCACGCGCACCATCGAATTGATCCTGCAGGCGCTGCTGCAGGACGGACTCGAGCTGCGCTACGACAACTTCAGGACCTATACCGCAGAAGAAGCTTTCTACGCCCGGGAAGGCAATTGCATGTCGTTTACCAACCTGTTCGTAGCCCTTGCCAGGGAGGCCGGAATCAAGGCCCACTATCAGGAGGTTGAGATTCCCCCCTCCTGGACGGTCGACGGTGACACCTGGATGTATAACCTGCATATCAACGCCCTGGTCAAACTCCCGGTTGGCGAGCAGGTGGTTGACTTCAATCTCGGGGACTACGATCGCGACTACCAACGCTGGTTGCTGAGTGATGAAGAGGCCCTGGCGCGTTATCACAACAACATGGGCGTGCACTGGATGGAGCAGGGGGAGCCGGAGAAGGCGTTCCTCCACTTGCGGGCCGCTCTCGGTTTGCAACCGCAGGCAGCGCATGTCTGGACCAACCTCGGTACCTTGTACCGGCGCCTTGGCGACCTTGCGGCTGCGGAGGCGGGTTATCTGCGGGCAGTTACCATCGGCGACGACGCAGCGGCCAACAGCAACCTGGCGCGACTCTATGCACAGCTGGGAGAGCAGGAACTGAGTGACTGGTACCGCGATCGGGTGCAGTTGTTCAGGCGCCGCAATCCCTATTACCTGTTCCACCTGGCGGAAGAAGCCTATGCCGGGGCGGACTACGCCAGCGCACGCCAGTTCCTGCTGACCGCGATTCGCCGGGAACCCGGGGAGCACGAGTTCTACCGCCTGCTTGGCCTGACCTACCTGCAACTGGGCAAGCTTCCTGCGGCCAGGGCGCAAGTTGAGCAGGCGTCCCGCCACGCCGGGGTCGAGGAGCAGCTGCGCTATCGCAATAAGCTGGATCTGCTGGTGGCCCGCTGAGCAGTCCCGCGCCGGGCCAACGGCTTTCTGATTCTGGTACCATTGGCGGATCCGATACATGCCGTTTCAATTGGATCACCAGATGCCGAGCCAGCTATTGCGCCGCAAACCTGTTAACCCAGCCGACCGCCTCGTGGTTGGTGACGTTTCATGAGCAGCAACGCTGCCCAGGGCCTGCAAGAGGCGCTGGCGGCGCTCCGCGCCGGCAGGGCCGCGGAAGCCGAGCAGCGCCTGCAACTGCTCCTCGAGAGCGGCCCTGCCGCTGCCTCCACCTGGCTTGCGCTGGCGTTTGCACGGGTCAACCTGGAGCGGCCGGAGGATGCCCTGGCGGCGGTCGACCAGGCCCTGGCGCTGGAGCCGCGCAATATCCGTGCGCTCCTGTTCAAGGCGGACCACCTGGACCGCATGGGCCAGCCCAGGATCGCGCTGGGCTTTTACCAGGCGGCACTGCGGGTCGCCGCCGGCATGCAGCAGGTACCGGCGGATGTCGCTCAGGGTATAAACCGGGCCCGGGAAGTTTGCGACCGCTGGGCCGCGCACTACGAGAATTACCTGCTGGAAGAAATGGAGGCCGCGGGCTTTTCGCGCAGCGACAGTCCCCGTTTTGCGGAGTCGCTGGATATCGCTTGCGGCAAGGTGCCGGTGCAGTTGCAGCAGCCGACACGCTACTATTTCCCCGGCCTGCCACAGCGGGCATTCTACGAGCGCAGCGAGTTTTCCTGGGCGGCCGGGCTGGAGGCGCAGAGCGATGCGATCCGGGAGGAGCTGTTGGGCCTGATGTCGGGGCCGGAACAGTTCGAACCCTACCTGGAGTCCGATCCCAACCGGCCCCGCCTGAACACCAGCCGCAACTTCGACAGTATGGACTGGAGCGCCTGTTACCTGTGGCGCGAGGGTGCCCTGGTGGAAGAGGTCGCCAGCCGCTGTCCCCGGACGATGGCCGCTCTGGCCGAAGTTCCACTGTGCATGATTCCCGGGCAAATGCCGTCTGTACTGTTCTCGAGGCTGGCGCCGGGGGCGCGAATCGAACCGCATCACGGCGCGGTGAACAGCCGCCTGATATGTCACCTGCCACTGGTAGTCCCGCAAAACTGCGGACAGCTTCGCGTCGGCAACGACAGCCGGGCCTGGCGGGAGGGCGAGCTGTTGATATTCGATGACAGTGTCGAACACGAGGCCTGGAACCAGAGCAGGGAGGCGCGCGTGGTGTTGCTGTTCGATATCTGGCGGCCCGAACTCAGCGACAGTGAACGCCACTGGGTCTCAACCATGCTGCAGGCCGTCAAGACGTACCAGGCATCGTGAGCGGTCCGGGCGCAGTGCCACACATCGCCGGGTTCTGGGACACCTATTGGCGCGGCACACACGAAAATGCGGCACACCGGGAGGGCGGGGCGCAGGAGCCGATACTCGCCAGCTTCTGGGAGGAGTTCTTTCGCCGTGAACTGGTCGCGCGCACCGAGCCGGCGATACTGGACCTCGCCTGTGGCAATGGCGCGGTTACGGGCCATGCCCGTCGCCTCTTCCCGGAGCTTCGGGTCCATTGCAGTGACTTTTCCCTTAGCGCTCTACTCGATCTGCAGCGGCGCTATCCGGGCTGCCCCTGCGTGGTGGCGGATGCCGCGCGTTTGCCACTCGCCGCGGCCAGCTTCGACCTTGTGGTCAGCCAGTTCGGGCTTGAATACGCGGGAACTGCAGCGCTGGAGGAAGCTGCCGGGCTGCTTGCGCCGGGGGGTGTCATGGCCCTGCTGGTGCACGTGCACGAGGGCGCCATTTACCGCGAGTGTGAATACAACCGGGATACCGTGGCCGCACTGCAGTCACTGGACATCCTGGGGCTGGCGCGGGAGGCCTTCGCGGCGGGATTCGCCCTCAACCGTGGCGATTGCTCACCCGATGAATTCCGAGCGGCAGAGCGAGCCTTCGCCCCGGCTGTTCGCGGGCTCGAGCAGTTGCTGCGCGATCGCGGCCCTACTGCGGCTGGGGGGCTGCTGCAGCAGCTGTACCAGGATATCGCCCACATGTACCGCCGCATGTCCGCCTACGAGCCCGCGGATATCCTGCAGTGGCTCGCCGGATTGGGAGCGGAACTTGAAGCCTACCGCGGGCGCATGCAAAGCATGCTGGATGCGGCCTGGAGCCGATCCACGCTGGACACGCTCACCGGGAACGTGGTTGCCCAAGGCCTCAGCCTGGTGCGGTGTGACCAACTTGCTGTCCCCGGCAGCGCACTGCCGGCCGCGTGGGCGCTGATACTGGCCCGGGGCTGAGAACGGTCAGTCCCGGGCCGCAAAATCAATACCAGCCTAGCCGCCGGACGGGCCTGCACTCTGGGCGCTGTTGCGCTGGATGTCGTTGATTGCATCGCGGCTGTCTCCCGCCTCCTGTGCCCACACTTCGTCTTTCTTGCAGACGCGGGTGCCCAGGCGGGTGCCAGTCTTGATGACGTTTTTGCAGGTAACGCCCTCATTACTGGCGACCTCCTGTGAAGGGGAGCCGGTCGTGCCGGCGCTGCTGTCGGAACCGGTGGTCCCGGCACAGCCCGCGAGCAGGGCGAAAGCGGCGCTTGCCGAAAATGTCATCAATTTGGTTTTCATAGAGTCTCCTGATCCTCCGAAGCAGTGTCCTTCGCTTCGGCGTAAAGGTCAAACACGGGCTGGTTCACTGCCCGGGCTAAAAAAAAACCCGGCTGGGTGGCCGGGTTGTACAAGCATCCACGAGTACAGTCCGCGGAGCGGACTGTACTCGACATCGGACTTAGAAGCTGACGCTGACGCCCACGAACATGTAGCGACCCAGTGCGTCGTACATGCCGGGGAACACGTTGCCGTTACCGTTGATGGACGGACCAGCAGCGTTACCAGCGATCGGCGGCTCTTTGTCAAAGACGTTGTTAACACCCAGACGGATAGAGGCGCCGTCCATGACGTCCCAGGAACCGGCAATGTCAAAGTAGTTGACGGAGGGCAGGTTCAGGTTGCCATTGAGGTCGGTAACATTGCTGATGTGGCGCCAGTAGCCGCTCACGGTGACGTCCCAGGGAGTCATCCAGGTAGCGCGCAGGTTGTTGCGGAAGTCGGGCGTGGGGTAACCACACTCGCCGCCCCAGTTACCTTTGCAATCTACTACTGGTGCGCCCTCAAGCTCCTGTTGGTCCCAGGTGTCGATGATGGACATGGTGTTGTTGAACGCCAGGGTGCCCATGTCACCGATGCTCACGTCGTAGTCGGCGATGATGTCCCAGCCCTTGACCTCCTCGATGGCGAGGTTGTCCAGCAGGGCCACGACCTGGCCGCTGGCGTTGACGTCGGAGCCAATCCAGAGGTCACCCAGGGCGCCACGCTTGACGTTGGCACACTGCGCGTCGTTGCCGTCGAGACACTGGTTGAGGATGAACTCCGGCCCCAGGTTGTCTACACCTTTCTCGATCTCGATGGTGTAGTAGTCGACGCTCAGGACCAGGCCCTCAATGAATGCCGGCGACCAGATGAAGCCCACTGAGTAGGTGTCTGATTCTTCCGGGTCCAGCTCGGTGTTGCCGCCCTGGAGGAAGTTGTACTGGCCAGCAAAGGAGTTGAGGATGTTGCCGTATTGCGCTGCGGTGACGCCGGAACGGGCGCAATCTTCAAAGCTGCGTTCCGGAGTCGCGCCGCCACAGGGGTCCACATCCATGTCGAACAGGTTCAGGCCCTGGGGCAGGAACAGCTCGCGAATGTTCGCGGCGCGAACCGCGCGCTGGAAGCTGGCACGCAGCTTGACGTCCTGGTTGACGGCCCAACCGGCGCGAATACCGTAGGTATCGGTGGTCACGTCGGTGGAGTAGTCAGAGTAGCGGTAGCCGAGGTCCAGGGTGACTTCTTCGGCGTAGGCCGCGCCTTCTACCAGCGGTACGCTGGCTTCGAAGAAGAATTCATTGACGTCATAGGCACCTTTCACCGCGTTGGTGGCGCCGCCCTGGCCAGCACCCAGGCCGAGGCGGAAGCCTTCATCCGGGTTGAAGTCCAGCTCTTCCTTACGGTATTCCGCACCGATAACCACCTCGACGCCGTTGTTGGCGGAAGGCAGCTTGACGCCGTAGTCCCCGAGGCTACCGGCGATAAAGCCGTTGAAAACCTTCTGGGTGGTAACACCGCGGGCGAACAGCGGCAGCGACAGGTAATCGGTCGCCGCGGAGCTGACGCCGCCCTCGGTCCAGATGTTCCAGGGTGCACAGTTGGGGTCGGTACCATCCAGAACAGACGCACAGACGATCTCGCCGGTGTCGGGGTCTTCAACCGCGTTCAGCGCCTTGAGGATCTTGGCGTTGGACAGATCGTTGTTGTAGGTGTTCTCCATGCTCACTTCGGAGTACAGGCCCGAAACATCATAGCGCCAGGTCTCGTTGATGTCGCCGCGGAAGCCGAGTACGCCGCGGAAGGAGGTGTGGCGCAGGTCCTGGTTACGGGGACCGCCTTCGACGTTGCGGCGGCCGATGACGACAGTCTGGGTGTCGTCTGCGCCCAGGCCGTAGTCGCCACAGATGGCACCGACCTGCTGGTCGGACAGCAGCGGGTTGTCACAGGCGATGGGGACGCTCAGGAAGAAGGAACCGGACGGTGCGATCTGCGCGTTGGTCTGGTTGTCCATGAACATCAGTTCGGTATAGGTCTCTACGTGCTCGTTGATCTGGTAGCGACCGAAGGCACCGGCGGTGTAGCGCTCGTCGGGGCGCTGGTAGTAGTTGAGCGGGCCGTAGTTGTAGACTTCGGTCGGGGTGACCAGCTGGTTGCCGGAAACCCGGTATACACCCTGGCTGCCGTCGCCGGGAATGAACGTACCCGCAGCGCTGGTGCCGGAACCGAAGCAGCCGTCGCCGGTGTTGTTAAGGGCGCAGGCGCTGTAGTCGCGCTCGCTCTGCAGTACCGCATCAATTTCGCGGTAGGTGGCGTAGGCAGTGACGTTACCGCGGCCGTTGTCGAAATTGCCGCCCATGATCAGCGACCAGCTCTGGATATCGCCGCCGGTTTCGCTGCCGTCAGGGAAGGGGAATCCACGTGCGCCGACGATGTCCTGCAGGCGGCCGTTGTCGTTGTCGTGCTGGTACTGGCTGAACTGGTAGTCAAACTGGACGCCTTCGAAATCGTCCACCATGATGAAGTTGACTACGCCGGCTACCGCGTCAGAACCGTAGGTGGCCGAGGCGCCGCCGGTGAGTACTTCCACACGCTGGATCAGCGAGGCGGGGATCTGGTTGATGTCGGCGCCGGTACCGCCCTGCAGCGGTGAGCCAGCAGGCAGGCGGCGGCCATTGACCAGGACCAGGGTCCGTTCGTCGCCGAGGTTGCGCAGGTTCAGGGTCGCGGTGCCGGTAGCGCCGTTGGAGGTGGACGAGTTCTGGTTCGAGTACACCTGCGGCAGGTTCTTCATCAGGTCTTCGACCCGGACAGTACCCTGGAATTTGAAGTCTTCGGCGTCAACCTGGGTGACCGGGCTGGCGGAAACCAGGTTGGCTTTCTGGATGCGGGAACCGGTAACGACCACTTCCTCGACCAGAAGCTGTTCCTGGGCGCTGGCAACCTGCGGCAGGACAGCCGCGGCGCCCAAGCCCAGAGCAGCCGAGACTGCCATGGTCAGACGATTTTTCCTCAACATATTAATACCCCTGTACTCTATGTAAGTATGTTTTCCCGTGGCAGGTGCCACTGGAGACGAACATTAGACGAATTCAGGGGGAGGAGCCTCAAAGTTCCCCCGCAGATTTGTGACAAATTCACGCAATCGTGTGGGAACCCGGCAAATTACCGGAAAATCCCGGTGTCCCGGGAGCCAGCGGCGGGAATCTCTGCGGGGTATTATTTGAGGCGGGTAACGCCGATGGACTTGCCTGAAGCCACGACAGTCATTTTATAGAAGCCCAGCAGGTTCTTCTCGATCACCACGGCGGTGTCATCGCCGCGGTGAAAATAGCGGCCCCGGAGACGCTGGCGCCAGACCTGGCCGTTGTCGAGGTAGAACAGGGTCTCCCCGGACCAGCCCTCGAAGGGCGGGTTGATGCGGGCTTCAATCCGGATCGACTCCTCCGCCGCGCGCACCTCCGGGTTGCTGCGCAGCATTGCCGGTGCCTCCTCCGCAGTGTAGCTGACCAGCCAGCGATCCAGGGCCTGCCGCTCCGCCGGGGTCAGCTTGTGCAGGCCGGCGGCCTCGAACTGCTCTGCGGACATCAGCTTTTCCACGCCAGGGAAGCTGTCTGCCACCGTGGGCGGTGCTGCGAGGCAGGCTGCGCAGAGCAGGGCTGAAGTGAGGAGGGGGTGGCGCATGCTGTGGCTCCGTTGGTCAGAACCGCTGGCTGATACGGGTGTACCAGAAGCGGCCCTTGAGGTCGTGGGTTCGGGCGTCAATGTTATCGTTAAACGCGGAGGCCGCCAAAGGGGCGGGCTCGTCAAGGGCGTTGTCCACGCCCACGGTCAGGCGCAGTCCCGCCCACACATCGAAAACGTAGCTGAGCTGCAGGTCGTGCACGGTCCAGTCGCTGATGGTTCGCTGCCGGGTGCTGCCGGGGAGGGTTTCCCGCATCGCGCTGACATGCTGGATCTCGTAGTTTGCTTCCCAGCGCTCCCGCTTCCAGCGCACGCCGAGATGGCCCTTCCATTCAGGGATGCCTCCCAAGCCATCGGAGGCTTCATCAAGGAAGGTACCGACCAGGTCCACGGCAGCCGCGCCGGGGTCCGGCTGGGCCATGTATTCGCGAATCCAGGCCGCGCTGCCGTTGACCGACAGTTGCCCCCAGGGCTGGTCGGGGAAGTGGTAGGAGAGACCCAGGTCGGCGCCGCGAATCCGTCGCCGGCCTATATTGATGTTGTTGGCCTCTACCCGCACCAGGTTGCCCAGCGCGTCGCGGTTGATCCGGTCGGCGAAGCGGCCATCCAGGGCATTCTGATCGAGGATGAACTGGGCGCTGGAAGACACCACGTCGTCCTGCTTGATCTCCCAGTAATCCGCAGTAAATCGCAGCCCCGGGATGCGCACCGGGATCCACACCAGCCCTGCACTGAGGGAATCCGAGGTTTCGGCCTCAAGGTTTGGATTCCCGCCCTTCACCGTCAGGAACTGGTTGCGGGTGGGGTCTGCCAGGCGCTGGCATCCCGGCAGGACCCCGATGTTGGCGGCCTGGGTACAGGGGTCGCTGAGGAAGGCCTGCTGTTCCCGGGTGCCCTCGTACAGCTCATTCAGGCTGGGAGCCCGGAAGCCGCGTGCATAGCCGCCGCGCAGGGTCAGCGAGGGCCCAAGCGCAAGCTTCAGCCCCAGCTTGGGGTTGGTGCTTGCCCCGAAGTCGCTATAGGTCGAATGCCTGAGGGCGGCTTCCAGCTCCAGCCCGCGCTGGCCGTTGGCACTGTTCCAGATGGGCAGGCGGGACTCGGCATACAGTTCAATGATCTTGCGGTCGCCGCGGGTGGATTCGAGGTTGGTGGCGCCGATGGTGCCGAGGCTGGCCAGGCGGGCATCGGGTCGCTTGGCCGTGGCCTCGTGCCTGAATTCCAGCCCCAGCGCCAGGTCGCCGCGCCCTGCAGGCAGGTTCAACAGCGCGTTGCTCAAGTTGAGGGTGGCGCTGGACAGCGAGGAATAACCACTGGTCTCGCCATCAACTCGCAGGTAGTCGACCTGGTCCGGCCCTATGCTTCCCCTTGGCCCGAGGATGTCCACCGGAACGCAACCGTCAATGTCAGCGCCGCGACAGTGCTCTGCCGGCCCCAGTGCCCGCCGCAGACGTTCCGCGTCCACCAGGTTGCTGACCGTTTCGGTTGCCTCGCTACGGCTCCAGTTGACGCCCATGTCCCAGTGCCAGTCGGCGTACAGGCCCTCCAGAATGGCGCTGACCCGCGCGACCTGT
>JBFHFJ010000100.1:0-10408 GCA_041583655.1 Haliea sp. | reverse complement strand
TGCCCGTGGTGAAATTGTTGCTGCGCTTCATCGTGGTGCGGGTAAAGCGCTCGTAGTGGCCGAGGTCCAGATCCGTCTCGGCGCCGTCTTCTGTCACGAACACTTCCCCGTGCTGGAAGGGGCTCATGGTGCCGGGGTCGACGTTGATATAGGGGTCGAGCTTGAGCAGGGTGACCCGGATGCCCCGCGCCTCCAGGATGGCCGCCAGGGACGCGGCTGCGATCCCTTTGCCCAGAGAGGAAACCACACCGCCGGTGACGAAGACATATCGCGTCATGAAAAACCTTTATGTACGCTGTAAATACGGGCACTCAGGACCGGCGCAACGCATCAGGCGGGGTGCCGGCGAAGTGCGCTTTTCCTGCGAAAAGATGGGAAATCAGGTTATCAGAAAGGGGCTGTCAGCTCAATCCGGGGGAGCGGAAGTATTTCGTCGCCATACCGGTCGCCAGGCTGCCGGATCCCCCGCGGGAACGCTCCGCGAGGAAACGCACAACCACAGGTCAGCCACTGCCAGCAGTTCCTCTCCCAGGTAGAGCAGTGGCAGGCGCTCGCGCCACCAGGGCGGCACGCCCGCCTCCTGCAGCAGTTTCTTCAGCCGCTGGCTGCCCCCCGCCCGGCCCAGTGGCTGGCAACGCTCGCCTCCGCTGCGCCTGCACACCGTCAGGGATTCACCCGGCCCGAGTGCGATCCCTGGGCCGTCTCCCGCCGGCTCCAGCTGCAGAACGCCCGCACCGGGCAGTGCCAGGGTCGCACCCGGGGCCAGCCGCCAGGGACCGCTGCCCAGGCTGCCCTCGACCGGTGGCAGCAGGTACACGGCGTCCCCGAAGCGGCGCAGACACTGCCCGCTCCAGGCCAGTTCCGGGCTGCCGCCGCCGGCCTGCAACTGGCGCAGGAACTCTTGGGTCGGCGCCCGCGGCGGCAGCGCCAATCCCAGCCCGCCCAACCACTGCTCGAGGGTCAGCCAACCGCTCCCGGAACCCTCCACCAGGCTCGCCACGGGGATGCCAGGGTCACCCAACCGCGACGTGCAGGATGGCGGGGCGGGCAACAGCCTGTCGAGGGCCGCCGCGGCAGCGCCCAGCTGAAGGGCCGATCGCGTCACACTGCCACGATAACCGGGCCAGCGCCGGGCCAGCATGGGCAGCACCTCGTGGCGCAGGTAATTGCGATCGAAACCCGTGTCCGCGTTGGAGGGATCCTCAATCCATTGCAGCCGGTGCTGCCGGGCATAATCCTCCAGCGCCTCCCGCGGCCACGCCAGCAACGGTCGCGCCAGCGAACCGGGGCCCAGTGGCCGCGTCCGGGGCATACCCTGCAGGCCGCGCAGACCGGCACCGCGCAACCAGCGCAGGAGCAGGGTCTCCACCTGGTCATCCTGGTGATGGGCAAGGAACATGACATCTCCCGCCTGCAGCGTTGCCGCAAGAGCCCGGTAGCGGGCGTCCCGGGCGGCAGCCTCGGTGCCCCTGCCAGCGACACCCACCACCACCTCGCGCAGCAGCAGCGGAACCCCGAGCGCGGCACAGGCGCGCTCACAGTGTCGCTCCCAGTCCACCGCGGCGGCCTGCAGGTTGTGGTTGATATGGACTGCGGCGAGGGGCGGCGCGGCGGGGTTCTCCGCGCAGCAACGCTGCAGGAGGTGCAGCAGGACAGTGGAATCGAGCCCGCCGCTGAAGGCCAGCAGCCAGCGCCCCGCGTCCCGATAGGGCTCCAGCGCGGGCGCCAGCGTGGCGGGTTCCAGGGTCACTCCACCGGCCACCGGTGGCGGGAAATCAGTTGCCGTAGGACATCAGGCGCTGGTAGCGCTGCTCGAGCATGTCTTCCAGCGGAATCTGCTCCAGCCTGTCGAGCTGCTTGACCAGGTGGGCCTGGATGCGCTCGGCCATCTGGTTGACATTGCGGTGGGCGCCGCCCATGGGTTCGGGAATGGTCGCATCGACGATTCCCAGTTCCTGCAGGACTTTGGAGGTTACCCCCATGGCGGCCGCCGCATCCGGCGCATGGGCCGTGCTCTTCCAGATGATATTGGCGCAACCCTCCGGGGAAATGACGAAGTAGGTGGCGTACTGGAGCATGGCAAGATGATCGCCGACGCCGATACCCAGCGCGCCCCCGGAACTGCCCTCGCCTATCACCACGCAGATAACCGGCGTTGCCAGCCGCGACATCACCGCCAGGTTCTGGGCGATCGCTTCACTGATGCCGCGCTCCTCGGAATCGATCCCCGGGTAGGCCCCGGGTGTATCAATCAGGGTAATGACCGGCATCTTGAAGCGCTCGGCCATCTGCATCAGGCGCAGGGCCTTGCGGTAGCCCTCGGGCTTGGGCATGCCGAAGTTGCGCAGCACCTTGTCCTTGACTGCCCGCCCCTTCTCCTGGCCGATAACCATCACCGGGCGCCCGCAGAGACGCGCCGTGCCGCCGACTATTGCACGGTCATCGCCGAAGTGGCGGTCGCCATGCAACTCGTCGAAGTCGGTGAAGACGCGACTGATGTAATCCAGGGTGTAGGGACGCCGGGGGTGACGAGCCACCTTGACGATGTCCCAGGGGCTCAGGTTGGCGTAGATTTTCTCGGTGAGTTTTGTGCTCTTCTCGCGCAGGGTGCGGATTTCCTCGCTCAGATTGATATCCGCGTCGGTTCCCACCAGCTGCAACTCTTCGATCTTGACTTCAAGCTCGGCAATGGGCTGTTCAAAATCAAGGTAATTGGGATTCATGCGGACTCTGGCTCAGCGGTTGTTGTGATCGCGACAGTGTACAAAATTAATGCCACAGGCACCAATCGGCGGCTGTCGCGTCCGCCGCCATACACCCGGGCGTCAGCCACCGACCAGGCTGATCATCACCCCGGCAGCGACCGCCGAACCCACCACGCCCGCGACGTTGGGTCCCATGGCATGCATCAACAGGTAGTTGTGGGGATTGGCTTCCAGGCCTATCTTGTTGCTGACCCGGGCCGCCATCGGTACCGCCGAGACACCCGCGGAGCCGATCAGCGGGTTAAGCGGGGTGCTGCCCAGGCGGTTCATGAGCTTGGCGATCAGCACCCCGGAGGCGGTGCCGATCGCGAAGGCGATCACACCCAGGACCATGATTCCCAGAGTGTTGATGTCGAGGAACTTGTCGGCCACCAGTTTGGAGCCGACAGAGAGGCCCAGGAAGATGGTGGTGATGTTGATCAGCGCATTCTGCGCAGTATCGCTCAGGCGACCCACCACACCGCACTCTTTCATCAGGTTGCCAAAACAGAACATCCCCAGCAGCGGTGCGGCAGCCGGGAGCAGCAGTGCCACCAGGATAAGCAGCACCAGCGGAAACACGATTTTTTCCCGGCGCGAGACCACGCGCAGCTGGGTCATCACGATTTCGCGTTCAGCCTGGGTTGTCAGCGCCCGCATGATGGGAGGCTGGATCAGGGGCACCAGCGCCATGTAGGAGTAGGCAGCAACGGCGATGGGGCCGAGCAGGTCCGGCGCCAGGACGCTGGCCACGTAGATCGCGGTCGGACCGTCGGCGCCGCCAATGATCCCGATCGCCGCGGCATCAGCCAGGCTGAAATCCATCAGACCAAGTGAAGTAAGACCCACCGCGCCAAGCACTGTGGCAAAGATACCGAACTGGGCGGCGGCACCCAGGAACAGGGTGCGCGGATTGGCCAGCAGCGGGCCAAAGTCGGTCATCGCTCCCACGCCCATAAAGATCACCAGCGGTGCAACCCCACTGGCAATCGCCACCATGTAGAAGTTGTGGAGCATGCCGTTACCATAGCCCGCTTGCTCCGCGATGCGGGTGGCAGCCAGGTTCTGGGACAGGTCGGCAGTGGCCAGGGCATCCAGCAGCGCCCTGGCATCTGCCGCAACGGAGCTGCCCAGGGCCACGGCCATCTCGGCCAGAACCGAGGGGTCCGCCCCATGCAGAGCGTTCTCTGCTGCCGAGTAAGCCAGGCCGGCACCGGGAATATTGGCCATGATCCCGCCAAAGCCAATGGGGACCAGCAACAGGGGCTCAAAGCCCTTGCGGATAGCCAGGAACAGCAGCGCTATCCCGATCAGGATCATGACCGCCTGGCCAGGCTCAAACTGGGCAAGGCCGGTGGACTGCCAGAGCAGTAGCAGGTTGTCCACGGTCTTCAATCCAGCATGATCAGGGCGTCGCCGACGGCAACCATGTCGCCGGCCTTGACCTCAACGCTGACCACCCGGCCGTCCCGCGGGGACCGCACCTCCGTTTCCATCTTCATGGCTTCAAGCAGGACGATCACCTGACCTGACTTCACCGTGTCCCCGGGCTTGACGCTCACTTTGAAAATATTGCCTGCCAGCGGTGCCGGCAGCGGTTCGCCCGGACCCGCGGCGGCGGGCGCCTCCGCCTGCGGTGCGACCGGCTTGATCCCGGCCACATCGCCGCCCTCGCTGACCTCGACCACATAGGACTGGCCGTTGACGGTGACCGTGTACACGCCGGAATCCGCCGCGGCCGCCGGCGTCTTGCCCGTCACCTTGTCCACAGCCTTTGCCCCGCCCCCGGGGGCAGCTTCCGCGGCCGGGCCTGGCGCCGGCTCAAACGCACTGGCGTCGCCGCGATGCTTGAGAAACTTGAGGCCAATCTGCGGGAACAGTGCGTAGGTAAGGACATCGTCCACTTCCTGCTCGCCCTGGGCCAGCGCAATGTCCTGTTCCTGCGCCAGGTTGCGCAGCTCCGAGGTCAGCGCCTCCAGCTCCGGCTCCAGCAGGTCGGCGGGGCGACAGGTGATGACCTCGCCACCCTCCAGCACACGCTGCTGCAGGGCCTGGTTGACAGGGGCCGGGGTGACGCCGTACTCCCCCTTCAATACGCCCGCGGTTTCCCGGGAAATAGACTTGTAGCGCTCCCCGGTGAGAACATTGATGACGGCCTGGGTACCAACAATCTGCGAGGTCGGGGTAACCAGGGGGATGAAACCGAGATCCTCCCGCACCCGCGGAATCTCCTCCAGCACTTCATCCATGCGGTCGGCGGCGCCCTGTTCGCGCAGCTGGCTCTCCATGTTGGTCAGCATTCCGCCGGGAACCTGGGCCACAAGGATGCGGGCATCCACGCCGCGCAGGGAGCCCTCAAAGCGCGCGTACTTCTTGCGCACCTCGCGGAAGTAGGCCGCGATCGACGCCAGCTTCTCGATATCCAGCCCGGTGTCGCGCCCGGTGCCGGCGAGGATGGCGACCACCGACTCGGTGGGCGAGTGGCCGTAGGTCATGGACATGGAGGAAATCGAGGTGTCGACATTGTCGATCCCCGCCTCTACACACTTCAGGATCGTGGCCGTGGACAGGCCGGTGGTGGCGTGGCAATGCAGCTGGATCGGGATGGCGCAGGATTCCTTGAGCCGTCGCACCAGCTCATAGCCATCGTAGGGGCGCAGCAGCCCGGCCATGTCCTTGATCGCTATCGAATCAGCGCCCATGTCCTCGATACGCTTGCCCTGCTCTACCCAGGTCTCGATGGTGTGCACCGGGCTCAGGGTGTAGGAGATTGTGCCCTGGGCGTGCTTGCCCACTTCCTTCACCGCCCGCAGCGCCACCTCGATATTGCGCATATCGTTCATGGCATCGAATACCCGGAACACATCGATTCCATTGTGAGCTGCACGCTCGACAAACTTTCTTACCACGTCGTCGGCATAGTGCCGGTAGCCGAGGATATTCTGGCCCCGGAACAGCATCTGCTGGGGCGTCCGGGGCATCGCTTTCTTCAGTTCCCGAATACGGTCCCAGGGGTCTTCACCAAGATAGCGGATACAGGCGTCGAAGGTCGCGCCACCCCAGGACTCCAGTGACCAGAACCCGACCTTGTCCAGTTCGGCGGCAATGGGCAGCATATCGTCCAGGCGCATGCGCGTCGCCAGTATGGACTGATGCGCGTCGCGCAGGACGACGTCGGTAATACCCAGCGGGCGCTTTTCCTCTTGCATGAACAAAACCTCTGGCTTGGAGCGTCAGTGCCGCTGCTTTCTGTGCTGGTGGATTGCCGCCGTGATCACGGCGACCAGTTCGCCCGGGCCCGGACCGTCCGGGGCCCGCGGCTCGGACCGGGCAGATGCCGCGACCCGGGGTGTTGCTGTCTCGGGAAAGAAGCGGGACATCAGCCTTGAGGTCAGCGAAGTGACCAGGACAAGCAGGCTGAGAAAGACCACAACTGCGGTGACGCCGAAAATCATCAGCTCCACACCCTGCATGAATATATCTTCCTGGCCCGACACTGCCCACCTGCTATCCGCCCCCAATTGGCCGCCATGATAAATCAGGAACAGCATCGAGCGCCAATGGCAGGCACCTTGTCTCGCCGCCACGGGCCGTGGCGCAACACGCTTAACCGGGCGCGCCGACACCGTTATACTGGCCAATTAGCCGGAGAACTGCAGTGAGACTGATCCTCGCCCCCATGGAGGGCGTCATTGACGCCACCATGCGCGCCATACTGACCGAACTGGGCGGCATTGACCGCTGCGTCACGGAATTTGTCCGCGTCAACCAGCTGCTGCTGCCCCCGCGCGTGTTCCACCGCCTGTGCCCGGAGCTCAACAGCGCCGGGCGCACGCCCTCCGGGGTGCCGGTCTATGTGCAGCTGCTGGGCGGGCACCCCGCGCCCATGGCGGACAACGCAGCCCGCTGCGCGGAGCTGGGCGCCCCCGGTATCGACCTCAATTTCGGCTGCCCGGCCAAGACCGTGAACAAGTCAGACGGCGGCGCGATCCTGCTGCGCGAGCCGGAACGCGTGGGCGGGATCGTCGCCGCCGTGCGCCGGGCAGTGCCCGCATCAATACCGGTCACCGCCAAGATCCGCCTGGGCTTCGAGGACCGCAGCCAGTTCCTGGACAACGTGCAGGCGATCGCCGCGGCAGGCGCCGACGAAATTGCCATCCACGCCCGCACTCGCCGCGACGGCTACCAGCCACCGGCCTGGTGGGACGAGATCGCCCGGGCGGTGGAGCTTGTCACCCTGCCGGTAATCGCCAACGGCGAGATCTGGAGCCCGGAAGACGCCCGCCGCTGCCAGCTGGCCAGCCAGACCCGGGACCTCATGCTGGGTCGCGGCGCCCTGTGCCGGCCGGACCTGCCAAGGCTGGTGCGCGCGTCCCAGGGCGGCGCCCGGGTGGAACCCATGACCTGGCGGGACATCGCGGTGATTCTGCAGTACTTTTTCCAGCGCAAGCGGGCCGAGTGCGAACCCCGGCACTGCGCCGGCCCGGTCAAGCAGTGGCTGGGGTACCTGCGGCATCACTACCCCCAGGCTGCACAGCTGTTCGCCGCCATCAAGCGCCTCACTGATCCTGATGCCGTCAGCGCCGCTCTCGACGCGCACCTGTCGACGCTGGGCGCCGCGCAGGACCAACCGGCCGCCGCCTGACTCCGCCACCAACCACAGGAACCCGCAGCATGACCCACACCGCTTTTATCACCGGCGCCACCTCCGGCTTCGGACGCGCCTGTGCCCGCCGCTTTGCCGCAGCAGGCTGGAACCTCGTCCTCAGTGGCCGCCGCAGTGAACGCCTGGCGCAGCTGGCCACGGAACTGGAGCCACTCTGCCAGCTAACGACCCTGGTGCTGGACGTTCGCGACACCGCGGCGGTGCAGGCCGCCGTGGCGGCTCTGGAGAGCCCGTTCCGGGAGGTATATACGCTGGTCAACAACGCCGGGCTGGCACTGGGTACAGCGCCGGCACAGGATTGCGACCTGGAACAGTGGCACCGCATGATCGACACCAATATCAAAGGGCTGACCACGGTGACCCACGCCCTGCTGCCGACACTGATCGACAGCGGCGCCGGCAGCAGCATTGTCAACATCGGCTCGGTCGCGGGGCACTGGCCCTACCCCGGCGGCAATGTCTACTGCGGCAGCAAGGCTTTTGTCGAGCAGTTCTCCTACGCCCTGCGCAGCGACCTCCAGGGTACTGGCGTCCGGGTAAGCTGCCTGGCGCCCGGGCTGTCGGAAAGCGAATTCACCCTGGTGCGCACCGGCGGTGACCAGGCTGCCTATGACAGGATGTACCAGGGTGCAGACCCCATCCAGCCCGAGGACGTCGCCGAGACCGTATTCTGGCTGGCAACGCTGCCCCGGCACCTGAACGTCAACGCCCTTGAGCTCATGCCGGTCAGCCAGACCTGGTCGCCCTTCACCATCACCCGCCGCTGACCGGCGCAGAGTTCGGGGTCAGGGCTTCAGGGATGCCTCGCGAATTCGCTTGAATTCCACGCCCTCGTTCCAGCGGGGGAAATCGCGGTTGGCCGCCAGTTCCCGCCCCATTTCCAGCAGCAACATGACCTCCTGGGCGGCGCCGCTGAGATCCCACGCCGGGTCATACTCGTCGGAGGGCTTGTGGTAGTGATTGGCTGTGTAGTCCCGCAGACGCGCGTCGCCCCAGGCCTTGCCGTGCTCCACACTGTCTGTGGCATTGGTCAGGTACAGGGCCGGGATGCCGACCCGCGCCAGGGAGAAATGGTCGGAGCGGTAATAGGATCCCTTCTCCGGATAGGGCTCCTGCACCACCACCCGGCCCTGGGCCTGTGCTGCGCGCGCCAGGTAGTTTTCCAGCTCGCTGTTGCCGTAGCCCACCACCGCCACGTCCCGGGTGCGACCCAGGTTGCCGGCGGCGATGTTATCCATATTGAAGTTGGCCACGGTTTTCTCAGGAGGGAAAATCGGGTTTTCACTGTAGTATTTTGAACCGAGCAGCCCCGACTCCTCCGCGGTGACTGCCAGAAACAGGATGGAGCGCTGCGGGGGCGTCGCCTCGGCCTGCAGCTGGCGGGCGATTGCCAGCAGGCCGGCGACACCCGAAGCGTTGTCGCTGGCGCCGTTGTAGATATTGTCACCTTCGTCATCCGGGCGCACGCCGAGATGATCCCAGTGCGCAGTGTAGATAATGACTTCTTCCGGGTAGGTCGAACCCGGAATCAGCGCAGCCACATTGTGCGACACACTGCCGGCCAGGGTATTGTCCAGCTGCACGGACGCCGCGAAGCCGGTCAGTGGCCGGGCCTTGAACCCGGCCTGCTGGGCCGCTTTCTTGCTCGCCTGGTAATCCAGCCCTGCCGCCGCAAACAGGACCTCTGCCTGCGCCAGTGGCAACCAGCCCTCAACGGCCAGCTTGTCTTCGTGGCGGTTCCCGGCAGTGAGGCCTATTTTCGCGCCGGACCAGCTGTTGCGGACCACCTCCCAGGGATAGGAGGCGGCATCGGTCTCATGCACAATCAGGGCAGCGGCGGCGCCCTGCCTGGCCGCCTCCGCGTATTTGTAGTCCCAGCGCCCGTAGTAGGTCATGGCGTTGCCGTTGAACAGGGCGGGGTCCTGGGTGGCGAAGCCGGGGTCATTTACCAGCACAATCACGGTTTTGCCGGTGACGTCGATACCCGCGTAGTCATTCCAGCCGCGCTCGGGAGCATTGATGCCGTAGCCGACGAATACAAGCTCCGAATCCTTGATCCCGGTACTGGCGACCTGCTGCTGGGTGCGCTGGTCACCGCCGTGATCGGCACTTCCTGCACCCAGCTACCGGCGTTGCCGGGCTGGGTGCCCAGCTCGGCGAAGTGTTTCTGCAGCCAGGCAATGGTCTTGTCTTCGCCCGGGGTGCCGGGTTGACGCCCCTGGTAGGCATCACCCGCCAGCTCGGCGATATGGTAGTGCAGGTCGCGCTGGATCTGCGCGTCGACGGCGTCTGGCGCGGGCTTGCCGTAGGCAAGTGCAGCACCCAGGACACTGGTCAGGGCCAGCGTTTTGAGGAGCGTGTTCATGTAATCTCCGCGGCGGGGTTGGCCGGCCATGATACCCTCATCCCGAACGCCCGGCATACACCGCTCCCTGCACACACTCACGCAATGGGTGATACTCTCCCCTCCATGCCGGGGGCCGCGGCCCCGCCTCAACCCAGGACAGCGAGAACAATGACCATTAGCAGCACAGTTGATCCGGCCGCGGATACCGCGTTTTTCGGCCACCCCCGGGGGTTGTACGTCTGCTTCGCCACCGAGCTGTGGGAACGCTTTTCCTTCTACGGCATGAAATACCTGCTGCTGCTCTACCTCACCAAGTACCATTTGTTTTCCGACGCCAACGGCCTGGAAGTGCTCGGCGGCTACGCGGCGCTGGTCTACGCCATGCCCGTCATCGGCGGCTTGCTCGCAGACCGCTACCTGGGCATGCGCAAGTCGGTCGTGTTTGGCGGCCTGCTGCTGGTGCTGGGCCACCTGGGCATGGCGTTCGAGGGCGAGCAGGCCCGGCTGCTCGGGGATACCGTGGTGCGCGATGACCGCGCGCTGCAGGTTTTCTACTTCTCGCTGGCGCTGATCGTGATCGGTGTGGGCTTCCTCAAACCCAATATCTCGACCATCGTCGGGCGGCTTTATGCGCAGGACGACCGGCGCCGG
>JBFHFJ010000099.1:0-10485 GCA_041583655.1 Haliea sp. | reverse complement strand
TGCTCGGAGCCGGGCTGATCGCCTGGATGGGCGCAGGCTTTGTGCACACCAGCCCGCTGGCCCTGCTGGTCACCCTGTCCATTGGCGTGTTCTACGCCATCGGCTATGCCGAGCTGTGGCGCTACCAGGGCGAGACCGGGCGGCTGGAGACGGCGCTCGCCGCGGCGCAGGACGCGTCCGGATCCGCGGCTTTCGAGCTGTCCCCGTGGCTGGCGACGCTGCCCGCCAGCCTGCGCACCGCGGTCAGCCTGCGTATCCAGGGCGAACCGGTGGCGCTGCCCGCCCCGCTGTTGACTCCCTATCTCACCGGATTGCTGGTGATGCTGGGCCTGCTGGGCACTTTTGTCGGCATGATGGCCACCCTGCAGGGCACCGTCACCGCGCTGGAGGGAAGCACCGGGCTGGACGCGATCCGCGCCGGTCTCGCGGCGCCCATCAAGGGCCTGAGCATGGCGTTCGGCACCTCGGTCGCCGGGGTCGGCGCCTCCGCCGCCCTGGGGTTTGTTTCCACCCTCAGCCGGCGCCAGCGCCTGGCCGCCGGGCGCCTGCTGGAGAGCTGTACCGCCACCGTTTTCAGGCGCCACTCCCGGACCCACTACCGGGAACAGATGCTGGAGCACGCTGCCGCCCAGGCCGCGCAATTGCCGGCGCTGGTGGCAACAGTTGAGCAGGGCCTGCGGGACAGCATCGCCGCCCAGACCGCGCAGCTGCCGGCCCTGGTGGCAACGGTAGAGCAGTGCCTGCGGGAGAGCATCGCCGCCCAGGCGGCGCAGCTGCCGGCGCTGGTGGCAACGGTAGAGCAGGGCCTGCGGGAGAGCATCGCGGCCCACGGCGAGTGGGCGGCCGGCACGCTCAAGCCCGCGATCGAGTCCACAATGGCCGGCCTCGCCAGGGCCGTGACGGACATCACCGGGGAACTGCGCGATGCCGTGGCCGGCATGCAGGCGCAGGCGCAAGAGGCGGCGCAGCGCGACCTGGCGCTGCTGGAGCAGCAGCGTAGCCTGCTGGCGGAACTCACCACCACGGCCGTGGCGCTGCGCGAGGAGGCGGGACAGCACCGCGCCAGTGCAGAGTCCCTGGCGCAGGACACCGGCCGCCTGCTGGCGGATACCTGCGCCCGCTTCGAGGGCCGGGTGGAGGCGGATGCCGGCCGGCTGGCCGAGGTCGCGGACCATTTCGCCGCCAGCGCTATCGAACTGTCCAGCCTGGGCGAGGCCCTGGGGGCGGCCATGGTGCAGTTCCAGGACAACAGCAGCGAGCTGCGCGCGACCCTGGTGCAGATGGACGAGTCACTCAGCAGCTCGGCCCGGCGCAGCGACGAGCAGATGGGCTACTACGTCGCCCAGGCGCGGGAGGTCATCGACCACAGCGTGCTTGCCCAGCAGCAGCTGATTGAACAGATGCGCCAGCTCAGCCATGCGTGAGTATGACGACAGCGCCCACGAGCCGCCGGTGTGGGCAGTATTCGGCGACCTGATGTCCGCGCTGGTGGGGATCTTCGTGCTGGTGCTGGTGTGGACACTGGGCCTGCAGGTGGAACTGTCGCGCTCGCTGGAAGAGGAAGTGGCCCTGCGCCAGAGTGAGCAGGCGCGGCGGGAGGAACTGGAGCGGGCGCTGTCGGACCCTTTGGCCCAGGGCCGGATTACCCTGCGTGACGGGCGCATCGGGATCAGCGGCCAGCTGCTGTTCGCACTCAATTCCGCCGAGCTGCAGGAGGAGGGCAGGGTGCTGATTGCCACCCTGGTGGAACCGCTCAAGGCATGGCTGGGCGCGCGGGAGGAACTGCTGATGGTCAGCGGTTTTACCGACGACCTGCCGATTCAGGAGGGCAACAACCGCTTCGCGGACAACTGGGAGCTGTCCGCCCAGCGCGCCCTGACCGTCACCCGGGCGCTGATCGAGGCGGGTATGCCGCGGGAGCTGGTGTTTGCCTCCGCCTTCGCCGACCAGCAGCCGGTGGTGGCCAACACCGACGCCGACAGCCGGGCGCAGAACCGGCGGGTGGAGATGGCGCCGGTGCCGAAGAGCACCGCCACAGAGGCGCCCCGGTGACCGCGGCGGTATCCGCCCTGGCGGCGCTGCGGGCGGAATACGCGCGCCTGCTGGCGGCGGGCGCAGCCACGGTTGACCCCCTGCGGGCCCAGCTCGCCGGTGCGCTGTTGGCGCGCTGTGAGCAGCAGCGGCCCGGCGTGGTGCACCATCTCCGCACCCGGGCCGCACAACAGCTTGAGGCCCTGGCCGCGAAACTGGACTGCGGCGCAACACCCGCGGTCGCAGTCACCGCGGGCCCGCGCCCGGCCCGGGAGGCCCTGGCCGGGCTGCGGCAACTGTTGCGGGAGCGGGAGGCGCACCAGCCGCTGTCGCCCAGGCAGCAGTTCGAAGCGGAGTTGCGGGCCCAGGAGCGGGCCGTGTTTGGCAGCGCCGGGCCAGCGGCAACAGAGGGCCATAATCCCTCCACCGGCGGCGGTGACCTGCTCGCTGCCATCCGCTTTCTCGATCTGCAGGCCGGCCAGGCGGCTGACCGGGAACTCGCCGCACTGCGCGCAGCCCTGCCGGAGGATCCCGGCCCGCTCAATCCCCAGGCCCTGGTCATTCGCTCCCTGGCCACCCTGCAAAGGATCTCGCCGGCCTATGTCGAGCGGTTCCTGCAATACAGCCGCAGCCTGTGCTGGCTGGACAGTGTGGCTAATTCCCGGCGTTGAGTCGCAGCACCTCTGCCCGTTTGTCGGGCCCGTCGTGGGACCAGCCGGGCGCCAGCAGCAGGTAGCGCAGGCGGTCGCCCCAGCGGGTGGCCCGGCGCAGGTCGCGGCCGATGGCGCGGTACTCGTGGCTGAGTACGGTCCAGGGGTTGTCGGAGTCGATATTGGTGGTGAGCCCGTAGACCACGGGGTCGTCGTCGCGCTCCTCGCTGAACGTGCCGAACAGCCGGTCCCAGACAATCAGCACGCCGCCGTGGTTGCGGTCCAGGTACCGCACGTTGGAGCCGTGGTGCACCCGGTGGTGGGAGGGCGTGTTGAATACCGCCTCGATCCAGGGATGCAGCTTGCCCACCGCCTGGGTGTGCACCCAGAACTGGTAGAACAGGTTGATGCCGATCACGGTGACGATCATCGCCGGGTCGAAGCCCAGCAGCGGCAGCCACAGCCAGAACAGGAACTTGTGCACCCGCTCGCCCACCCCCTGGCGCAGGGCGGTACCGAAATTCAGGTACCGGGAGGAATGGTGGTTGACGTGCCCGGCCCACAGCAGCCGCACCTCGTGGTTGGCGCGGTGGAACCAGTAGTAGGTGAAATCGTCAAGCAGGAACAGCAGCAGCCAGGCCCACCACTGGCGGCCGACCACATCCCTCAGCGGGCTGAGTTCATGGAGCTGGAAGAAAATTGCCAGGGCCAGCAGCCGCGGCAGCAGCTCGACGACGGCAGAGGCCAGCAGCATCGACAGGGAGGCGAGGGTGTCGCCCAGACGGTAGCGGTTCAGCTGGTGGCGGCGGGAATGCCAGGCTTCGAACAGGATCGCCGCCAGGTACACGGGTACCGCCAGTACGCTCAGGTCGTCCTGCAGCATCTGCTCAAACATGGGGGCCCTCGCTGGCCTGCATGGCCGTTGCCGGAATGCGGTCTGCACCCCAGCTGCGATGGATGCGGTCGATTACCCGGTCCAGCTCTTCCTGTGCCACCTGCGCCAGCTCCCCCCGCTCCAGCGGGTCATAGTGGAAGATGTACAACCGCGAGGCAAACTCCTCAAAGGGCAGGGAGGCCTCCCCGAAGCGCTCGCCGTTGCCGGCGGTGCTGACCCGGATGCCGTCGCCCCAGTCCTGGCCGCTGTCGTTGTTCGGGTTGTAGAAATACACCCGCATCACGTCCGCCGGATCAATGCTCACCCGCAGCAGGGTGATGGCGTGCCAGCCGATGAAGCGGGCGGCGCTGTCGGTGACTGCGATGCCGGCGGGCTGGGGGTGGATCAGCGGCAGGTCGCCATTATAGTAGGGATGGTAGCTGGCGTAGAAGTGGCGCAGGAACGTGTCCAGGTCTGCCAGGTCCCCGCTGGCCACATCGACATTGATACGGAAGCCGCGCCCGGACCACCAGCCGTGGAACTCGGGGTTCACCCAGCGATGGGGGTCGCCCTCGCGCCCGATGCAGCGCCGGCCCATCTCGGCGTAGATGCGGTCCAGGTGGGGCACCACCAGCAGGGAGACCGGGTCCAGGTCCAGGGGCAGGCTGGTGGCCACGCCGCCCTCGCTCTCCTGTGAGGAGATCGGCTGGCCCTCAAAGTGCATGATGATCTCGTCGTCCCGCGCCGCCCAGGCCACCATCTGCAGCAGGTAGTCCGGGTCGCTGTAACTCCACATGGACAGGGCGCGGGCGGACTGGCAGGTGGGGTTGTTGCCCTGGCCCACACCCAGGGGCTGGCCCAGCATACACAGCACGCCCTCCAGCAGCCGCGCCCGCGGCGAGACGGTCTCGCCGAAGGCCTGTGTCAGCCGGGCCCGCGACCAGTCCGACAGGGGCAGGCGCAGCTGGCGCAGCAGGGCCGGTGCCAGCGAGGGCTGGTAGAGGATGCCGCGCTCCAGCAACAGGGCCAGGCCATAGACCGCCTGCGCGGTGGGCGGATGCACGCAGGCGCGGATCAGCGACTGCACCAGGTCCCGGTAGCACAGCAGGCAATCGCGCCCGGTGGCGGACAGGCCCAGCGCCTCGGCGATCAGGTGGTCGCCCTGGTCCAGCAGGAAGCGCAGCAATACCGGGTGATAGGGCGATACCAGCCCGGTGTCGTGCATGGCGCGGGCAAAGCCGGTGGCCTCGCTCTGCAGGGAGGGGGCATCCATGCTGGCCAGGCGCTCGCGGTACACGGCGATGCCCGGGTCCTCGTGACAGCCGCGGGTGGGGCTGTACAGGGCGCTGACCAGGCGGTTGGCGCCCTGGCCGCTGGCGCCCAGGTCAATCTCCGGGTCCGCCTGGCAGTTCGCAATCTGGGTGATCATGCGCTTGACCGCGTCGACCTGGATCGGCCGCTGCTGCAGGATGCGCCAGATCTCGTCGATCAACTGATCGATGATATGTTCGTAGCCAATGCGCTCAGTGAGGTACTGGAACAGGTTGCGCGGCACCTGCGCGAGCCGGCCCTGGACTTCCCGCTCGGCTTCCGTGGCGGGGCCAAACAGCAGGCTCAGGTTGATGGCGATCACCTGGGTCAGGTAGTGGTGGGCCTGCTCCGCGGACAGCAGCGGATGCCGGTATTCCCCCAGCGCCACGGCCAGCAGGCGCAGTTCGCTCAGGGCCTCGATCACCACGATGTTGGCGTCGGCACTGCCCAGCGCGTGCGGGGTGAGGGCGGGTACCAGGATCTGCGGTGAAGCCCAGTCGGAGCCGGCAAAGACGCCGGCTTCCTCGATGGCCCCGGCGCGGGCCGCCAGCGCCGCGCACCCGCCCGGCTGCAGCATCACCCGGCGCGCAGTGTCCAGCACCCGCGGCAGTTTGGCCACCTTGGCAAAGTCCCGCGCGGCGGCGAGCAGCGCGGTGGCCTCGTCCAGCTGCGTCAGCAGCCCCGCCAGTTTGTCGTCGTTCGCTGTCACGGCCACCACTGCGGGACGCTAGACATAGTAGTCCATGTCTTCCTGGTGCTTGAGCAGGTCGCGCAGCTGGTGCGGTTCCGGCCCGCGGAAATACACCAGGCCCCAGTGAGTGCCGAAGGCGGTGCGCTTGGTCACGGTTTCTTCCAGCGGCGAGGTCAGCTCGTGGGATTCAAAGTAGGGATGGTCCTCCACTTCCTCGGGGATTTCCAGCCTGCTGACCACCCGCCGCCGCGGGTAGACCCCGAAGCACCCGGCGTAGCCGTTGGCGTCCTCGACCTCGCGGGGAAAGAACGCGGCGACCTCCTCTGCCGTGGACTTGGGGTCGAACACCAGCATGCTCGCCTGGTAGGCGTTGAAGCCGTATACCCGTTCCAGCAGCTCGAACACCTTGAAGCCCGGCGGCCGGTAGGCCACTTCGCCGAAGTACATCTCGCCGTCGCTGGTGACGAAGTACTCCGGGTGGATCAGGCCGAATTCGATATCGAAGGCCTTGATCAGCTTTTCGATCTGGGCGGTGATCTGCGGGCGATAGGCTTCCAGTTCCGGCGAGGCCGGCACGAACACCGAATAGCCCAGGGTGACGTACTCGGAAATGTTCAGGAAGGCGATCTTGCCATTGTGTACCCAGGCCTCCACCGCGAACTCCCAGCCGTCCAGGTGCGATTCCATCAGCACCGGAAATTCCTCGTCCGGGATCGAGTCCACCTCGTCGGGCGTGCGGATCACCCGGTGGCCCAGGCAACCGGCCTTGTCAAAGGCTTTCAGGTGAATGGGGTCGTTGGGGTCCCCGTCCAGTTTCAGCAGGGTCTGGTTGACGCGCTTGAGGAAGCGGATCACATCCTCCTTGTCGTGCGCCTCCTCGAAAATGCCCACCCGGATACCGCCGAGCTGGGCCCGGCGCTTCATCAGTGCCTTGTCCCGCAGCAGCAGGGACTGCCCGTACAGGCGCGGATTGTCCAGCAGTACCGAGTTGATGGCGCCCGCCCATTCCACGGTTTCCTCGAACAGGGGGATGGCGACATCCACACCCATGTCGCGCAGGGTCTCGGCGATTTCCATGGAGCGGTCGTTGAGGCGCTCGAAGTTCCAGGGCACGTAGGGGATGTCATGTTGTTTGCAGTAGTCTTCCGCCCATTCCGGGGCGACAACCAGGTAACGACGGTTGAAGTTTTCGGCAGCTTCCACTGCAGCCAGGCTCCAGCCCAGCAGGGCGATGTAGCCCTTTTGCGGATCTTTGTCCATGTGCGCCTCCAATGGTGGCGAAGTGAAAGGTTTGCAGCTGCGTGTTGATGGCAAACCCGGCGAAAAACCAGCCATCATACACGATCGGGCCGGCGGCCTCATCCCGCTGTCCCCCGTCGCGGCTTTTGGCTATGCTGTGCGCAGCGTGAAAACACCGGATGTTTACCTATGGATAAGGAACTTCTTGCCGTCGCGGAACCCGACCTTCGCAGCCGTTTTCGCGGCTGCCTGCTGGGCGGCGCGGTGGGCGATGCGCTGGGTGCCGCGGTGGAATTCCTCAGCCGCGAACAGATCCTCAAGCGCTTTGGCGCCGATGGAATTCGCAACTATGCCCCGGCCTACGGCCTGCCCTGCGCGATCACCGACGACACCCAGATGACCCTGTTCACCGCCGAGGGGCTGATCCGCGGCCTGATGCGCTACCGCGACAGTGGCCTGATCGAATACACCAGCGTGACTGCCTGGGCCTACCAGCGCTGGCTGCTGACCCAGGGGCAGCGCAACCTGTTCGACCTGGACCCGCTGCACCCGGACGCGGGCTGGCTGTACGAGGTGGACGCCCTGCACAGTGCGCGGGCGCCGGGAAACACCTGCCTCGGCGCCCTGCGCAATACCCGCGTGCCCGGCGAACCCGCCATGAACGACAGCAAGGGCTGCGGCGGCGTGATGCGGGTGGCGCCGGCGGGGCTGTTTGCGGATTCAGCGCAGGAGGCCTTCGACCTGGGCTGCGAGTTCTCCGCCCTGACCCACGGCCACCCCACGGGCTGGCTGGCCGGCGGCGCGCTGGCGGCCATGGTGGCGGTGCTGCGCGACGGCGGGGACATGAGCGACGCCCTGGATATGGCGCTGGATTGCCTGAGCGAGCGCATGGATGCGGACGAAACCATCAATGCCCTGGACCAGGCGGCGGACCTTGCGGCCACCGATACCCCATATCACGAGGCCATTGCCCGCATGGGCGGCGGCTGGGTGGCGGAGGAGGCGCTGGCCATTTCCGTCTACTGCGCGCTGGTTGCCGCGGATTTCCACGAGGCCATGGTCATTGCCGTCAACCACAGCGGCGACTCCGACTCCACCGGCGCCATCACCGGCAACCTGCTGGGGGTGCAGTGGGGCGTGGAGGGCATTCCCGCCGAACTGCTGGAGCCGCTGGAACTGCGCGACGTGATCACCCAGGTCGCGGACGACCTGCTGGACTGCGTCGACTGGCCGCTGGATGATGCTGTCCTGCAGCGCTACCCGGCTTTCTGAGCCGCGGCGGTTGACCTGATTCGAGGTGATTGCCGGCGTTGGGGCACGTCATCCTCCGTCAAGTGTGGCGGCTCATCAAATCCGGCCGAAATCTCATCAAATCCGGCCGAAATCTCCGCGGAAACGTGTCCGGAATCCCCGGGCGCTTACAGCAAACTCTGGATCGCCGGCACCGCCACCGCCAGCAGGGTCACGCCCATCAGCGCTGACAGCACCCGGAAGTTGCCGTTCATGGTGGCTTCGATGGAGGCGAGCCTGACGTCCTGCTGGTTGAGGCGGGTAGTGATCATGGTCTGCTGCGCAGCGAATCGTTGGTCAAACTTCGCATCCTGCTCTGCAAATGCCACGCGCAGGGTGGCGTCCAGATAATCCCTGGTGACGATATTGTCCGCATAGAACCCGAATGCTTCCGCCATCATCTCTGCCTGCACCTCCGCCTGGGACTCAGGTACGCCAGCGGCTTTCAAACGCCGGGCGTACTGCAATGAATCAAATGCCAGTGTCGCCATAGCTTAGCCTCCCTGCCGAGCCTGCTCCAACCACGCCTGAAGCGTCGGCCAGAGCGTAGATCCATTCCCGTCGAGGGCAGAAGTGAATCCATTCACTCGGGGCGTGCACTTGCCCCTCTATCTCATCAAATCCGGCCGAAATCTCCGCGGAAACGTGTCCGGAATCCCAGGGCGCTTACAGCAAACTCTGGATCGCCGGCACCGCCACCGCCAGCAGGGTCACGCCCATCAGCGCCGACAGCACCCGGAAGTTGCCGTTCATGGTGGCTTCGATGGAGGCGAGCCTGACGTCCTGCTGGTTGAGGCGGGTAGTGATCATCGTTTCCAGTTCTGCTTTCAGACCCGTTCTCAGATCTCCAAGCTGGTGCTCAATATCGTTAAACCGCTGATCAATACTCGCAAACCGCTGATCAATGGCAGCAAATCGCTTCTCGAACTTCGCATCCTGCTCGGCAAAAGCCGCGCGCAGCGTGCTATCAAGGTAATCCCTGGTGACGATATTGTCCGCATAGAACCCGAATGCTTCCGCCATCAGCTCTGCCTGCACCTCCGCCTGGGACTCGGGTACGCCAGCGGCTTTCAAACGCCGGGCGTACTGCAATGAATCAAATGCCAATGTAGCCATAGCATAGTCCCCGGATTTGCACCTGCCAAGCACGCATTATCATGCCAAAACAGGCTGCAAAGCCGTACATCAAACCCGTCCAGCTGATCCATCAAATCCGTTCATTGGATCCACCCATTCGGCCCCGAACCTACACCTGCGCGAAAACGCGACCTGTACAGTCATCCACTATGGCCAGCCCGGCGCCGCCCCAGTACTGTGAACCACGTCAAAGTCAATCACAGCGTGCGTAGTCAGGAGGCACATTTACCCCCCATACTCGCGCCCTTGGGAGATAAAACAACACGTGAAATTCATCCACACTTCCGACTGGCAGATCGGCATGACCCGGGCTTTCCTCAGCCAGGAAGCCGCGGCGCGCTACAGCCAGGCACGCATCGACACCATTCGCGCCCTGGGCCAGCTGGCCGAGGAGTACGAGGCCCGCTTTATCGTAGTGGCGGGGGATGTTTTCGAGTCCAACCAGCTTTCCGCGCAAACCCTGAGCCGGGCGCTGGATGCTCTGAACAGCGTGCCGGTGCCGGTATTCCTGCTGCCCGGCAACCACGACCCGCTGGACGCTTCCACCATTTTCCGCAGCAAGGCCTTCCGCGAGCAGGCCCGGGGCCACATTATCGTGGTGGAGAACAGCGAGCCGATGCCCGTGCCGGGGCTGGCCAATGTGGAGGTGGTGGGCGCGCCCTGGTTCAGCAAGCGCCCGGGGACGGACCTCTGCGCCCAGGCGCTGAAAACCCTGGAGCCCGCGCCGGGCGTTACCCGCATCCTGCTCGGCCACGGCCAGGTGGATTCCCTGTCGCCGGACCACAGCCAGCCCGGCGTTATCAGCCAGGCACTGCTGGAGCAGGCACTGGCGGAAGGCCGTGTGCAGTACGTGGCCCTGGGTGACCGGCATTCCCTGACCAGGGTCGGAAACAGCGGCCGCCTGTGCTATTCAGGCACCCCACTGGTGACGGATTTCGATGAAGTGGCCCCGAACCAGGCGCTGTTGGTGGAACTCGACAACGAGACCTGCAGCCTCACACCACTCAACACCGGAATCTGGGACTTCCAGACCGTCCAGCGCGATATCAACGGCCCGGAAGACCTGGCCGCCTTCAAACAGTGGCTGGACGCCATCCGCGGCAAGGAGTGCACCGTGCTCAAGGTGGGCTTCACCGGCAGCGTCAACCTGGCGATGGCGGCGGAGCTGGACGCGCTGCTGGAAGCGCAATCCCATGTCTTCGCCAGCCTCAAGCGCCGCGAACGCACCACGGACCTGGCGGTGATCCCGGACGCCCTGGACG
>JBFHFJ010000098.1:0-10635 GCA_041583655.1 Haliea sp. | reverse complement strand
GGGTGTGGAACAGGGGCAGCGCCACGCAGGCCAGGACCAGGAGTTTACCCAGGGGGTGCGTGAGCAGCGCGCCGATGGCGGCGTGGACTGCCGCCGGATTGTCCGACGCCAGCCAGGGCAGCAGGGCAGTGGCGAGTACCAGCCCCGGGCCGATAAACGCCAGCAGCATGCCGCCGGCACCGAACAGGGACCAGGCGACAGGTTCATGAGAGCGGCGCATGGTCAATTTCCAGCCGCGCTGTGCAGCAACAGCACCGCCAGCAACAGCAGACCGGCATTGCAGGCGACGGCGCCCAGCTGGTGCACCCGTTTTATGGTCGCCGGGCTTACCCGTACGCGGTCCGTATTGATAACCAGGATTTTTGGCACCAGGGCGATCCAGGTGACGGCGTGGAACAGTGCCGCCGCCAGCGCCAGCGTGTGCAGGCCCAGCAGCCAGGGGCTGCGCAGCAGCTCCAGCCAGGCCAGGAAGGCCGCCTCGCCACGGGTGAACTGGTACAGGCCGCTCATCAGCAACAGGGTGTACAGGAACAGGGGCAGGGCCGTGGCCTCGCGCAGCATGTAGCGCCGGTAGGCCGGGTTGCGCAGCCACCAGTCGGCGCGCTGGCGCTGGATATAGGGTTTACGCATCGCCCTTGCCTCGCAGGATATTGAACAGGTTCACCGCGTAGTTGATGTCCGAGGCCACCTTGCCCTGGTTGATGGCCGCGGCCGGGTCCACATCCTTGGGGCAGACCTCGGAACAGTAGCCGACGAAGGTGCAGCTCCAGACGCCCTCCTCGGCATTCAGCCATTGCATGCGCTGCGCGGCGCCTGCATCCCGGGAGTCCAGGTTGTAGCGCTGGGCCAGGGCCAGCGCCGCGGGCCCGAGGAATTCAGGGTTGCGCCCGAACTGCGGGCAGGCGGCGTAGCACAGGCCGCAGTTGATGCACTGGCTGAAGGCGGCGTAGCGCTGCATCTGCTCCGGAGTCTGCACACAGGCGCCTGCGCCGACGGCGGTTTCCTGTGCGCGGATCAGCCAGGGCTGCACCGTTTCCAGGTGGTCGATAAAGCCGCTGATATCGGATACCAGGTCGCGCTCTATGGGGAAGTTGTCCAGAGCCCGCACCTCTACGGCGCCCTTGTCCCGGTAGTCGCGAAGGAAAGTCTTGCAGGCCAGGCGCGGCTCGTTGTTCACCATCACGCCGCAGCTGCCGCAGATTGCCATGCGGCAGGACCAGCGGTGGCTGAGGCTCGGGTCCTGCTGGTCCTTGATCTGGTGCAGCGCGTCGAGGATGGACAGGTCTTCGCTGTAGGGCACCTCGAAACTCTGCTCCCAGGGCGCCGCGTCCTCTTCCGGACGGTAGCGCTGCACCTGCACGGTCACGTTGTCGGTCACGGTTTTGCCTCCTGCTGGCCGGCGCCGCCGTAGTGGCGCTCCGCCGGCTGGGAACGGGTAATGACCACATCCTGCCAGTCCAGCTTCGGCGCAGCCGCCGCCCGGTATACCAGGCTGTGCTTGAGAAACCGCGCGTCGTCGCGCCGGGGAAAGTCCTCGGGGCGCTGGTGGCTGCCGCGGGATTCCTGGCGGGCCAGCGCGGCGTGGGCCATGGCTTCCGCCACATCCAGCAGGTAGCCCAGCTCGATGGCATTCAGCCACTCGGTATTGAAGGCGCGGCTGCGGTCCACCAGCCCCAGCTCACGGTAGCGGGCCTTCAGCTCGGCAATCCTGCTGCAGGTCTGTTGCATCTGCCCCGGCAGGCGGAAAATACCGGCCCCATCCTCCATGGTCCGGGCCATCTCATCGCGGATCGCGGCCAGGCGCTCGCTGCCGGTGGATTCACGCAGGGCTTCCCAGCCGGCGGCGTTGCCGCGTGCCTGTTCCAGCAGGCGCTTGGGGTCCACGGCCGGCCCCTGGCCTGCGCGCGCCGCCGCCTGCTCCCCCGCCACCCGGCCGAAGACACCTAGCTCGGCCAGGGAGTTGGAGCCCAGCCGGTTGGCGCCGTGCAGCCCGACGCTGGCACATTCCCCGGCGGCAAACAGCCCGGGCAGGGCGGTGGCGGTGTAGCGATCGGTCTGGATCCCGCCCATGGTGTAGTGGGCAGTGGGCCGCACCGGGATCGGTTCGTGAACCGCGTCCACGTTGACATAGGTGCGGGCCAGCTCGCGGATAAAGGGCAGGCGCTCGTTGATGCGCGCCTCACCGAGGTGGCGCAGGTCCAGGTTCACCGCCTCGCCTCGGCTGGTGGCCAGGGCGCGGCCGGCCTTGGCCTCATGCCAGAAGGCCTGGCTCAGGCGGTCACGCGGCCCCAGTTCCATGTACTTGTTCTTCGGCTCCCCCAGCGGAGTTTCCGGGCCCAGGCCATAGTCCTGCAGGTAGCGGTGGCCGTCGCGGTTGGTCAGCACCCCGCCTTCGCCGCGGGCGGCTTCGGTGATAAGAATCCCGGAGCCGGGCAGGCCGGTGGGGTGGTACTGGACGAATTCCATATCCCGCAGCGGCACGCCCTGGCGGTAGGCCAGGGCCATGCCATCGCCGGTGACGATGCCGCCGTTGGTGTTGTAGCGATAGACCCGGGCGGCGCCGCCCGTGGCCAGGACGACTGCGGAGGCGGTGATCAGTGTGTGGCTGCCATTGCGCATGTCGATGGCCTGAATGCCGGCGCAGGTGCCATCCTCCACCAGCAGGTCGGTGCAGAAGTACTCGTCGCAGCGACGGATCGAGGGGTACTTGAGCGAAGTCTGGAACAGGGTGTGGAGAATGTGGAAGCCCGATTTGTCGGCGGCGAACCAGGTGCGTTCAATCTTCATACCGCCAAAAGCGCGCACGTTGATGCTGCCGTCCGGCTTGCGGCTCCAGGGACAGCCCCAGTGCTCCAGCCGCAGGTTTTCCTCGGTGGCGTGACGCACGAAATAGTCCACCACATCCTGGTCGCTGAGCCAGTCGCCGCCGGCGACGGTGTCATCGAAGTGGGCCTCGAAGCTGTCGTGGGGCTGGATCACCCCGGCGCAGCCGCCCTCCGCCGCGACCGTGTGGCTGCGCATGGGGTACACCTTGGACAGCAGCAGGATATCCAGCTGCGGGTTGGCCTCCGCCGCGGCGATGGCCGCGCGCAGGCCTGCGCCCCCCCCGCCCACGATTACGATGTCGGCCTGCAAAGAATTCATTGCCTGGTCTGCTCCCTGTGGCTGGCGCCCCGCGTCGTACCGGCCCCGTCGATAGAGTAAGTATAGAACCAGGGGAGCATGCCCGTGTCGCGCGCCCGCACATTCTCGGCCCTGGCTCTGTTTTGCGCAATGCAGCGCCGCTATTGACAGGAAGGCTAATGGTTATTAGTTTTAGTGCCCACCCTGCTCCCGGAGAGCCCCGCCATGGCCCTGTACGAACCGATCGAATCCGCCGACGCCCGTCGCCACCTGCAGTTGCGCAGCCCGGTTACCCTGGAGCCCTGCGGTGAGCTGGTCTGCGCCAACAGCGACGATGTTGCCGCGGCCATTGCCACCGCACGTGCGGCCCAGCCGGCGTGGGCTACCACCCCGATCCGGGAGCGGGTCAAGGTCGCCGAGCGCGCCCTGCAGCTGGTACTGGAGCGCCAGGACGAGATTATCGACACTGTGGTCGCGGAAACCGGCAAGGCCCGCACCGATGCCATGAGCATGGAGATCTTCTCGGTGGCGGATTCGCTGTGCTATTACGCCAAGCACGCTGAAGCCTTTCTCAAGCCCCGCAAGCGGCGGGTACACGGGGTGATCGGGATCGCCAAGCAGCTGCGCATCGTCTACAAACCGCTGGGCGTGATCGGCCTCATCACCCCCTGGAACGGGCCCTTTGTGCTGGTGATGAACCAGGCGGTGCAGGCCCTGCTGGCGGGCAACGCGGTGGTCGCCAAGGGCTCCGAGGTCACCCCCTACTCCGCCAGGCTGGCGCAGACTATTCTCGAGGACGCGGGCCTGCCGCCGGGGGTGCTGCAGGTGTTGCTGGGCGACGGCGATACCGGTGCCGCCATCGTTCGCGGTGGCGTCGACAAGGTCTCCTTTACCGGCAGCGTCGCCACCGGCCGCAAAGTGGCGGAAGCCTGCGCCAGCCAGCTCATTCCCTGCACCCTGGAACTGGGCGGCAACGATGCCATGATCGTCTGCGCGGACGCCGACCTGGACCGGGCCGCCGACGGTGCCTGGCTGGGCTCCTGCATGAACACCGGTCACTACTGCTGCGGTACCGAGCGCATCTACGTGGTGAGCGAGGTCTACGACGAATTCCTGCGCCTGGTACTGGAGAAAGGCAGGCACCTGAAGCAGGGGCCGGAACACGGTTTTGCGGAAGATGTGGGCGCCGTGTTCTGGGACCGGCAGCTGGCGATTATCGAGGCCCACGTCGAGGACGCCCGGGCCAAGGGCGCCACTATCCATATGGGCGGGCGGCGCAACCCGAACCTGGCGGGCCTTTATTATGAGCCTACCGTCATGACTGACGTCGACAACAGCATGGACATCATGCGCCACGAGACCTTCGGCCCCATCCTCTGCATTCAGCGGGTGGCCGATGAGGAGGAAGCCCTGCGCCTGGCGAACGACTCCGAGTTCGGTCTCAACGGCAACGTCTGGACCAAAGACAAGGCCAAGGGCTACCGCCTTGCGGCCGCGATAGACACCGGTTCCTGCAGCGTCAATGACATGGCGCTCAGCTACGGAATTCCCGCCGCCCCGTTCGGCGGGCGCAAGAACTCAGGCATTGGACAGGTCAATGGCAAGAAGGGACTGCGCGGCTACTGCCACGAGATGCCCATCGTCATCGACCGCTTCGGCGGCAAGATGCAGAACGCCTACCCCAACACGGTGAAGAACGCCGAGGGCATGCGCAAGCTGATGGACTTCATGTGGCGCAAGACGCCGCTGGGCCGCTGGCTGGCGTAATGCCCAGGGCTACTGGGCAGGGCCCTGCAGCGGCCAGCCCAGCAGCAGGACGCCCACCGTCACCGCGCCGATAAACAGGTTCATCGGCACGCCCACACGCAGGAAGTCGGTAAAGCGATAGCCGCCCGGGCCGTAGACCATCAGGTTGGTCTGGTAGCCCAGCGGCGTGGCAAAACTGGCCGAGGCTGCCATCATGATCGCCAGCACGAAGGGGGTGGAATCCAGCCCAACGCTGGTGGTCATGCCCAGCACAATCGGCAGCATCAGGATCGCCGCGGCATTGTTGGTAATGACTTCCGTGAGCAGCGACACGGTCGCATAGGTCAGCACCAGCAGCAGCCAGGGGCGGTCGCCGGCCAGGCCAATCAGGGTCTGGGCAAGGAACAGCGCCGCGCCGGAATTATCGAGTGCCGCACCCAGTGCAAAGGATGCGCCGATGGTCAGCAGCACGCCGATATCCAGGCTGCGCTCCGCCTGATCCAGGGAGCAGCAGCCCGCCGCCAGCATGAACAGCGCACCCAGCAGCGCGGCGTTCAGCATGCTGAGGACGCCAGTGCCCGCCGCCAGGACCACCCCGAGCAGGATCAGCCAGGCAAATGCCAGCCGGTGGTGGCGGGGCGGTTCGGTGTCGAGGTCGTTCACCAGCAGGAAATCCCGGCTGTGGCGCTGGCGGGTGACGAAATCCGGCCCGGCCTCCAGCAGCAGGGTGTCACCGGCTTCCAGCTCCGTGCTGCCCAGGTTTCCCTTCACCCGCTCGCCGTTGCGCGCCACCGCCAGCACCGCGGCGCCGTAGCGGTCGCGGAACTGGGCGTCGCGAATGGCCTGGCCCACCGCCGCACAGTGCGGCGATACCACCACCTCCACCAGGCGACGTTCCAGCAGGTTGGCCTGCGGCTGTTCATCCGGCGCCGCTCCAATTGAAGGCAGTATGCCCTTGATCCGCAGCAGATCGGCGATGGCATCGGTGTCGCCGGCAAACACCAGCCGGTCACCGCCCGACAGGACTTCCTCCGGCCCCACCGGGGTGATGACGCGCGCATCCCGTTCGATCTCCACCAGGTACACCCGCACCAGATGCCGCAACCCCGCCTGTTCCACCGTCCTGCCCACCAGCGGACCGCCCGCGGCGACCGCCACCTCCAGGGTGAACTCGCGCAGGTTGGCAAAGGGCGCGTCATCCCGCCGGTCCGGTAGCCAGCGGCCGAAAAAAAGCCACATGAACAGGCCGCCGGCAATGGCCACCGGCAAGCCCACAGCGGTGATGGCGAACAGGGAAAACCCCTCCTCTCCGGTGATACTCCGGTACTGGCCGTTCACCACCAGGTTGGTACTGGTGCCGACCAGGGTCAGCGTGCCACCGAGAATGGCCGCGTAACTCAGGGGAATCATCAGCTTGGAAGGCGAAACACCGATCTTGCGCGCCCAGCTGTTCACGGCCGGGATCATGGTCGCCACAATCGGCGTGTTGTTGAGGAAGGCGCTGAGCAAGGCCACTGGTGCGAACAGCCGGAACACCGCGCCGCGGGTAGTAGCGGGCCGCCCCAGCAGGCGCTGCACAATCAACTCCGCGCCCCCGGACGCCTGGATGCCGCCTGCAACCACGAACATGGCCGCTACCGTCACCAGCCCTTCATTGGCAAATCCCGCCAGCGCCTGCTTTGCGTCCAGCACGCCAAAGGTCACCAGCGCCGTCAGCGCCCCCAGCATCACCACGTGGGGGCGCAGCCGGGTGGCAATCAGCAGGCCCAGCACCGCAGCCACCAACCCCAGTGAAAACCAGCCCTGCCACAGCATATGAACGTCTCCGGAAAAAGTCGGCAGAGCATAATCAGAAATTATTTGGGCCGACAGGAATTTGCAGCGATTAGTTTAGGCGCGGAGGTTATAAGGCACGGCGGGACAATACACGCAGCGTTGTGAGGGGGAGAGTCGCAGCGGGCTCATCGCGAGTAGTTCAGTTAACGACAACGCGAGGACCACGATCGAGGAGTCCGGCCTTAAGGGCTTGCTGGTACTGGCATCACTGCGCAGTTGTTCCTGGTGTCATTGACCGACAAGAACGTCTCCGCGGAGGCGTGACGTTGTCATCTGATGTGCCGTCTGTAAAATCAGCGGTTAACAGGGTGAGTCGATTAGTCCGCGGTGAATGTGCTGGTTTGAGGCCTGCTCGCTTTGCGTGCAACACAAGATTTTCACCTCGATGCTGCGAACAGGAGCAACTGACATGACGATTCTTGGCTTCGCACTGATTCTTGCCCTGCTTCTATGTTCGCTGACAGCGGGGTTCCTGTTCGCGTTTGCAGTGGTGGCAATGCCGGGGATGAAATCACTGAGTGATGGGGAGTTCATCCGTGCCTTTCAGGGAATGGACGGGATCATCCAGAACTCCCACCCGCTGTTTCTCCTGGTTTGGCTTGGCTCTATCGCTTCGATTATCGCGAGTGCTGTACTGGGAGCCATGCAACTCGGAGGGCCGGAGCGCGCTTTCCTCATCCTGGCAACAACGGTTTATCTTCTCGCGGTCCAGCTACCGACGTTTCGAATCAACATTCCCCTGAACAACTTTATTCAGTCAGTCGATACCACAGCGATGTCCGAGGCGGAGTTGAAGGAAGCGCGGCAACGATTCGAGCCCAGGTGGAATCAGTGGAATAACCTGCGCACCGTGTTCTCGTGTATGACGGCCATCTTGCTCATCGCTGTCTTGTATCGCTTGTAGGATGGAAAACAGGTCGTGAAGTTCGCGCCCAACAAGTTTTGGTCGTGGACAGCTTCAGTCACTGCTGGAATGACCGAGTGAAACATCGGATTGGAAGCAGGGCACCCTACACCACCCGGCTCGATCGTTATATCAGCCAGAACAGCGATTTCTCGATGGCTGATACGCGCCTGCTGATAGCGCAGCGGCGAATCCTGCTGGATGGCGTGGCGGCGCAGTCCATCCAGCAGGCGGTGACCAGATTCACCCGTGTCGAACTTGATGGTGTCTGCCTGCAGAGCGAGCAGCCGGTGTATCTCGCGTTCAACAAGCCCCGGGGCGTGGTCAGCGCGACGAAGGACAGCAAGCACCCCACGGTACTTGATCTGGTTCAGCACCCGCAGAAGGTTGCGCTGCATATTGCCGGGCGCCTGGACTTCAACACCACGGGGCTGGTGCTGCTGACGAATGATGGTGCGTGGTCAGGCAGGATAAGTTCACCGGAGACAAAGCTGCCCAAAACCTATGAGGTGAGCCTGTCGAGCCCGTTGAGCGAGGAGTACGTTGCCGCGTTCCAGGCGGGCATCCCTTTCGCCTATGAGGGCATCACCACCCGGCCTGCCCGGCTTGAGATACTCTCCGCGCACACTGCCCGGCTGACCCTGGTCGAGGGCAAGTACCACCAGGTGAAGCGCATGTTCGGCGCTTTCCAGAACAAAGTGCTGTCTCTGCACCGGGTGTCAGTCGGCCCCGTTGTTCTGGCTGACCTGGAGCTGGGGGCTACCCGTCCGCTGAGCGCGGACGAGCTGGCGGACATGTCGCGGCAGGTGCTTCGATACCAAGCCCGGTGCTGAAAAGACTGGAGGAAGAGTGAATCCTGGTGAGGGATCTACTCCGCTGCTATGTTGCCGTTGCCCTAGGCGATATCCAGCACCACCTTGCCGAAGGGGCTGGCGCTATTCAGCATGTCCAGCCCGCGAGCGATTTCCGCAAGGGGAAGTTGCGCGTGGATTGCCGGCCGAATCTCCTGCTTCGCGATGAAAGCCATCATCGCTTCATAACTGTCGCGGTTGCCCGTGCCGATGCCATGAAGATTCGCATTGCGAATAATCAGGGGAAACACCGTAATGTCCATGGTCACGCCGGCCATGTAGCCAATGATGTTGATATGGCCACCGTGGCGAATTGCAGCGAGGGATTGCGGCAGCGTGCCAGAACCGCCGATCTCCAGGACCGCATCCACACCATGGCCAGCAACCTCGAAAGCCTCGCTGCCCCAGTCCGGTGTGGCGCGGTAATTGATCGTGTGGTCGGCACCGAGTTCACGAGCACGCTCCAGCTTGGCGTCGCTGGAGGACAGCACAATAACCCTGGCACCGAGCCCCTTGGCGATCTGCAGACCCATGGTGGCCACGCCCCCGGTTCCCTGGACGAGGACCCAATTGCCGGATGTGATGGCGGATTTGTCGACCAGGCTGGTCCAGGCCGTAAGACCGGCGCAGGGATAGCACGCGGCCTCTGCCGCACTCAGGTGCGGCGCGTGCAGCGACAGCGCATCCTCGGCGTACACGCCGTACTCGCGCGCAGTGCCCGGCAACTCGAGCCCGGACGAAACGCTGCGCTCCCCCCCTGTTGCCTCACCGCTGATCCAGTTGGGGAAAAACAGCGGCGTTACCCGGTCTCCGACCGCGAAGCGGGTGACGCCTTGTCCTGTGGCCTCAACGATGCCGGCGCCGTCCGATAGCGGCACGAGTGGAAAAGCCACCTCGGTGGTGAAGTTCCCGGAAATGATCTGCTCATCGCGCGGGTTGAGAGAGGCCGCTTGCAACCTGACCAATACTTCGCCGGGGCCGACATCGGGGGTCGGAGCGTCAACCAGTTGAAGGTGCTTCATTCCGAATTCGGGCAGAACAATCTGCTTCATCGTGTTGTTTCCTGTGCAATAAACCGGGGCAAAAGGGGATGATCTGCTGCGCATGGCCGCCTTCGAATCAACCGGCTAAGCGGCAAAGCGCTCTCTGGCAGCAGGCGTTGCGACATTGGTGCCCACGGGCGGAGTATAGGGGATAGAAATCGATTTTTGTGGTTAGTTTGCGTGGCTTGGCCGGGGTGTACGTCGGGGCCAGCGGTTCCGGTGTTTGCTTCGGTAAAGATCTCGGGCGGAAAGACGGCCGCAGGGGTTTCGCGTCATGCGGCCGGGGTTCAGGGCGCTTCTGGCGTATACTTTGCCGAATTACAGGCAGCGATCGGCCCGTTATCCGCCAGATGACAGGCCGCGCTGCCATTTCCCCGGAACGCGATCTCGGGAGACTCGCCCATGACTGCAGTGGACCGTGAAGACACCTGCCCTTTCTGCGGCGGGACAAACGCCTGTATGGCGACCAGTGCGCTGCCCTGCTGGTGCCTTGACGCCACTATACCGGCGGAGCTTGTCGAGCTGGTTCCCGGTCCGGCCAGGGGCAGGGACTGTATCTGCCAGGCCTGCGTGCGTCTCTATAACCGGGATCCGGCATCCTTCAGGGCCCGCTGCCAGCGGCAGTGACGCCGTTCGCACAGCGCTGGCGGCTGGCTCAGGGGGCCAGCACCTCGGACACGGTTGCCAGCCTCACGCCCTGCTCTTCCAGTCCCGGCAGCACCGCCTGCAGGAAGGCGATTGTTTCCGGATACGGGTGGCCGATCGCCACCGCCTTGCCCAGGCGCCGCGCCTGCTCGACGGCGGCGAGGAACTGCTCGGCAATGGCCGCTGGTTCGGCGATGTTGTCCAGGAACACCTGCCGCGACAGGTGTGGCAGGCCCGCTTCCTCGGCCGCCGCCGCGGCCACTGTCAGGGCGTGGGTGCGGGAGTCGACGAAGTAGAGCTGGCGGGCGGTCAGCTCGGACATCAGCCAGCGCATGGGTTCGGGTTGCCGGGTGAGGTCGCTGCCCATGTGATTGTTGACGCCCCGCACGTGCGGCACCGTGGCCAATGCCGCCCCCAGCGTGGCCCTGAATTCGGCCTCGGACAGCTCCGCCGTCAGGCCGCCCGGCCCCAGCGGCCTGCGGTCCAG
>JBFHFJ010000097.1:0-10660 GCA_041583655.1 Haliea sp. | reverse complement strand
GCCACCTGGGAGAGCAAGGCGGCCCGGGATGCCATGGAAACGCGCTTGCCCGACAAGGTGCAGGAGATCATCGCCGAGCAGATACCCTTTGTCGAGATCAGCCTGATAGGCGAGTTCGAGGCGCCAGAGTGGACTGTGCTGCCGCCGGCATGAGCTAGGGTCAGGGCCGGCGATCAAGAGGTGGGCTAACCCTGGCGTCCTGTAGCCTGGCGCATAACCGGTGGTGAGACGATCTCGTCGCTGTCCTCCTGCCGGATCACCGTGGAGGGGGCGCAGCAGCACTCACGCGGGCAATCCTCCTCGAACACGACCACATGCTGCAGGTTAAAACGCACTGGCAGCATACCGCCCAGTGTGATATCGACGTGACTGGGCGTCAGGCAGGGGACACGCTGGCCGTCTGGCAGCAGGAGATCGTACAGGTAGCTGGCACCGCGGAACGCCTTGTGCACCACCCGCAGGGCGATATTGCTGCCCTCGTCGTATTCGATATCGTCCGGGCGCACCAGCAGGCGCAAGGTTTCCCCCGGTTGCCAGTGCGGATGGCCCCGGTCCAGCACGCCCAGGCCGTCGTTCATTTCCCCGGCCGCGTTCACCGTGACGGTGATCATGGTGCCCTGGCCGATAAATTCCGCGACAAACTCGTTGCCGGGGTTGTGGTACAGGTTGTAGGGCGTGTCCGTCTGGGCGACGCGGCCGCGGTTCAGCAGGGTGACCTGGTCGGCCATGGCGAAGGCCTCGTGCTGGTCGTGGGTGACCAGTATGGCGGTGACGCCATTGCGCTTGAGCAGCTCGCGGATCTCCGCCGCCAGCTCGGTGCGCAGCTCGGTGTCGAGGCTGGAAAAGGGTTCGTCCAGCAGCAGGATCTCCGGGTTGGGCGCCAGTGCCCGTGCCAGCGCCACGCGCTGTTGCTGGCCGCCGGACAGCTCGTGAGGATAAGCCGCGCCATATTCGCTCAGGGCCACCAGTTGCAACATGCTCTCGACCCGCTCGCGCCGTTCCCGACGGGGCATGTGGCTGAGGCCGAAGCCGATGTTGCGGCGCACATCCAGGTGGGGGAACAGGGCAAAGTCCTGGAACACCATGCCTACCTTGCGTTGCTCCGGTGGCAGCTCCCGGCCGGGCGTGCTGATGGGCGTCCCGCGCAGGAATATGCTGCCGGCGCGGATACTTTCGAAGCCGGCAATGGCGCGCAACAGGGTGGTCTTGCCACAGCCGGACGGCCCCAGCAGGCAACCGATCTGGCCGGTCTGCAGGGTCATGGAGACGTCCTCGACGGCGGTGAATTCGCCGTATTTGACCGTCACCTGCTGTAGTTCCAGCTGGCTGCTCATGTGCGTTCCTGCTCCCGGGGCATGCTGCGATTCATCAGGATAACAGGCAGCAGCCCGATGAGCACGATGGCCAGTGCCGGTAACGCGGCGTCAGACAGGCGCTCGTCCGAGGCCAGTTCATGGGCGCGTACCGCCAGGGTATTGAAGTTGAAGGGGCGCAGAATCAGGGTGGTGGGCAGTTCCTTCAGGACGTCGACAAAGACCAAGAGCAGCGCGGTGAGCAGGGTGCCCCGCAGCATGGGCAGGTGAATGCGCCGCAACACACTCAGAGGTGTGTGGCCGAGTGAGCGCGCGGATTCATCGATGCCGGGCCGGATGCGGGCCAGTCCGGCCTCCACGGATTGCAGGGATACTGCGAGGAAGCGCACGACATAGGCAAAAACCAGGGCGGCCAGGGTGCCGCTGAGCAGCAGGCCCGAAGAGATCCCCGCGTGCTGGCGCAGCCAGCCATCGATAGTGTTGTCTATCCAGGCGAAGGGAATCAGTACGCCAACTGCAATCACGGTGCCGGGCACTGCATAGCCCATACTGGCAACGCGGGTGGCAAGGGTTTCGGCCCGGCCCGGATACAGGCGCCGGCCGTAGCCAAGCAGCAGCGCCAGCAACAGGCAGCACAGGGATGCTGTGGCCGCCAGCAGGAAGCTGTTGCCAACCAGCTGCAGAAAGGCCCTGTCCACCACATCGGTGTAGTTGTCCAGCGCCCAGGCTCCGAGTTGCATCGCCGGCAGCAGGAAGCCGGCGGCCAGTATGCCCAGCGCGATGCTGAAACTGGCGGCCGCGCGCCAGCCCCGCAGGGGTATGCGCACGGGGTGTCTGCGTGAGGCGCTCTTGTGAAACCGCAGGCGCGCCCGCGATCTCTTCTCCAGGACGAACAGGGTGAACACGAACAGCAGCAGGAAAGCGGCCAGCTGCGCCGCGGTCTGCAATTCACCCAGTCCGTACCAGGTACGGAAGATACCGGTGGTAAAAGCGCTGACGCCGAAATAGGCCACCGTGCCGTAGTCCGCCAGGGTCTCCATCAGCGCCAGGCTGACACCGGCGGCAATCGCCGGGCGAGCCATGGGCAGCGCCACCAGGAACAGGGTCTGCCACGGCGTCTTGCCGAGGTTGCGGCTGGCTTCCAGTACAGCCGTGGACTGCTCCAGGAACGCGACGCGCACCAGCAGGTAGACGTAGGGGTAGAGCACCAGTGACAGCATGCAGATGGCCCCGCCCAGGGAGCGAATCTGCGGGAACCAGTAGTCGCCAAAGCCCCAGCCGAAGCTGTCGCGCAGCAGGCTCTGTACCGGGCCGGCATAGTCCAGCATGCCGGTGTAGGTATAGGCGATGATGTAGGCGGGAATAGCCATGGGCAGCAGCAGTGCCCAGCTGAAGAAGCGCCTCCCGGGGAAGTCACACATGGCTGTCAGCCATGCGGCGCTGACGCCGAGCACCAGCGTGCCGCTGCCCACGCCCAGCATCAGCAGCAGTGAGCTGGTGACGTAGTCCAGGAGCACGGTGTCGATCAGGTGCCGCCAGGCGCTGCTATAAGGCCCCAGCAGGCTGGCGACAATCACCAGTACCGGCACCGCGATCAGTGCCGCGCTCAGGAGCAGGAGCCCCCGCCACAGCCGGGCCTGCAGCGGGTGGGCGCGGACGGCTGTCGGCGCGCGGGTGGCTATTTCCAATTCGCCTGGTCCATGGCCATCACCGCCTGGGCGTTCAGGCGCCCGAGTTCGCTGACGTCCAGCGGGTCAGCCTTGAACTCACCCCATGATTGGAGCAGGGCCGAGGGCGCAACACCGGGGCGCACGGGATATTCGTTGTTTGCCTCCGCGTACCACTGCTGGCTGTCTTCGCGGAGCATGAATTCGATCAGCTGGCGCGCCTCTTCGATGTGGGTGGCGGAGCGGGTGATGCCGGCGCCACTGATATTGACGTGTACCCCGCGCCCCGCCTGGTTGGGCCAGAACAGCCGGACTGCCTCCGCGGCCGCCCGCTCTTCGGCATCGTCCGAGTTCAGCATGCCCCCCAGGTAGTAGCTGTTGACCAGGGCGACATCGCACTGGCCGCTGGCGACGGCCTTGATCTGGTCGCGATCACCGCCCTGTGGCGGGCGGGCGAAATTGGCGACAAAGCCCTGCAGCCAGGCCTGGGTGGCCTCAGCGCCCTGGCTCGCGAGCATGCCGGCGACCATGGACTGGTTGTAGATATTGCCCGAGGAGCGCACACAAATGCGTTGCTGCCAGGACGGTGCGGCGAGAGCCGCGTAGTCGCTCAGCTCTGCCGCCGCAACCCGGTCCGGCGCGTACACCAGCACGCGGGCGCGCAGGGACAACCCGTACCAATAGCCCTCGTCACTGCGCAGATTGGCCGGCACTGCCGCCTCCAGCGCAGGCGAGCTGACCGGCTGCAACAGGTCTGCCTGCTGGGCCCGATACAGGTTGCCCGCGTCGCTGGTGAGCAGCAGGTCTGCCGGCGAGTTCAGGCCCTCATTGCGCAGGCGCGCGAGGAGGGCATCGCCGTCCCCGGTCACCAGATTGACCGCAATGCCGGTTTCCGCGCTGAAGCGGTCCAGCAGTGGCTTGATCAGCGCCTCCTGCCGAGCCGAGTAGACGTTGACCGACTCCGGTCCGGAGCAGGCCGCGAGCAACGGCAGGATGACCAGGGCGAGCAGCGAAAGGGCGGAGGGCCGACCGCGGCGTAAAGACAACATGGATACCTCTCAGCAGTACAGGAGTGAAGTTAAGTGCATCTGAAAAAACGATAACGCTAATTATTCTCATTTGAGGTGCAATAGCAACCCCATTCTCCGCGATCAGCGGGGAAGCTGTAAATGCCGCGGTATCGGTGCCCACCGTCCCCGCGGCTATCAGGCAGCGGAGCTTTGCAGGCGGGTGGTCCCGGCGAGTACACTGGCACCGTTACTTTACGGAGATTGCTCCCCATGCTCCAAGACCTGCCGCTGTCACTCCTGGAACTCGCCTCGGTACGTGCGGGTGACTCGGTGGGTCAGACTCTGGCCAACAGTGTTGCCTACGCCCGCAAGGCCGAACAGCTGGGTTTTACCCGGTTCTGGCTGGCGGAACACCACAATATAGAGGGGGTAAGCAGCTCGGCAACCGCTGTGCTGATCGGGCATATCGCCGGCGCCACCAGTACCATCCGGGTTGGTTCCGGCGGGATCATGCTGCCCAACCATCCGCCGCTGGTCATTGCCGAGCAGTTCGGGACGCTGGAGTCGCTCTATCCCGGGCGGATCGATCTGGGGCTGGGGCGGGCACCGGGGACGGACCCCGTCACCAGTCGCGCCCTGCGGCGCGCGGGTCCGGGAGCGGAAGCCTTCCCGCAGGACATCGCCGAACTGCAGACCCTGCTCGGCCCGCTGCGCCCCGGTCAGGCGGTCAAGGCAATTCCCGGAGCGGGGACCGAGGTACCACTGTGGTTGCTGGGCTCAAGCCTGTACAGCGCCCAGCTGGCGGGCATGCTCGGCCTGCCCTACGCGTTTGCCGGCCATTTCGCCCCGCGTTTGTACCGGGAGGCCCTGCACATCTACCGGGCGCACTTTCAGCCGTCGCGCCAGCTGCAGGCTCCCCATGCCATGCTGGCGGTGCCCGCGGTCGCGGCGGATACGGATACAGAGGCGAAGTTTCTCGCGACCACCAGCCTGCAGCGTATCCTCGCGCTGATGCGCGGTCGCCCACTCTTCATGGAGCCGCCGGTGAGCAGCATGGACGGGCTCTGGAGCGCGCAGGAAGAGGCCGCGGTAAGGGATTTCCTCGGCCTGCAGTTGTGCGGCGGCCCCGCCACGCTGCGCCGCCAGCTGGACGAATTGCTGGCAACCGTGGAGGTGGACGAGTTGATGTTCACGGTAGATATCCACGATCCCGCGCAGCGCCGCCATGCTCTCGAAGTGCTTGCCGCGGTGCGCGATTCAGCGCCCCGGCTCGCCGGCGCCAGTGGGCAGGGGACGATGCAGCCCGTATAATCGCGCGCTTCCCCACACGTTCCAGGTTAGCCATGACTGTTCGCACCCGCATCGCCCCATCTCCCACAGGCGACCCCCACGTCGGCACCGCCTACATTGCGCTGTTCAACCTCTGTTTTGCCCGCGCCCACGGCGGTCAGTTTATCCTGCGCATCGAGGATACCGACCAGGCCCGCAGTACCCCGGCCTCGGAACAGGCGATTCTCGACTCGCTGCGCTGGCTGGGACTGGAGTGGGACGAAGGCCCGGACGTGGGCGGCGCCTGTGGACCCTACCGCCAGAGCGAGCGCATGGAGCTGTATGGCGAATACGCCATGCAGCTGGTGCGTGAAGGCAAGGCCTTCGTCTGCTACCGCACCCCGGAGGAGCTGGATACCCTGCGCGAGGCACGCCGCGCTGCGGGTGACAGCAGCGCCCTGAAGCCGGCGGACCTGCGCCTGCCGGCGGAGGAGGTGGCCCGGCGCGAAGCCGCGGACATGCCCTATGTCATTCGCATGGAGGTGCCGGATGAGCCCGGCGCCTGTGTTATTGACGACCTTCTGCGGGGCACCATCGAACTGGACTGGAGCATGGTGGACGCACAGATCCTGCTCAAGTCCGATGGCATGCCGACCTACCACCTCGCCAACGTGGTGGACGATCACCTGATGGGAATCACCCATGTGCTGCGCGGTGAGGAGTGGATCAACTCCGCGCCCAAGCACAAGCTGCTCTACGATTATTTCGGCTGGGAGATGCCCGTGCTATGTCACCTGCCGCTGTTGCGCAACCCGGACAAATCCAAGCTCAGCAAGCGCAAGAATCCCACCAGCATTCTCTACTACCAGCGCATGGGTTTTTTGCCCGAAGCACTGCTCAACTATCTGGGGCGCATGGGCTGGTCCATGCCCGACGAGAGCGAGAAGTTTTCCCTGCAGCAGATGCTGGATAACTTCGATATCCAGCGCGTTTCCCTCGGCGGCCCCATTTTCGACGTAGAAAAACTGCGCTGGTTGAACGGGCTCTGGATTCGGGAGGACCTGAGCGAAGAAGAACTGGCCCAGCGCCTGGTGCAGTGGGCCTACAGCCGGGACAACCTGATGCGGGTACTGCCCCACGCCCAGAAGCGTATGGAAACCCTCAGCGACTTTGCGCCGTTGGCATCCTTTCTGGTGTCAGGCACTTTGCCCATCAGCGAGGAATCCTTCGCCGGTATCAAGGGTGAGCGCGAGGACCTGCTGGCGAATCTGCAGTTTGCACTCTGGCGCCTTGAGGCCCTGCGTGAATGGGACCGGGACGCCGTGTGGAATGCGCTCAAGGGCCTGGCCGATGCCCTCGGTATCAAAATCAAGGATCTGCTGGCGCCGCTGTTCGTCGCCATCGCCGGCTCCAGTGCCTCATTTTCGGTGGTCGACTCCATGGCCATGCTCGGTCCGGACATGAGCCGTGCCCGCCTGCGCCACGCTATCGAGGTTCTGGGTGGGGTGTCGAAGAAAGCCGGGAAACGACTGGAAAAGGCCTATGCCGAACTCGGGCAGGACGGCTGAGTCGACCTTGACCATTCCCGCAGACAGCCGGTTCCGGTTTCTGATCATCGGCGCCGGCCGCTCCGGTACCAGCCTGCTGACTGCGCTGCTGGACCAGCATTCACGGCTACAGGTCGGATTTGAGGTCGGCAGCATCGACTGCCTGCGGGGGCGCGCACTGGAGGATGAGCCCGAGCGCCTGTTTCAGCAGCGCACCGGTGCCTTTGTCGAACGCTGTCTGGCGGCAGCGGCGGCTTCGCCTGCGGCGCTCTGGGGCAACAAGATAACTACCGAGCAGCTTGCGGGTCTCAACAAGCACAACCTGTACCATGTGCCGCCGCTGGATATCCTGGATGCCTTTTTCAACCAGGTACTCGAGGGCCTGCCGGTCATTTACCTGCTGCGGGACGGTCGCGCCTGTGTGCAGTCCAAGCTCGCGCGCACCGCCCAGAGCCTGGAGCAGGCCTGTGACAGCTGGCGCTATGCTGTGTCGGTGTATGAGTTTCTGCAGCACAGGCCGCGCACGCTTTTCCTGCGCTTTGAAGACCTGGTACTCAGTCCCGAGCGTGAGCTGGACTCTGTTCTGCGCTTCCTCGGCGTTGATTTCGAGCAGGGTATCGTAAACGGGGCAGGAACCATGCACCCGGGCATGCCGCCGGCCTACCGTCGTCCCGGTATTGACCCCGGGCGGGCCACCGATCTCGACAGAAGACATCCCTGCGTTGCCCTGATCGAGCCCGAGCTGCGGCGCTGCGGTTACCTCTGAGGCGGTAAAAGCCCGCCTGGCCGGGGCAGCTGTGGCATTCTGCGGGCGGCGGCCTACAATGTGGTGTTTGTGTTGGTTTTTCAGGAGAAAAGAGTTTGGCCATCAGCGTATTCGACCTGTTCAAAGTGGGTATTGGTCCTTCCAGTTCCCACACCGTCGGACCGATGAACGCCGCCCGCCGGTTTGTTCTCGGTGTCGGGGAAGACGGTCTGCTGGAACGCTGCCAGCGGGTGACTGCAGAACTCTACGGCTCCCTCGGAGCGACGGGGGCCGGGCACGGGTCGCCCAAGGCGGTGATTCTCGGGCTTGAGGGCGAAACGCCGGAAACCGTGGTGGTGGATGACATTCCGGCGCGGGTAGCCGCCGTCCGTGAGGGCGGCAGGCTGCGCCTGCTGGGGCGTCAGGAGATCGCCTTCAGCTACCGGGACGACCTGGTCATGCACCGCAGCGAGTCCCTCCCCTGGCACGCCAACGGCATGCGCTTCACGGCATTCGACGCTGCCGGTGAGGTCCTGCGGGCGCGGGTTTATTACTCCGTCGGTGGTGGCTTTGTGGTCGATGAGGCCGCTGCCGAGGGCGGTGATGTCATTGTGGATGACCTCACCGAGCAGCCCTGGCCGTTCACCACCGCGGCGGAGTTGTTGCGCCAGTGCAAGGACAGCGGGCTCTCGATCAGCGCCCTGATGCTGGAGAACGAGAAGGCCTGGCGCAGCGAGCGGGAGATCCGCGAGGGGCTGCTGTCCCTGTGGCGGGTCATGGACGCCTGCATCGAGCGCGGCTGCCGCGCCGAGGGGATTCTGCCCGGTGGCCTCAAGGTCAAGCGTCGGGCCGCGCAGTTGCATCGGCAGTTAAAGAGTGGTGCCGGTGGCCTGGGGGACGACTCCCTCAACACCATGGACTGGGTCACGCTCTACGCCCTGGCGGTCAATGAGGAGAACGCCGTCGGCGGGCGTATCGTGACCGCGCCCACCAACGGCGCCGCGGGTATTATCCCGGCAGTGTTCAAGTACTATCTCAAGCATTGCCGGGGCGCCAGTGAAGAGGACGTTACCCGCTACCTGCTGACCGCTGCCGCTATCGGTATCCTGTACAAGATCAACGCCTCGATTTCCGGCGCCGAGGTCGGCTGCCAGGGCGAGGTGGGCTCAGCATGTTCGATGGCCGCAGGGGCGCTTGCAGATGCCCTGGGAGGTACCCCTGCCCAGGTCGAGAACGCCGCCGAGATTGCCATGGAACACAATCTTGGCCTGACCTGTGATCCCATCGGTGGACTGGTGCAGGTACCCTGCATCGAGCGCAATGCCATGGGTGCGATCAAGGCTATCAGTGCAGCGCGCATGGCCCTGCGTGGCAGCGGAGAGCACTATGTGTCCCTGGACCAGGTGATCAAGACCATGAAAGATACCGGTCGCGACATGCAGGACAAGTACAAGGAAACCGCTCGCGGTGGCCTGGCGGTGAATGTGCTGGAGGTGCCGGTAAATTTTGTCGACTGTTGAGCCGCTTGCGCCTTGACACCGCTTTCCGGCGTCACTAGAATTCGCGTCCTCAGAGTTTTCGGGGCTATAGCTCAGCTGGGAGAGCGCTTGCATGGCATGCAAGAGGTCGACGGTTCGATCCCGTCTAGCTCCACCAAACAAACCCTCTGTGTCCCTGGACACAGAGGGTTTTTTTTTCTAGATCGACGCCCCATTGATACGGGCGGAAACCAGCTCATTGGTGTCTCCGTCCCCGGTGGATTTCAGCAACATGCCATTGCCGACTCCAAACCACTCTTCCAATATGGAATTATCGCCGCTGGTTTCTACCCGGAACTTGCAGGCCTGGTAGGTTCCCGCAGGTACTGTTACAGCCTCAACGCCCAGGAACGTGGTTGTGCTGCCAGTGGCGTTGCTTACCTCTGTCGTAAAGCCGTTGACGGTCGTGCTGACCCGCGTTGTGTAGTTCTGGGTATAGCTCTGGCCGGCAGTCAGGTCGAAACGGTCCAGTCGCTCTGGCTGGAAGGTAATGCGAGTGCGGGAGGCTGCCGGCGTGAATGACTCGACCTCCAGTCCAAGCTGGGTGATGCGAAAGCGGGTGTTGTCGGGCTGGAAGTAGGCCACGGTTTTCGAGGTGGAGGGAGCGGCTCCGGTGACTCGCGTGTCACTGGTGCCCTTGGAGCCATCCCTGCCGTTGAAGCGTGCGCCACCCGCAATGCGCTGTTCGTAATCTGTGGTCAGGACTGCGCCGGATGCATCGGTGCTGCGATAGCGGGCCACGATGCTGGTGTCCGCCGTCCCCAGCGTCGCGTTGTAGCAGCTCCGGGCATCCCCGGTGCTACCTTGCGGTCTCTCCCTGAATATCGCTTCAAGATAAAAAACCTCCTGTGGACGATCCAGGAACGCAAGCAGGGCATTATTCCCCACGAAACCGGAGGTGAACAGACGGCAGGGTTGCCTGTTGCCACCGCAAAGGCCTCGGTCACGCTTCCTCCAGCCGGCGAACTCGTAGCCGTCTGCGGGTTTGGCGATGAAGGTTTCGTCGAAATGAATATCATTGACGTCAACGGGCGGACAGACGGAGTTGGGTTGGCAGCTGTAGCTCCCCGACTCGGTTGTAATCGAACCGCCTGTAGTTGAGGACATCTGGATTTTGCAGCCGCCAAGCGCGGAGAAAGCGGTAAACGTTATGACAACCAATAGCTTGTTCATGATGGGAACGTCCTTGTCTCATGGTGGAAAGCAGGACGAAATATCAGGGTTGGCGCCTTCCGCAGAAAGCGCTTCTTGCGAGAATTGTGATGTCCATCACATAAAGTGATGGATCAAAAAAGGTAGTAGGCGAAGACGTAAACCATCAGAAGCAGCACGATCCACAGAGCGGTGGTGCCGATTTCCCAGGAACGACCCAGGGGCCCCGCGTGGCCCATGGTATTGCGGGCGGAGTCGGCGAGAGCAGTGAACGCGTCGCCGAGTCGCGCCTGGAAAGCATTGACCATGGGAGAGCCGAGGCGGCTGCCGGCGCGTGCCAGCAGCGGAAGACCCCTGCGCCAGAGCCAGTCCACATCCAGCGAGATGGTTAATGTGCGCTGCATCCACGGCAGCAGCAG
>JBFHFJ010000096.1:0-10795 GCA_041583655.1 Haliea sp. | reverse complement strand
TGGGGCCGGTTGTCCGACCGCCTGGGGCGCAAGCCGGTAATCATGCTATGCCTGGGCGGGGCGGCTGTATCCTATGTGATGCTGGCGCTCGCTTCGCAACTGTGGATGATATTCGCGGCCCGGGCCTTCGCCGGGATCATGGCGGGAAACCTCGGTGTGGCCTCCGCCATGATGAGTGACATCACCACCCACGAGGGACGCGCCAGAGGGATGGGATTGATCGGTGCGGCATTCGGCCTGGGACTGGTGCTGGGCCCGTTGCTCGGCGGTCTGCTGGCCGGGGACAGCGGCAGCTTTACCTTGCCCTGCCTGGTTGCCGGTTGCATGTCGCTGCTCGCCATTCTTGCGGCAGCGCTGTTCCTGCCGGAGTCCGTGACGCCGGAGCGGCGGGCGGTGAGCCTCCGCCAGCACCGTGACGGTTCACGCCCGGCGACCCTGAAAATGCTGCGCCAGACCGGTAGCCGGCTGCTGGTGCTGCAATACATGCTGCACGCAGCGGCGATCAGCTCAGTGACCTATCTGGTTCCGCTGTGGCTGGGCGATCTGCTCGGCTGGGGTGCACGGCAGGTGGGGATCGTGTTCGGTGTTCAGGGCGCCATCATGGTGTTGTTGCAGGGCGGCTTGCTGGGGCCGCTGGTGCGGGTGGCGGGGGAGTGGCGGCTGCTGCGCATCTGCATTACCTGCCTGCTGCTCGGCCTGTGGCTGGCTGTGTTCGCTACCGGCGCGCCCTGGATGCTGGGGGCAATCTACCTGGCCATGTCGGGTGCGACCCTGTGCATGCCACTGCTCAACACCATCACCAGCCAGCGCACCGCCCAACAGCTGCGCGGGCAAATGCTCGGCACCACGGCGTCGGCCGCTTCCTGGGGCCGGGTCATAGGTCCGCTTCTGGCGGGCGCCAACCTGACCCTGTTTGGCTATGCCGGCGCCTGGCTGGGGTGCATAGTACTGGTGCTGTTTTATCTGGCCTGGGCCCTGGGGCCCCCGCCGTCACGCCTTCCTGCCAGCGTCCTCCGTGGCAGAACCGCGATCAACACCGAAGGAGAACCTGACGCATGACCACCAAACTATTTGACCTGAACGGGCGCATCGCGCTGGTAAGCGGCGCCAGCCGCGGTATCGGCGAGGCGATCGCGCGCCTGTTGGCGGAGCAGGGAGCGCATGTGATTGTGTCCAGTCGTAAACTCGACGGTTGCACACCTGTCGCGGATGCCATTCGCGACGGCGGTGGCAGCGCAGAGGCCTTTGCCTGCAATGTCGGCGACCTGGGCGACATCCAGGCACTGTTCGAGCATATTCGCGCTGTCCATGGGCGGCTGGATATCTGTGTCAACAACGGCGCCGCCAACCCCTATTTCGGTCACGTGCTGGATACCGACCTCGCCGCTTTCCAGAAGACCGTGGACGTCAACATCCGCGGCTACTTCTTCATGTCGGTGGAGGCCGGCAAGCTGATGCGGGAGCAGGGCAAGGGCGCCATTGTCAACACGGCCTCGGTCAACGCGCTGCAGCCAGGCCCGATGCAGGGGATCTACTCCATCACCAAGGCAGCGGTGGTCAATATGACCAGGGTGTTTGCGAAAGAGTGCGGCGGTTTTGGCATTCGCTGCAATGCGCTGCTGCCGGGGCTGACCAAAACGAAGTTTGCCGGCGCCCTGTTCAGCAACGACGAGATCTACCAGGCCGCTATCGAAAAAATCCCCATGCAACGTCACGCCGAGCCGGAGGAGATGGCGGGCGCAGTGCTGTACCTGGTGTCGGATGCGTCCAGCTATACCAATGGCGAGTGTATCGTGGTTGACGGGGGCCTCACCCTGTAATCGCTCAGTGCGCGCTGCGCAGGTAGCCGAAGCCGCCCTCCTTGATGTAGAGCTCGCAGTACTCGTTGCTGGTCGGGTGGATGGAACCGCCGGCGGGAATACGCAACCAGCAGTGGGTAGGGTAATTGCCGTGCGCATCGCTGAAGCTGCCCTTCAGGACCAGAATCTCGGCGCCCTGGGGGAAGTTGATCTGGCCGATGGCGGCCGGCGTGTCCCAGCTTTCCAGGCGCATGAAGTCCGTGTAGGGCTCCTGGGCATAGAGTTTTTTCCAGCTGGTGTTCTTGCGCACCGACGGTTGCCAGGGCCGGGCAGCGGTGTCCACAACGATGTGCTCGCGGTCGGCGCCCGGGTACTGGCGCAGCTTCACGAACAGCAGGCAGCCGTCGCGTGAAAAGGGCGCGTGGCGAAAGCCCTCCGGGTTCAACAGGTAGGTTCCGGCCGGCCAGTCGCCATGTTCGTCGGAAAATACGCCTTCCAGGACCAGGATTTCCTCGCCCTGGGGGTGATCGTGTGCGGGAAACCGGGCCCCCGGGTCGTAGCGCACGATGGACGTCACCTGGCCGGATTCCGGCTGCCCCACCCGGTGCAGGCGCTTGCGCAATACCTGGCCACCGGGGCTGGGCGTCCAGTCCATGGCCCTGGTATCCACGACAACGCGTAGGGAGAGGTCTCCGTTCAGTGCAACACTGCTGTCATTCATGTTCTGGCCTGTGAAGTAAAGTCGGGGCTGCGTTGGCAGGGGGTTTCGACTGCCGGGAAGGATAAGCGTTCCCCCGGCGCAGGGTCACATCTTAATCCGATTCAGGGCCCGCAGAAACCACGGCAATTTCCCGGTTCGCGCTGTTGCCGGTCACGGGGTTTGCGGTATGCTCGCTGCCATGGACAGGAAAGTTTTCGTTACCCATGAATTGCCCGGCAGCCGAATTCACGAGCTGTCTGGGTTGTGCGATGTCAATGTGTGGCTGGGCCCGGGACTGCTGCCGGCGTCTTCGCTGCGCGAAGAGCTGGCTGGTTGCCAGGGGCTGGTTTGCCTGCTCACTGATCGCATTGACCAGGAGCTGCTCGATGCCATGCCCGAGCTGCAGTTTGTCTCCAGCATGTCGGCTGGCGTCGATCATATCGATGTGGCAGCGCTGACGGCGCGCGGCATTCCGCTGGGGCATACACCGGGCGTGCTGGCCGACACTACCGCGGATACCGCCTTCGCCCTGCTGCTGGCAGCGGCCCGGCGGATTTCCGAGGCGGACCGCTTTGTCCGCCAGGGCGCCTGGCGGCGGGAGAACCGCTGGTCGCCGGATTTCTTTACCGGCAAGGATGTCAGTGGCGCCACGCTGGGTGTGATCGGTCTCGGCGAGATCGGCCAGGCGGTGGCGCGGCGCGCGGCGGCCTTCGGCATGGACGTGGTGGGCTGGAACCGCAGCCCGAAGGATGTCCCCGGAGTCGAGCAGCTGTCACTGGAGGAGGTGCTGGCCCGCAGCGACTTTGTCAGTGTCCACCTGGCGTTGACCGAGGACACCCGTGGCCTGCTCGGAGCCGCGCAAATTGCCGCTATGAAACCGGGGGCCGTGCTGGTGAATACGGCGCGTGGCGGTATTGTCGATGAGCAGGCACTGGCGGCAGCATTGGCGAGCGGTGCCCTGTACGCCGCGGGGGTCGATGTTTTCGCCGAGGAACCGGTGCCCGTGGACAACCCCCTGCTGGCCCTGCCCAACGTGGTGCTGGCACCGCACATTGGCAGTGCCACGACCCGCACCCGGGCGCGCATGGCGGACATCGCTGCCGCCAATGCCATAGCCGCCCTGCAAGGGCAGCCCATGCCGCACTGTGTCAATCCCGGGGTCTACGCGCGCTGAGCCTGCAGCCCGGCCTCGGCCCTCGCGCCGTGGCTACTTGCGCACCGAACTCCGATAGGCCCGCGGCGACAGCCCGACGGTCTGCCGGAACAGGCGCGAGAAGTACAGGGCATCCCCGTAGCCCACCGCGGCCGCGATGGCTTTTACGCTCAGGTCCGAGCTGTCCAGGAGCTGGCAGGCGTACTCGATTTTCATGTGCAGGAAGTGCTTGATCGGTGAGTAGCCGGTCAGTGCCTTGTAGCGACTGGCGAAGTGGTATTTGGACAGGTGCGCGATCGCGGCCAGTTCCTCCAGTTCCAGACTGCCGTGAATCCTGTCCTGCATCAGACCCTGGATCGACTCCAGGTCCAGCCCGGTTGTGTGAGTGGCGCGCTGGCGGTTGGCCTCCAGTACGATCTGGGTGAACAGGTGCCGGCACTGGTTGGCGGCGTTGATAAATGCGCTGCTGCTGTAGCCGGTGCGGTTAACCGCCAGCAGGGTATGAAACGCGGCAATCAGGCCGGGGGCGATACCGGCGTGAATTACCGCCCGGCCTTCCCGGTAACCCAGGTACTCCATGAATATCCTGCTGCTGATGCCCTGGAAGTGGATCCAGTACAGGCTCCAGGGTTGCTCCCGGTCGGCACTGTAGCTGTGGCCCAGGCCCTGGGGCAGCAGGATCAGGTCGCCGGGGCCGATCTCCTGCCGCTGCCCGCCAATGCGCAGGCGGCCCCGACCATCTACACAGTACAGCAGCAGATTGTCGTCGTGGCGCGGACGCCGCATCCGGTGCCCGCGGGCCTGCGGATAATAGCCCATGGCGGTGGGGTAGCAATCCCGGGTGAGCGGGTGGCGGTGCAGCTGTTCCAGCATGAACGCCGGCGTCAGGAAGCGCACGCCCTCGGCGGGCAGCGGCCACTGCGAGGTGCTGCTCATGGAGAGCCGTTCAGGCGCCCGGAGTCCAGCGTTTGCAGGCGGTCAAAGTCGTAGGCGCTCACGGTAAAGAAAACATCGTAGCGCTGGTCGTGGACAAAATGCTCTTCGTCCAGCAGGTAGAAAGCGAGTTGCAGGGCCTCCCCGGCGGTTTCCATGTCGAGTATGAAAGCGGGCGTCGATGTGGCCAGGGAACGCTGCTGGTCCTCGCTGGCAATGCCGTCCACCTGCAGGTTCGCCAGGGAAACCAGCAGGGCTTCCAGTTCCCGCGGCTCCGGGGTCCCGCCGCCCGCGGCCCGCCACTCCCCGCTGTCCAGCCGGGTCAGGGAGAAGTCACTGCCGCGAATCCGCCGTGGCGCTGCCACCTGCAGCAGACGGCGGTCCAGCCATGCGCTGTCAGTGGCCGGGGCATCAAAGCTGTTGAAGGCAATGCTGTATATGGCGTCGTCCCCTGAGCTGCGGGCGTGGATGCGGCGAAAAGCTGGCGCCGTGCCGAGAAACACCGTTGCCAGCGGTGTGTCATCGGCGCCAAGCAGGGTGACGCTGCGCTGGAAACGATAGCTGGCGACTTCGAATCTCTGCCGCGCGGCGATACTGGTGGCGACCGGATAGCCGTGCGCTTCCACCGCCAGTACCTGCAGCAGGCGCTCGACCAGGGCGCTGTCAGCAGGCAGGTCCTGCTGCGCCGGCAACCGCCAGGCACCCTCCACGCGCTGCAGGATAGCCTCGTTTCCTTCGTTGTCTGCCAGCTGGATTGCGGTGACTGCGGCCGGGTCGATCGCCAGCAGCGGGACGGCGGGATTCTCAACGACCGGCGCCTGCTGCGGCCAGTAGACCACGGCGGTGAGGAACAGCTGGATCACCAGCACCAGCAACAGGACACTGTTGATCCGGTTCACAGCGCCAGGCTCCGCCGATAATAGCGCTTGCGGAGCATGGCGCGGAGGCCGTGCACGCCCGCCAGCAGCAGCAGCCAGACAACCGCCAGGCCATAGTTAAGGTACTCGATGAACTGCTGTGCTTCCCGGCTCATGGGCGGCAGGGTGCGATTGAAATGGGCCCGGGAGCGAATCTGCAGCAGGGACTCATCCTGCAGGGACCACTCCAGGGTGTTCATGAACAGTTCCAGAGAGCCCAGGTACTGGGTGCCGGCGGCGGCGACCACGGCATTCAGCATCTGGTCGTCCATGAAATCGTTGGATGCGAACACGATAAGTCGTGCGGATTCCGGCGAGCGCTCGAGTACGGTACGCACCTCGGCCGCGGCGTCATCGGCCAGGGGTGGGGCCTTGCGCCCTGCGAACCAGGAACTGAACTGGCCTTCCAGGGCCACGCCCAGCTGGAACTGCTGGCGCTCCCCCGCCGGGGTGAATCGCGGACGGTCGCCACCGTCCTGCCGGGGCAGTATGTCGCGCTCGGCGGAAGTCCAGGCCTCCGCGGAGCTGCGCAGCAGGCTGGTCAGTCGCAGCCCGTCTGGCGGGTCTGCGGTGATCGGGGAGGCCCAGCCCATGGTCATCTGGGGCAGGTTCTCGGTTATCGGATGCGCTGGATTCAACCCCGGCGGGCGCAGGTCGATGAAGTAGGGGTAGTCGATCATCTGCACGTCGCGGAACTCGTACTCCCCCACCGTGCGCAATATCGGTGCCGGGAACGCTGCGCTTTGTGGGTCCAGCACCAGGCTCCGGTCGATGCTGATGCCGTGGCTCGCAAGCCAGTCCTCCAGGCCACTGCTGTAGTCGAGCAGGCGCATTTCCCCTGCGGTCAGTTCAACGCTGAAGGGTGATGTTGCCAGGATCACGGTACCGCCGCGCATCAGGAACTGGTCGATGGCAAACAGCGCGGACCGGTCCAGGTCGCGGGGGGCGACGACAGCCAGGATGTCCGCGGCCGGGTCGACCCGGCCGTCCGCAAGCTGCTCCAGGCGGATGCTGTAGTCGCGGGTGATGGCCTGCTCCAGGTTGGCGAAAGTGGGGGCGCCCAGGTGATAGCGGGCCATCTGCTCGTTGAGTTCCGGTATCGCCAGTGCGACCGTGCGGGTGAAGCCGCTGGCGAAGCGCTTGATACCCGCGTCCAGCATGGGCGCGAAATCCGCCGGATCAAATTCCTCGGTGGGTAGTTGCACAACCTGGTGACTGTCTTCCAGGGTCAGGTAGAACCAGAATTCCTGCTCCTCACCCAGCGCCGAGATCATCGGCCGGAAGCCCCATTCCTCGCCGAGCTTGCGGGCGAGTTCGCCGCCGTTCGCTTCCGGTTGTACGAAGCGGTAGCTGAACAGCCCGCCTGACTGGGCGACTTTCTCCTCCAGCTGCTCGACGATTGCGGCCCTGTAGTTGCGCAACAGGTCCGGCAGCAGCTCCTCGTCGGAGACATAGGCCACCAGCTCTACTGGCCGTTGCAGGCCATGGAACAGATTGCCGCCGAGCTGATAGCTGTAGAGCACATCGCGGATCGCCCGGGTGAGGTCAAATTCGGGGTTGCGCAGGCGCACCTCGGCCTCGGTATTGCCGGCAGTGCGAACGTCGATCAGGTCGGTAAAGCCCAGGGTCGCGAACTCATCGCCGTAGCTGACCAGGACATGGAACCAGGCGTTGACCAGCGCGGACTGGTAGCGGTCCGCAACCTGCAGGGGTGTCGCGCGCATCTGGTAGCGCTCATTGGCTTCCTTTTCCAGCTCCGGGTGGTCCGCGGGGTCAATGAACTCCACGCGGACCCGGTCGCCCCCCGCGATGGCGTACTCCTGGATCAGGTCGCGCAGCTGGGGCACCAGCGGGGCCAGCAGCGGGTGCGTGCGCGCGCTGAAATAGCCGCGTATCAACAGGGGCTCTTCCAGCCGCGCCAGAAGTTCCCCGGTGGGTGCGGAGATGGAATACAGCCGGCCCTCGGTGACGTCCAGGCGCAGTGCCGGCAGCCGCTGCAGCCAGACGTTGGCCAGTACCAGGTTCGCGAGCAGCAGGACCAGCCCGGCCCGCCAGCGGCGCTGGCGGGCGGTGCGGGCGTCCCGGGCCCAGCGCTCGCGCTCCAGGCTGTACACATTGAGCGCCAGGAAACCGGCCACCAGAGTGAGGTACCAGGCCAGGTCGCGCAGGTCCAGCACGCCGCGACTGATGCTGTCGAAGCGGGAACCGGTGCCCAGCAGCCGCAGCAGCTCGCCGCTGCGGTCGTCAAAGAAGCTGGTAAGGGTGGTGCTGCCCAGCAGATACAGCAGGCCGCAGACAGCGACAGTGCCGATAAGGCTGACGATCGGATTGTCGGTGCGGGAGGAAACGAACAGTCCGATGCTGAGATAGGCTGCGCCCAGCAGGGCCGTGGCGAGGTAGCCCGCGCCCACCGGCCCCCAGTCCAGGTCCGCGATCAGGCTCGCCGTCACCGGCAGGGGCAGGGTGGCCAGCAGGGCCAGCAGCAGCAGGCTGAAGCAGGCGCGGAACTTGCCGAGCACGAAGCGCCAGATGCCGGCGGGCTGGATCAGCACGTGCTCCAGGGTGCCGGTGCGCCTCTCCTCGCTCCACATGCGCATGGTCAGGGCGGCGCTGAGCGGTATCAGCAGCAGCGGCATCCACTCGAACAGCGGCCTGACATCGGCAATGTTGCGTGCAAACCAGGACTCGACCCAGAAGAAGATGAACAGGGTTACCGCGGCAAACACTGCCAGGAACAGCCAGGCTACCGGCGAGCCGAAAAACAGGCGCATCTCTTTCTGTGCCACCCGGCGGCTGACGCTGCTGGTGCTCATGGCGCCGCTCCATTGCCGTTCGCTGCGCCGTTGGTGGCCTCCCGGAAAATGCTGTCCAGGTCCCGGACTACCGGTTGCAGCTCATAGAGGCTGGCACCGGCGCCGACCACGCACTTGGCGATATTGTTGGCGGCGGTGTCAATGTCGGAGCGTTCGTGCAACTGCAGCAGCCAGCTCCCCTCCTTGCCGGACCCGGCGGGATCCGGGATGACACTGGCGACCTGGGGCAGTCGCCGCAGCCAGTTTTCCAGGGCCTGCTCCTCCCGCCCGGCCCTGAGCCGGAGAGTGCGGCTCTCGCGCAGGGTAGTGAGTGACTGGTCCAGCACCAGCCTGCCGGCGGCCAGCACCAGGACCCGGTCACAGACCGCCTCCACTTCCTGCATGATGTGCGTGGAGAGAATCACCGTGGCGCGTTGGGACAGGCGCCGCAGCAGGCCCCGCATCTGGGCTGTCTGCTCCGGATCCAGGCCGTTGGTGGGCTCGTCCAGGATCAGCAGTCGCGGCTGCCCGAGGATGGCCTGGGCCACGCCGACCCGCTGGCGCAGTCCCCGGGACAGGCGATAGATCGGATCCAGGGCCCGCTCGCCGAGATCGGTTGCGGCAATGGCCTCGCGCAGGGCGAGGTGACGGTCCGCTGGTGCGATACCCTTGAGAGTCGCGGCATATTCCAGGTAGTCCGCAACGGGCATTTCCGGGTAAACCGGCAGGTGTTCCGGCAGGTAGCCCAGCTGCATCTGCACCTCTCGGGCCTGCGTTGCCATGTCTACGCCCGCAATGCTGATGCTACCCGCTGAAGGTTCCAGAAACCCGCTGAGCATGCGCATGATGGTGGTCTTGCCCGCGCCGTTGTGGCCGAGCAGCCCGACCACCTCGTTGGCGCCAATACTGAAGCTGACGTTGTCCACCGCGGGGGTGGCCCCGTAGCTGCGTGACAGCGAATCGACCTCGATCATGTCGCCGTGCCCGGGTGACTCAGTCTTCGGTCCAGGGTTCGCGCATGGTGACGAACTCCTCTGCCGCCGTCGGGTGGATGCCGATGGTGGAATCAAACACGGCCTTGGTAGCACCGGCGCGCAGGGCGATGGCGATGCCCTGGATGATCTCGCCGGCATCCGGCCCCATCATGTGCACACCGACGACCCGGTCGCTGGCCTTGTCCACGATCAGCTTCATGAAAGTCTGTTCATCGCGCCCGCTGATGGTGTGCTTCATGGGCCGGAAGTTGGACTTGAACAGGCGGATGTGGCCAAACCTGGATCGCGCCTCCTCCTCGGTGAAACCGACGGTACCGATGTTTGGCTGGCAGAATACGGCGGTGGGTATGAAATCGTAGTCGACCTGCTGGCCGGGTTCACCGAACTGGCGTCTTGCGAAGGCCATGCCTTCGGCCAGGGCCACCGGTGTCAGCTCCATGCCGCCGATGACATCGCCAACGGCAAAGATGCTCGATTCGCTGGTGCGATAGTGTTCATCCACCTTGATGGTGCCGAACTCGGTGAGCTCGACATCGACGTTTTCCAGGCCCAGGCCCTCCAGGTGGGGTACCCGCCCGGTGGCGTAGAGCACCGCGTCGGCTGTGATCCGCGAGCCGTCGGTCAACTGCAGGTCGAGACCATCCCGCCCCCTGCTGATGGATTCCACATTGACTTCAAAGCGCAGGTCGACGCCTGTCTTGGCGATTTCGCGCGCGGCGTGGGCGCGGATGTCCGGATCGAAACCGCGCAGGAACAGGGGGCCGCGGTAGAGTTGGGTCACATGGGCGCCGAGGCCGTTGAAGATCCCTGCGAACTCCACCGCGATGTAGCCGCCGCCAACAATCACCAGGCGCTCCGGGAAATGGTCCAGGTCGAAGACTTCGTTGGAAGTGATTGCGAGCTCGCTGCCCGGGAAGTCAGGGATGTGGGGCCAGCCTCCGGTGGCGATCAGGATCTTCTCTGCGCTGTACTGCTGGTCGCCCACGGCGACGGTATGGGCGTCCACAATTCGCGCACGACCCTCGAGAACCTCGGCGTTGGCGCCGGCCAGGAGCTTGCGGTAGATCGCATTGAGCCGCGATATCTCGGTTTTCTTGTTATCCCTGAGCGTGGCCCAGTCGAACGCCGGTTTGCTGCTGTCCCAGCCGAAACCACGCGCATCCTCGAAAGCCTTGCTGAATTCCGAAGCGTAGACGTACAGCTTCTTGGGAACGCAGCCGACGTTGACGCAGGTCCCGCCCATGTAGCGGTCTTCGGCGATAGCCACCCGGGCGCCAAATCCGGCAGCCATACGCGCGGCGCGAACGCCACCGGAACCGGCGCCGATAACAAAAAGGTCGTAGTCCTTGGTGCTCACAATTGTCTCCTTTTGCAGGGGGCATCAGTCTAGCAGTGTTCGCCGGGGCGCAGAACCAATGAAAATCCGTTAGTATAGGCGCCTTCCCCCCAATTCAAGGAGCCGCTTCTGATGGCATGTACTTTATTTTCTGTTGGCAGGCTGAAATT
>JBFHFJ010000095.1:0-10903 GCA_041583655.1 Haliea sp. | reverse complement strand
CGACAGAGTAGAATTCGCCGACGCTGTTGTCGCCGCGCAGGATGCAGCTGGGGTATTTCCAGGTGATCGCCGAGCCGGTTTCCACCTGGGTCCAGGAAATCTTGGCGTTGCGGTGGGCGACCCCGCGCTTGGTGACGAAGTTGTAGATGCCGCCCTTGCCCTGGGCGTCGCCGGGATACCAGTTCTGTACCGTGGAGTACTTGATCTCGGCGCCATCCAGGGCCACCAGTTCCACGACCGCGGCATGCAGCTGGTTCTCGTCGCGCATCGGCGCGGTGCAACCCTCAAGGTAGCTGACGTGGCTGTCCTCGTCGGCGATGATCAGCGTGCGCTCGAACTGGCCGGTCTTGGCTTCATTGATGCGGAAGTAGGTCGACAGCTCCATCGGGCAGCGCACTCCCTTGGGGATGTAGACGAAGGAGCCGTCGCTGTAGACCGCGCTGTTGAGTGCGGCGTAGAAGTTGTCCTTGCGCGGGACGACGCTGCCCAGGTATTTTTTCACCAGCTCGGGGTAGTCCTTCACCGCCTCGGAGATGGAGCAGAAGATGACCCCCGCTTCCCAGAGCTTTTCCCGGAAGGTGGTGGTGACCGAGACCGAGTCGAACACCGCGTCGACGGCGACCCCGGCCAGCGCCGCCTGCTCGTGCAGGGGAATACCCAGTTTGTTGTAGGTTTCGATCAGCTGCGGGTCGACCTCATCCAGGCTCTTGGGGCGGTCCTTGAGATTCTTGGGCGAGGAGAAATAGGAAATCTCATTGAATTTGACCGGCGGATACTGCACGTGGGCCCACTGCGGCTCGACCATCTCCAGCCAGCTCCGGTAGGCTTCGAGCCGCCATTCCAGCAGCCATTCGGGCTCGTTCTTGCGCGCGGAGATGAAGCGCACGGTGTCCTCGCTCAGCCCCGGAGGGAGGGTGTCCGACTCGATGCTGGTGGAGAAACCGGCCGCATATTCCTTGCGTATGGCGTGCTCAATCTGTTCCTGCGACATAGTGCTTGACCTGTTGGAGCGGGCATCGGGGCCCGGCGAAAGCCGGCGGGCATTTTCTCACGGAGAGCCCGCCGTGTCTGTGCCGGCGGGCATTTTTGCCGCCGGAAAATACCCGACCATTTTAGTCGACTATAGCGGGCGGTGCAACGAGGGCTCAGGGCCCACTCGGGCTCGCGGCCCTGGAACCCAGGCCCGGGCGTGAGGATTCGGCCGCGTAGGCCCTGGCCAGGGGCTCAAGCTGGCTGCGAAAGCGCCTGGAGAAACCCACCAGATCCGGGCTTATGACGCCCACCGCGTCGATCGAGCGACTGGGAAAGACCCGCCAGCAACAGTCCGTGGCCGGGGCTTTCGGCTCGGCGGGGGGCAGGCCCAGCCAGGCGAACAGCGCCCGCCGTGTGCCCGGGGGGTCCCGGACCAGGTCTTCGTACTGTACTTCCAGCATGGGGTTGGGAAGGGCGTGGCTCCAGTGGCGTATGAGCTTTTCGGCCAGCGCGATGGCGCGCCCCACGGTCGCCAGCTGGTAACTGTAGCGGTGGCCGCTGCGGAAATTCTTGAAAAACAGCGCCAGGCCCAGGTCCAGCGGCTCGCGTCGGCAGAAGACGATAGGGACCTCCGGGTGCAGGAGGGCCAGGTAGCCCAGCCGGCTGAGGTTGGCCGGCGAGGTGTCAACAAGGTAGCGGGCGCCGGTGGCCGGTGCCGGACAGTACTTGCCCATGGGGGAGGCAGTGGTCTCCCGCAACCGGGCGGCAACAGCTTCGAGCCCGGGTCGCTGGGCAAGATCGCCGGCCAGTTTACGCGCCAGGGCAAGTTCGCCGCCGGCAGTAACCAGCGGGTGTCCCGCCAGAAGGTTCTCCACCAGGCTTTTTCCCGAGCGTGGCAGTCCGGCGACAATGACAGCCGGGCACGCCGGGAGTGCAGGCTTGAGACGGGCGTGCCGGCGGAAGAACTCTGCTGTCATGGCCGCTGCGCCGGGGGTTACCTGGTACTCGCGTTTGCCGCGCTCTATGTTCCTGGCGACGAGGGAGTTGGCCTGGGCGAAAAACGCGAAACCGGCCCTGTCCAGGCGCGCATCGACAAAGATCTGGCCGAGCAGGAACAGCGCCCGCGCCCGCGAGCTGCCGCTGCGGCGCTCGTCCAGGGCCAGGGCCAGCAGTTCTGCGACCTCTGCGCTGTCCGCCGGAATTTCGCGGAAGTTCAGCAACCCCCGGTAGGCGTCGGTCTGCCCCGGGTCGCTGGCCAGCGCCCGGGTGTAGCAGGCAACAGCCTCCTCACCGCGACCCTGCCGGGTGTACAGGTGCCCCTGGAGGACCAGCAGGCGGGCATTGCCGGGGTTTTTCTCAAGGCCTTGCCGGAAGCAGGTGGCGGCGTCTTCCAGGCGGCCCAGCCCAAGCAGCGCCTGCCCCTTCAGGCCCCATAGCTCGGCGTCGCCGGGGGTCTTTGCCAGCTGCAGTTCGCTGCTGTGCAGGGCGCTCTCGAAGGCCTTGCTGTGCAGGCTGTTCCTGATCATGTCGATCGCGGCGATCCTGTTGCTGGGCATGCGGGCGGCTCCCTCCTGTGCCACCGGTGACGCGGCGGAAGCGCCGCGATCCTCAGCGCGGATAGTTGCCCAGCCGCACCGGGCCGGTCAACGGTTTTCGCCGTGCCTCTGCAACCTGTACGAGGAAGCACTGGTCATGGCGGGCACAGTGATGCACCATTGGCTGGACTAGATCGTCTACGGCAGGGACAAATAACAATGACTGCAATGTTGCGAATCGCATCCGGCCTCCTGGGTTTGTTGCTGGGGGTGAGTTTTCTCAACTGGTTACTCGACCCGGCAAAGGCCGCGGAGATGCTCGGCATGCCCCTGCTGGACGGGGTCGGCCGCAACAGCCAGGTGGGAGATTTTACCGCGTTTTTCTTTACCCTCACGGTGCTGATCGGTTTGGGTGTTTGGCGCAGGCAGCCACAGCCGCTACTCGGCGCCTGCCTGCTGCTCGGCAGTGCAGCCCTGTTCCGGGTGCTTTCGAGCCTGCTGCACGATGCTACCCTGGCGCCAGTCTCTGTCGCAGTAGAGGTCGCCGGCACAGCCGTTTTGCTGGCCTACGCATCGCGTCTTCGGCAGTCCCGGACTGGTTAGGTAATTATTGTGGAGTAAGCCCATGAAGCCAATTGAGTCCCCGGCGCATCTGGCCGAGAAGATCCGCGAGGCATCGACAGCGGATGCCGCGGCAATGTTGCAGGGTTTGCCGCCGGAACGCCAACAGCAGGTGCTGGCGGTGCTGCCCTCCGACCAGGCGCTGGCGATAAGCTCTCATCTCGCCGGCCCTCCCGCCGCGACCGGGGAGGGCGCGGTGGAGCTGAACGTCCTGAGTGAATTCGGCGGAGACAGCAACACCATTGAGGAACTGCTGACGCTGCCTTTCGGCGTCCTTGGTCCGGAGACCACTATCGCCGGTGCCCTTGATTACCTTGTGCATGCGCCATCCGCCTCGGGAATCACCTACATCTACGTAACGGGAGTGGACGGTCGCCTGCAGGGCACGGTGGCAATGCGCGATTTGTTGCTCGGTCGCCCCGGCCAGCGCCTCGCCGAGATAATGACCCCGGAACCGTTCTCCTTCCGCCGCGACACCCTGTTGTCCGAGGCCATTCAGCAGGCGCTGCGCCGGCGCCATCGCATCTATCCGGTGGTCGACGACGGTGGGCGCCTGGTCGGCCTGGTCTTCGGCTGGCAGCTGTTCGAGCGGATGGCATCGGAGCTCAGTATGCAGACCGGCAGCATGGTCGGTCTGGATCGGGAGGAGCGTGTTGGCACCGGCATCTGGAGCGCTTTTCGCATGCGCCACCCGTGGTTGCAGGTGAATCTGCTGACCGCCTTTGCGGCGGCCTTCGTGGTCGGCATATTTGAGGATACCATCGCCCAGATTGTGGCGCTGGCGGTATTCCTGCCGGTGCTGGCGGGGCAGAGCGGCAATACGGGTTGCCAGGCGCTGGCCATAACACTGCGCGGGATGACGGTAGGTGAACTTGCGGATGTCCCCCTCGGGCGGCTCCTGCGCAAGGAAATGGCGCTGGGAGCCATGAACGGGTTTCTGGTGGGCTGTGTCGCCGCGGCTGCAATGTGGGTTTACGCCAGCATGAGTGGTGCCGATGCCCCGCTTTTGCTGGGCCTGGTAATCCTGGTGGCGATGGTGGGCGCCTGCGTGGGCAGCGGGATTTTTGGGGTAATGGTGCCGATTACCCTGCGCAGGTTTGGCGCGGATCCGGCAATGGCCAGCAGTATTTTCCTCACCACATTCACCGACGTGCTGGGGATGGGCCTGATGCTGCTCCTGGCAACCGCCCTGCTTCTCTAGGCTCCCCCGGCCGGGGGTGGCTGTCAGAAGTCGGCGAGTGCCGGTTGGCGGGCGAGGATTGCGGCCCGGAATTCGGCGGGAATCGGGATTGGCCTGCGACTCACCTTGTCGGTGAAGACCTGGGTGAGGCTGCCTTTCGCCAGGATCCTGCTGCCGTCTTCCGCGTAGAGCTCAAACGCGAGGTCGGCACTGCTGCGCCCCAGCCGGCTGTAGCCCAGGCGGACCTCCACGGTCTCGTAGGCCCGGCACTCCCCCAGGTAGTCGCAGTTGATGTTCACGGTGAAGATGAAGCACGGCGCGGTCTGGGGATTCATCGCGCCGAACCCCAGTTCCTCCATGTAAAACCCGGCGACCTCGTCCGCATAAACCAGGTAGTTGGCAAAATACAGGTGACCCTGGGCATCGGTGTCACTGAAGCGCACCAGCATGGTGTTGCGGTAGGGCAGGGCGGTGTCCAGCACCGTTTACAGCCCCAGGATATGCTGGAGGTAGTGCAGGTGTTCCAGCGAGATGTCGACAGCATCGCCCTCACCGCCCGGTTTCCCGTCAGCTCCCAGGGTCATGACCGAGGGAGGCTGACGCGCGCCGGCAAAATCCGGGCCGGCGTAAATGTAGGGGCGCTGCCAGGGATCGAGGGGAACAGCGTCAATGTAGCCGCCATCGCGGTACCTTGCGGGTCGCAGGAGGTTGTTGCCGGGCGTCAGGAGGCCCTGCAGTCCGGTGCCGTTGTCGGGGTAGGAGGCCACGTCCTCGTAGTGCGCTTCCAGTGCCGCCAGCAGCCGGGCGAGGTCGGCGGTGACAGTGCGCAGTTCCTGTGAGTGGCCGGGCCCGGCCTGGATGCCGGTCAGGGCGTAGAGGCTGGCAGCCTGGTCAGCACTGCAGAAAACGCGGTGATCCTCCCGGGAGGGGCGCACATCGGACGTTCCATCGCGGAAGATAAATCGGTTGAAGCCCCGGTTGTCGCCCCAGCGCTGAATCGACTTGTATTCGCCACAGACGACATTGCCCGGGTATTGCTGCAGGTTGCGGAACTCAATGGTCTCGACATTGGGCAGGGTGGTAGTGACGGACTTCTGCGCCCGCTCAGTCAGGCTGGTACAGCCAGATACCGCCAGCAGGGTAACCAAGCACAGGAAGCGCCTCATGCCAGTTGCTCCTCGCCTGGAGCGCGCTTGCGCAGGGCCACGGCATTCATGCAGTAACGCAAGCCGCCGGGGGGCGGCCCGTCGGGAAAAACATGCCCGAGGTGGGCCCCGCAGGTGTTGCATGTGGTTTCAACACGGCTGCGACCGAAGCTGTGGTCATAGTGGTAGGCGATTGCGTTCTCCTTTACCGGCTGGGTAAAGGAGGGCCAGCCTGTGCCCGATTCGAACTTCTGGTCGCCGTCAAAGAGCAGGGTGTCGCAGCAGACACAGCTGTACGCGCCCGGTTCAAAGAGGGAGCACATGTCGTTGCTGAAAGCCCGCTCGGTGCCCGCCTTGCGGGTGACGTGGAACTGCTCCGGTGTCAGCAGTGCGGCCCACTCTTCGTCGCTGCGCTGCAGCGTCCGGTCGGGAGCCGGGTTGCCCGCCTCGGCGAAGCGGCGCACGTCGTTCCAGGTAAGCATTGGGTCATCCTCCAGTGGGTCTGTGCTGTCCGCGCACACTTCAGGCCCGCACAGTAGGGCCAAGTACGGCGAATATCAAGTCTGCGCAACCGCCCTGAAACCCTGCCGTGCGGGGCGCTTTAGAGGGCGGGTGATTTTCCTGCCCGGGCTACAGTATACTCTGTACCATGGCGCCGGCAGTATGGTCGGCGGAGTGCCAGGGGAACGCATGTCATTGTTCAACAGAGTTGTAGTGCTTTTTGCTGTCGCGGTTCTAGCAGGGTGTGAGACCGTGTCGGTACCGGGGTCCGAGCAGGTCGTCTGTCCGGAGGTGGAGGTCCCGGAGTGCCCCCAGTGGCAGATAGAAGAGCAGCCCGAGCCGCGCGTGCTGGAGAAAATCGTATTGCGCCCGGCGCCGCCGCACAGGCCGCCGCCGCCGCCGCCGCCCACGACGGCGGGCGAACTTGACCTCCCCATCATCGGGGCCGTGGAGTTTGTCACCATCGACCCTCCCGGGATTCGCCTGGAAGCGGTCATCGACACTGCCGCTGAGGGCACCACGGTGGCTGCAGGGAACGTTCGCCTGCTGGAAAAGGACGGCAAGCGCTTCGTGAATTTCGTCCTTGTAGACCCGGTTAGCGGTGACGAGCACGAAGTTGAAGCCCAGGTGCGGCGCCGCGTGTCCACCCAGCATGCGGACGGGAGCACGACCCGGAACTACGTGGTGCAGATGTGGCTGGTTCTGGGTGACAACCGCACGCGGGTCGAGGTCGGCCTTTCCGAACGAACTGATATGCCCTACCCGTTGGTGGTTGGGCGCAACCTGTTGACTGACGTCGCGATTGTCGATGTCAGCCGTCGCCACACCCTGGATAACCAGTAGCCTATATGATTGCATCCCGAGCCAAGGTTGGTATTGTCGCCGGCGCCCTGATTTTCTTCGGTCTGGCGCTAACCACTTACAAGGTTGTACGCCTGGATCTCCCGCTCTGGCCCGGTGAGTCGCGGGAAGTCTGGACCATTGAAACGAAGATCAGCTTCAAGCCCAGCGATGGGCCGGTGGACGTGGAGCTCAAGTTACCCGCTGGTCTGGGTGGCTGGGTCACTCTCGAGGAGCATTTTGCGTCGTCCGGCTTCGGCTTCTCCGTGGTCGAAGAGCAGGGCGGCAAGGTGGCGCGCTGGTCGCGGCAGTCGCTGGACCATCCCACAACGCTGTACTACAAACAACAGGCCTATCGCGCCCGCAGGGATTCACTGCCCGCCTTTCCCGTAAGCGAAATCGAAGCGCCGTTGCTGGAGGCTGACCAGCAGGCGGCGATGGAGCGTCTGGTCCTGGACCTGCGCGACCGCTCCAGCGGGCCGGCAACTTTTGCCGCGCTGCTGGTGCAGGAACTGACGCGTGCGCAGCCGGGGCAGGACGCGGAGTTTCTCCTCGGCACCTACCGCGACACGCCCCTGCGCGTCATGCTTGACGTGCTGGCCTATGCGGGTATTCCCGCCCATTCCGTGCGCGGCATCCAGTTGCAGGACGGGCGCCGGCGCCAGACCCTGAGCGCGCTGCTGGAGATTCACGACGGCAGCGGCTGGCAATTGCTTGATCCGGTAACCGGCGCCGTGGGGTTGCCTGACAACTTCTTCGTGTGGCACCGCGGCGATGGTGCGGCCCTGCGGGTGATGGGTGGTCGCGACTCGCGGCTGGAGTTCGCCCTGGTCCGCAACAGCCTTTCCGCCAAGACGGTGGTCAGCATGGAGCAGCGCAGTGACGACTTCGCCCTGCTGGACTTCTCCATCTACGCCTTGCCGGTGGAACAGCAGGGTATCTTCAAGGGTATTCTGCTGTTGCCGGTGGCGGCGTTTGTCGTGGTGGTAATGCGCATCCTGGTCGGGATCAAGACGTCCGGGACCTTCATGCCAATCCTGATTGCGCTCGCATTTCTGCAGACTACCCTGTTGGTCGGGCTGGCCATATTCCTGACCCTGGTCAGCGTCGGTCTCTGGATACGTTCCTGGCTGAGCCACCTCAACCTGCTGCTGGTGGCCCGGGTATCGGCCGTCGTGATCGTGGTGATTCTGCTGATGGCGGTGTTGGCCCTGATCAGTTACAAGCTGGGGCTTGACCAGGCCCTGACCGTGACATTCTTCCCGACCATCATCCTGGCCTGGACCATCGAACGCATGTCCATTCTCTGGGAAGAGGAAGGTGGGCACGAGGTTATGGTGCAGGGCGGAGGCAGCCTGCTGGTTGCGGTCCTGGCCTACCTGATCATGTCGGTGAGCGTGGTTGAACACCTCACGTTCAACTTCCCGGAGCTGCTGGTCAGCCTGCTGGGCGTCATCCTCCTGATTGGCAAGTACACCGGCTACCGCCTGTCTGAACTGTATCGCTTCCGCGACATGGCGAACATGAAATGATCAAGCTGGTCGCGCCCTCCACGCTGCGCCGGCTCGGCATCCTGGGGATGAACAGCCGTAATATTTCCTACATTGGCGCCAACAACCCCCGCCGCAACTACCAGTTGGTGGACAACAAGCTGCTCACCAAGAAAGCGGCCCTGGAGCGGGGCATTGTCGTGCCCGAACTGTACGGGGTGATCGACTACCAGTTCCAGATTGATCACATGCTGGAGCAGTTGCAGGGCCGGGATGCCTTTGTGATCAAGCCGGTGCAGGGCAGTGGCGGCAAGGGAATCCTGGTCATCGTCGCCCGCGACGGTGACCATTTCGTGAAATCCAGCGGTGGCGTCATCGATTACCGCGATTTGCGCCGGCACACCTCGAATATCCTCGCCGGCCTGCACAGCCTTGGCGGTCGCAATGACTTTGCGATGATCGAGGCGCTGATCGATTTCAACCCGGCACTGGCGGAATACAGTTACGAGGGCGTCCCCGATATCCGGGTGATCGTGTTCCGCGGTGTACCGGTCATGGCCATGATGCGCTGTGCCACCCACGCCTCGGACGGCAAGACAAACCTGCACCAGGGCGCGGTCGGGGTCGGCATTGATATTGGTAATGGGCACAGTATCGCTGCGGTGCAGCGCGGCAGTCTGGTCACCCACCATCCGGACACTGGCGCCTGTTTCAAGTCCCTGCGCCTCCCCGACTGGGATGCAATCCTTGACCTGGCCGCCAGTTGCGCGGAAATGACCGGCCTGGGGTACCTGGGTGCGGATATTGTCCTGGACCGGCAGCGCGGCCCTATGCTGCTGGAGCTCAATGCGCGCCCCGGGCTGGCAATCCAGGTGGCGAACCAGGAGGGCCTGATTCACAGGTTGAAGGTTGCGGAGGAGATAGCGAATACCGCGCCGGACCACGACGCGCGTATCCGCATCGCCAAGGAGCGCTTTCATCGCCAGCGCCCGGTCTTTCCCCAGGAGTCCTCGTCCCCTGTGCCTGGACCAGGCTGACCCTCTCAACTTGCATTGACTCCAGATTCGCGTAGTATGCCCGGCACGCACCCGCTGACGGTGCCGCGTCTCGTCAGCATCACCCCTCCGAATGACTTTTTAGATACCCCCCAGAGATTGCTGACCATGACCTTTGAATCCCTCGGGCTGTCTGCCAGCCTGTTGCGCGCTATTGCCGACCAGGGCTACGAAACCCCATCACCGATCCAGGCCAAAGCCGTTCCCCTGATCCTTGCAGGCAAGGACGTCATGGCCGCCGCCCAGACCGGTACCGGCAAAACCGCCGCCTTTACCCTGCCACTGTTGCAGCGCCTAGCTGGCGGCAAGCCGGTCAGGGCCAATCGCTGCCGCGCCCTGGTCCTGACCCCTACCCGGGAGCTCGCGGCCCAGGTGCAGGAAAGTGTGCGGGACTATGGCAAGTACGACGGATTCCGCTCCGCGGTCGTCTTCGGGGGAGTCAAGATCAATCCCCAGATCGCGCTGCTCAAGCGCGGCGTCGATGTGCTGGTGGCCACACCCGGCCGCTTGCTGGACCTGCACGGTCAGGGTTTTGTCGACTTCAGCGATCTTGAGGTGCTGGTGTTCGACGAGGCCGACCGCATGCTGGACATGGGTTTCATCCACGATATCAAGCGCATCGTCAAGCTGCTGCCGGCGAAGCGCCAGACCCTGATGTTTTCGGCAACCTTTTCCCCAGAGATCACCAGGCTCGCCCAGGGCTACATGGATAGCCCGGTGAAGGTAGAGGTTGCGCCGCCTAACGCGACCGCGGACATGGTGACCCAGTGGGTCTACCCGGTGGACAAGAAGCGCAAGCCGCAGTTGCTCAGCCATCTGGTGCAGAGCAACGCCTGGCAGCAGGTGCTCGTGTTCACCCGCACCAAGCACGGTGCCAACAAGCTGAGCCAGCAACTGGAAAAGGACGGCATCCGCGCCGTGGCAATCCACGGCAACAAGAGCCAGAACGCGCGGACCAAGGCCCTGGGCGATTTCAAGCAGGGCAGGGTGCAGGCCCTGGTCGCCACGGACATTGCCGCTCGCGGGCTCGATATTGAACAACTGCCACAGGTGGTCAACTTCGACCTGCCGAATGTGGCCGAAGATTACGTACACCGGATCGGTCGCACAGGCAGGGCGGGCGCCTCGGGTCACGCCTACTCGCTGGTCAGCGCGGATGAGGCGGATTACCTGGCGGGCATCGAGAAATTGATTCGCAAGACGCTGCCCCGGGAAGAGATTGAAGGTTTCGAGCCTGAGCACGCCGTGCCGCAGGGTCGCGCGGGCGCATCTGGCCGGCCCCAGAACACCGCGCGGCGAGCGGGACCAGGTGGTCCCGGCACAGGCGATGCGGCGCGGCGCGGTCAGCCCCGGCGGCGCCGGCGCAGTGGCGGCGGGGCCGGTAACGGCAACCGTCCAGCGCGCTAAGTCCCCCAGGTTACCTGAACCCGGCGCTGCCCGCGCTTGCGCCGGTAACCGGTTCCTGTAATGCTGCTGTCGTGGGTCCCGACAGGAGCATAATAATGCGCGACACGCCTGATTTTCGCCGCCGCACCCTGGTCAAGGGGGTCGCGGCAGCCTCCCT
>JBFHFJ010000094.1:0-11049 GCA_041583655.1 Haliea sp. | reverse complement strand
TGATCGCACTTGCGCGCACATCCAGGGCGCCGCGGAAAATAAACGGGAAGCCCAGTACATTGTTGACCTGGTTGGGATAGTCCGAGCGCCCAGTGGCGAGGATCAGGTCGTCGCGCACGCTGTGAGCCAGTTCGGGCCGGATCTCCGGATCCGGATTGGAACAGGCGAACACCACCGGGCGGTCAGCCATGGACAGCAACATTTCCGCACTCAGCAAGTCCGCACCGGACAGACCAACGAAAACGTCGGCACCCTTGACTGCGTCGCTCAGGCTGCGCTTGTCGGTGTTATTGACGAACTCCTGTTTGTAGGCATTGACGCCCTCGCGGCCCGCATAGATCACGCCGCGTCGATCGAGCATGAAGATGTTTTCCTGCCGGGCGCCCAGGCTCAGCAGCAAGCGCATGCAGGCAATCGCAGCGGCACCGGCACCCAGGCAGGTTATCACTGCGTCTTCCAGCCGCTTGCCCTGGATCTCCAGGGCGTTGATCATTCCCGCGGCAGTTACAATTGCGGTGCCATGTTGATCGTCGTGGAAGATCGGGATGTTGCAGCGACGCCCCAGTTCCGCTTCGATCTCGAAGCACTCCGGAGCCTTGATATCCTCAAGATTGATACCGCCGAAGGTATCGGCAATGTTGGCGACTGTCTCGATAAAACTCGTCGCGTCTTCGGTATTCACCTCGATATCCACCGAATTGATACCGGCAAAACGCTTGAACAACAGCGCCTTGCCTTCCATGACCGGCTTGCTCGCCAGGGAGCCGAGGTTACCGAGACCCAGCACGGCGGTGCCGTTGCTGATCACTGCCACAAGATTGCCCTTGCCGGTGTAGCGATAGGCAGCCTCGGGATCGGCGGCGATTTCCCTGCAGGGTTCGGCGACACCCGGACTGTAGGCCAGAGCCAGATCGGCCTGGGTTTCGGCAGGCTTGGTCAGCTCAATGCTGATTTTTCCCGGCACAGGCCCGGAGTGATAATCCAGGGCGGCCTGTCTGAAATCTTTGCTCATATTATGATCGCGCTTTTTGAGGCACCTGCGAGAAAGTCGGACGAGAATATAGAAAAGATCCCGGCCTCACAAGCCGGAAAAAAAAAGCCGGGCACCTTGCGGAACCCGGCTTTCGCCCGGGCTGCGTGCTACGCAGCCCGTTGTCAGAGCCTCTAGCGCGAAGTGCCGCGTGCGCCAAAGCGCTTCTTGAAACGGTCTACACGACCACCGGTATCCATGACTTTCTGCTTGCCGGTGAAGAAGGGGTGACACTGCGAGCAGACGTCAACGTGGAAGTCTTCGCAACGGGTCGAACGGGTGGCAATGAGGTTGCCGCAGCTGCAGGTTGCAGTGACCGCCTCGTATTTCGGATGGATATCTGCTTTCATGGTGTTGCTCCTGTGTATTGGCGCCGCCACCCGATCCCGTCGGGCACCGCACCGGACTTGTGGAGATAGCGCGAAAAAATAGGCGCGCATAGTACCAGACACAGCGCCGGACGCAAGTCTTCACTGTACTGTATTATTACCCGCCCGCGACCACCAGCCACGCCCATGAGAGGCGCAATGCCAATACTTCGCCTCGCCATTCCGACTCCGCTGCGCTCACTGTTCGATTATCTGCCCCCGACGCAGCTGTCTCCGGCCGAGGTCGCGGCACTGCAGCCGGGAAGTCGCTTGCGGGTCAACTTTGGCCGCAGGCAACTTCAGGGCTACCTGGTTGAAGTCGCCAGCGCCAGCGACGTGCCCGGCTCGGCCCTCAAGGAGGCCGGGGAGCTTCTGGACACCGAGGCACTCCCCGCAGCGACGCTCCTGCAACTGTGCCTGTGGGCGGCGGACTACTACCAGCACCCCCCTGGTGAGGTACTCGAACTCGCGTTTCCCCCGGGATTGCGCGACGGCAAGCCACACCACCCGCCCGGGGACTCGGCCTGGACCCTCAGCCAGCGCGGCAGGGGCCTGCCAGAGGGCGCGCTGGGGCGCTCGCCTCGCCAGGCCGAGGCGCTGCAACTGCTGCAGCAGGGCGATGCCGTGGCGGGCGCCGTATTCAGGGAAAAGGGAATCAGCACCGCGATCCTGCGCCAGCTGGAACAGAAAGGCCTTGCCGAGCGCTGCACACTGCCGCCTCCCCCCATGACCCCGCAAACGGGCCCCGGCCTTGCACTCAACCCGGACCAGGCAGCGGCAGTGTCCGGCATACTTGCCGGCTATGGGGGCTTCGCCAGTCACCTGCTGGAGGGCGTAACAGGCAGCGGCAAGACCGAAGTGTACCTGCAGCTGATTGCCCACTGCCTGCAACAGGGGGAGCAGGCGCTGGTGCTGATTCCGGAAATCGGCCTGACCCCACAGACCCTGGAGCGCTTCCGCACCCGCTTTGGCCAGGGCATCGTCGTCCTGCACTCAGGGCTGAATGCCACCGAACGCTACGCCGCCTGGGAGGCGGCCCGCACCGGCGCGGCCGGTATCGTCATCGGCACCCGCTCGGCGATATTTACCAGCCTGCAGCGCCCGGGACTGATCATTGTCGATGAGGAACACGACAGCTCGTTCAAGCAGCAGGACGGCTTTCGCTATTCCGCCCGCGACCTGGCGGTCAAGCGCGCGCAGATCGAGGACTGCACCGTGGTTCTGGGCAGCGCCACTCCGGCCCTGGAAACACTGCACAACGCCCTGCAGGGCCGCTACGGTCACCATCAGCTGGCCCTCCGCGCGGGCAGCAGCGAACTGCCGGAGATCGCCGCCATCGACGTTCGCCGCCAGGACCTGCAGGGCGGCATGTCCGCCGCCCTGCGCGACGCGGTGCACAACACGCTGGCGGAAGGTCACCAGGTACTGCTGTTCCTCAACCGCCGGGGCTATGCGCCAACCCTGCAATGTCACGACTGCGGGTGGATCGCCCAGTGTCGTGCCTGCGATGCGAGGCTGACTGTGCACCGGCGTCAACGGCGCCTGCGCTGCCATCACTGCAGCGCGGGCGAGAGCCTGCCAGGCCGGTGCCCCCAGTGCCATGGCAACCGCCTGCTGACCAACGGCCTGGGCACAGAGCAGACTGAGGACGTTCTGCGACTGCAGTTCAGCGACTGGCCGGTGCACCGGGTCGACAGCGACTCCATGCAGGGCCGTGGTGCCATGCAGGCCCTGGTCGACGAGGTCGGCACCGGGAAACCGTGCATTCTGCTCGGCACCCAGATGCTGACCAAGGGCCACCACTTCCCGGGGGTCAACCTGGTCGCGGTGATCGACGCCGATGCGCTGCTGTTCAGCGCGGATTTTCGCGGCGAGGAGCGGATGGCACAACTGCTGACCCAGGTTGCAGGCAGGGCGGGTCGCAGCGGAAACGCCGGCAGGGTTCTGCTGCAGACCCACTATCCGGACCACCCGGTCATGCAGGCCATGCTGCAGGAAAGCTACGCGGTCCAGGCCAGGAGGATGCTGGAACAGCGCAGGCAGAGCGGCATGCCGCCCTGTGGCCGCCTGCTGCTGCTGCGCACGGACAGCACGGACGCCAGTGCCGGGGAGGCGTTTCTGGGCGCCCTGCGGCGCAAGACCCAGGGTCGCCTGCCCGCGGACTGCCAGTTGATCGGGCCCTTGCCGTCACCGCTGCAACGCCGGGCAGGCAAGTTTCGCAGCCAGCTGCTGGTTACCGCGAAGGATGTCCGCCATGCACAGCACGCAGCGCGGCTGCTGGTGGCGGAGGCAACGCAGCTGCCAGCCCGCAATGGCCTGAACTGGTCCATCGATGTCGACCCGCTGGATCTGGGCTGATACCGGCCCCGGTCTGGCCATGGGTGCCCGTTTACGGCGATAATGCGCGCCTGCCAGGTCGCACCGCCGCGGCCCACGCCACCCACACAGCAGGTAAGCTCCCCCTAAAATGAAGGAACAACTGTCACAGCTGATCCAACAGGCACTGGATGCGCTGGTCGCAGCGGGTGAACTGCCCGCAGGCTCCCGGCCGGAGATCAATATCGACCGCACCCGGGACCCCAGCCACGGCGACCTCGCCAGCAATATTGCCCTGACCCTGGCACGGAGCGCGGGCAAGAAGCCCCGCGACCTGGCAGCGATGATCTGCGCGGCACTGCCCGCGGCACCGTTTATCAGCAAAACCGAGATCGCCGGCCCCGGTTTCATCAACTTTTTCCTCTCCAGCAGCAGCAGCCAGGCCGTGGTGCAGCGGGTCCTCGAACAGGGCAGCCGGTACGGCTGTTCCGATGCGGGCGCCGGCCGCCGGGTGCAGGTGGAGTTCGTCTCCGCCAACCCCACTGGTCCACTGCATGTAGGGCACGGCCGCGGCGCCGCGGTCGGCGACAGTATCTGCCGGCTGCTGGCCGCCACCGGCTGGTCCGTCGCCAGTGAGTTCTACTACAACGACGCCGGCGCCCAGATCAGCAACCTTGCGCTGTCGGTGCAGGCGCGCTGCCACGGACTGGGACCCGATGACCCGGAATGGCCCGAGGACGGTTACCGCGGCAACTACATCCAGGACGTGGCCAGCGCCTATCTCGCCGGGGAAACGATCGACGCCGAGGACCGGCATGTCGCAGGCCTGGGCGACCCTGATGATCTCGACGCCATCCGCGAATTTGCCGTGGCCTATCTGCGCCGGGAACAGGATCTCGACCTCAAGGCCTTCGCCGTGCATTTCGACCGGTACTTCCTGGAGTCATCCCTGTACGATTCGGGCGAGGTCGAATCGACCGTTGCCAGGCTGACTGCCAACGGTCATACCTACGAAGAGGACGGCGCACTCTGGCTGCGTACCACCGCCTTTGGCGACGACAAGAACCGGGTGATGCGCAAGCGCGAGGGCGGCTATACCTACTTCGTGGGCGATGTGGCCTACCACCTCAATAAATGGCAGCGCGGCTTCGAGCGGGTCATAAACGAACAGGGTGCGGACCACCACAGCACCGTGACCCGGGTCCGGGCAGGTCTGCAGGCGCTGGAAAGCGGAATCCCCGAGGGCTGGCCCGATTATGTCCTGCACCAGATGGTGACCGTCATGCGCGATGGCAGCGAGGTCAAGCTGTCCAAGCGGGCCGGCAGCTACGTTACCCTGCGCGATCTGATAGACGAGGTGGGCTGCGACGCCACCCGCTACTTCCTCGTCGCCAGGGCGCCCAGCTCCCAGCTTACTTTCGACATCGACCTGGCCTTGTCCCAGAGCAACGACAACCCGGTCTACTACATACAGTACGCCCATGCCCGGGCCTGCTCCATGCAACGCAAGCTGGCGGAGCAGGGCTGGGACTGGGCGCCGGAGCGCAGCCTGACGGCACTGGAGCGGCTGCAGGAGGATCACGAGAAGGCGCTGCTGAAGCGCCTGGACCAGTACCCGGAGGTCGTGGCAGGAGCCGCGGCGGCCAGTGAGCCCCACACCATCGCCAACTACCTGCGAGAGCTGGCCGGCGAATTCCACTCCTGGTACAACGCCCACAAGGTCCTGGTGGAAGAGCAGGAATTGCGGGATGCACGCCTGGCGCTCGGCGAAGCCGTGCGCCAGGTTATTGCCAACGGCCTGCAACTGCTTGGCGTCAGCGCTCCGGAGACCATGTAGACATGCCCCGGGACTATGCCAGGGGAGGTCGCAGCGGAGCGCGCAGGAAACCCCAGGCCGCCAGCCGGGCCGCCGCCCAACCGCGCGCCAATCCCTGGCGCTGGTACGGCGCCGGGGTTGCCACCGGGGTTTTCCTGAGTTTGCTGCTTTACCTGGGAACCCTGCCCGCAGGTACCGACCCCGGAGCCAAGGCGGGCACGGCAACGGCCACCACCGAGGAAGCACCACCGAAACCGCGCTTCGATTTCTACACTGTGCTGCCGGAACAGCGCATCGACGTGGACGTGGAGCCCGCCCAGGTAGCGACGCCCCGCACCGAACCCTCCCCGCAGGGTGAAACCTACCTGCTGCAGGCCGGCTCCTTCCGCCAGCGTGAGGACGCGGACCGGCGCCGGGCGGAACTGCTGCTACTGGGGCTGGAGCCCCGGGTGGAGGAGGCCAGCGGCGAGCACGGACGCTTCTTCCGGGTGTACCTGGGACCGTTCCAGACCCACGCGGAGATGAGCCGGGCTCGGGGGCTGACCACGGCGCAGAACATCGACACCCTGCTGATGAAGCGGGACAGCCCCTGAAGCAGGTAACCCGGCCCGCGAGGGCCCACCACTGCGCCGCGCTTGAATTCCTGCCACCACCCCCCATATCACCCGGAACAGGAGACATATTGTGGAACAGTACAGAGGCACAACCATCCTTTCGGTGCGGCGCGGCAACAGCGTCGTAATCGGCGGGGACGGCCAGGTATCCCTGGGCAATACAGTCATGAAGGGCAATGCCCGCAAGGTGCGCCGGCTGCACAAGAACCAGGTGCTGGCAGGGTTCGCCGGCGGCACCGCGGATGCCTTCACCCTGTTTGAGCTGTTTGAGGCCCAGCTGGACAAGCACCAGGGAAATCTGGTGCGCTCCGCGGTGGAGCTGGCCAAGGCATGGCGCACTGAGCGCGCCCTGCGCCGGCTGGAAGCACTGCTGGCAGTGGCCGACAAGGAAACCTCCCTGGTCATCACCGGCAACGGCGATGTGATTGAACCGGAGGACAACCTCATCGCCATCGGCTCCGGGGGTCCTTTCGCCCAGTCAGCGGCCCGCGCACTGCTGGACAACACCGACCTGGACGCCCGCAGCATCGTCCAGAAAGGCCTGAACATCGCCGGCGATATCTGCATCTACACCAACCACAACCAGACCATCGAGCAACTCGACTACTAGGCGGCACGCACAATGTCCAACATGACCCCGCGCGAGATTGTCCACGAGCTGGACAAGCACATCATCGGCCAGCAGGATGCGAAGCGGGCGGTGGCCATCGCCCTGCGCAACCGCTGGCGCCGCATGCAGCTGCCCGAGGCACTGCGCGCGGAAATCACCCCGAAGAATATCCTCATGATCGGCCCCACCGGGGTGGGCAAGACCGAGATCGCCCGCCGCCTGGCGAAACTCGCCAATGCCCCCTTCGTCAAGGTCGAGGCCACCAAGTTCACCGAGGTCGGTTACGTTGGCCGGGACGTGGAATCGATCATCCGCGACCTGGCGGATGTGGCGGTCAAGCTGTACCGGGAGCAGGAAATGGAACGGGTGCGCTTCCGCGCCGAGGAAGCCGCGGAAGAGCGGCTGCTGGACATCCTCCTGCCCCCGGCGCGGGACACCGACAACGGCAGCAGCGGCTCCGGCACCCGCCAGCTGCTGCGCAAAAAGCTGCGCGAGGGCGAGCTGGACACCAAGGAAGTTGATGTGGAGCTCGCCGCCAGCAGCCCAGGAGTGGAAATCATGGCACCTCCCGGCATGGAGGAGATGACCAACCAGCTGCAGAGCATGTTCTCCAACCTGTCGCGGCAGCAGCGCAAGACCCGGCGCATGCCGGTCAAGGCCGCGTTCAAGGCCCTGCGCGACGAGGAGGCAGCCAAGCTGGTGAATGAGGAAGAGCTTAAGCAAAAAGCCATCCGCGAGGCAGAGCAGAACGGGATCGTGTTCATCGACGAACTGGACAAAGTCGCCAAGCGCGGCGAGACCGGCGGCGCCGACGTCTCCCGGGAAGGTGTGCAGCGCGACCTGCTGCCGCTGATCGAGGGCTCCACCGTCACCACCAAGCACGGGGCGATCAAGACCGACCACATCCTGTTCATCGCCTCCGGCGCCTTCCACCTGGCCAAGCCCTCGGACCTGATTCCGGAACTGCAGGGCCGGCTGCCGATCAGGGTAGAGCTGGATTCGCTCAACGCCGATGATTTCCAGCGCATCCTCACCGAACCGGACGCCTCGCTCACCGAGCAGTACCAGGCTCTGCTGGCCACCGAAGGCCTGCAGGTGGAGTTCACCGCCGACGGCCTGCGGCGCATTGCCGAGACCGCCTGGCAGGTCAACGAGAAAACCGAGAACATCGGCGCCCGGCGCCTGCACACCGTCATGGAGCGCCTGCTTGAGGAGGCCTCCTTTGCCGCGGCAGATGCCGGACTGCAACAGCAGGCACTGAAAATCGATGCCGCCTATGTAGACGCGCAGCTGCAGGCCCTGAGCGAAGACGAAGACCTGTCGCGCTTCATCCTCTAACTGGACGGAACCCCGCCATGACCGCCAGCGCCGCACGACCCCTGGACATCCACCTGCACCGCAAGTCGCGGGAGCTGGAACTGGTCTACCCAGGAGAGCAACGCTACCGCCTGAGCTGCGAGTACCTGCGCGTCCACTCACCCTCGGCCGAGGTCAAGGGCCACGGCCCTGGCCAGGAAGTCCTGCAAACCGGCAAGATCGGCGTGAACATCACCGCCATCAAGCCGGTCGGTCACTACGCCCTGCAGCTGGTATTCGACGACGGCCACGACACCGGCCTGTACTCCTGGGACTACCTCTACGAACTGTGCACGCAGCAGGAAACCCTGTGGCAGGACTACCTGGACAGGATGGCCGCCGCCGGCGCCAGCCGCGACCCCCAGGTGCAGGTCATCAACTTCCAGCCCTGACCGGGCGTCGACATCGCGCTACAATACGCGGTCAGCTGTTGTCGGCGGAGGCCGCATGAGCAAGAAACGCACCACCCATTTCGGCTACAAGGAAGTTGACGAGGAGGCCAAGGCCGGCCTCGTTGCCAACGTCTTCCATTCCGTTGCCGCCCGCTACGACCTCATGAACGACCTCATGTCCGGCGGCGTACACCGGATCTGGAAGCGCTTCACGATAGAACTGAGCGCCGTGCGCGCGGGCCAGTCGGTACTTGATATCGCCGGCGGTACGGGTGACCTGGCGGCGAAGTTCGCCGACCTCGTCGGCCCCGACGGCCGGGTGGTCCTGGCGGACATCAATGAATCCATGCTGCAGGTGGGGCGGGACAAGCTGATTGACAGCGGCCACCAGGGCAACCTGGAGTATGTGCAGGCGGACGCCCAGTACCTGCCCTTCCCGGACGACAGCTTTGACTGTGTCAGCATCGCCTTCGGCCTGCGCAATGTGACCGACAAGGACCTGGCCCTGCGCTCCATGCTGCGGGTACTGAAACCCGGCGGGCGCCTGCTGATCCTGGAGTTCTCCAAACCCACCAGCGAACTGCTCGGCAAGGCCTACGACGGCTACTCCTTCCGTGTGCTGCCATTAATGGGCAAGCTGGTGGCCGGTGACAGTGAAAGTTACCAGTACCTCGCGGAGTCCATCCGCATGCACCCCGACCAGGAGACCCTGCTGGGAATGATGGAGGATGCGGGGTTCATCAACTGCGAATACCACAACCTGACCGGGGGCATTGTTGCCCTGCACCGGGGCTTCAAGGCCTGACATGGCCGCCGGCCTCGACCCCACTGTCACCACGGCGGTACTGGCGGCGCTGGAAACGGCGCTCAACCAGGCCCTGGCACTGGACCCTGTAGCCCAGCGCTCACTGGCCCGGCTTGCGGGGCGCACCTTCGCCATCGAGTGCACCGAGCCCACCGTGGCCGTCTACCTGCAGCCGGGTGCGGACCGGGTGAGGCTGCTCGGTTTCCACGACGCCCCGGTCACCACGCGGGTCAACGGCACCGCAAAAGACTTTGTGGAACTCGCCAGCTCCACCGACCCCGCCGCAACCCTGATCAACGGCAACCTGGCCCTGCAGGGCGACAGCGCACCGCTGATCGAGCTGCAGCAAATCCTGGGCAACCTGGACCTGGACTGGGAGGCACCCCTGGTGGAAACCCTGGGCGATGTCGCCGGTCACCAGCTCGCCGAACTGCTGCGCGCGGCATTCACCAGTGGACAGGTGGTGAGCCGCAGCCTGCTGCGCCAGCTCGAGGAGTTCATTCACGAGGAGGCCCGCCTGAGCCCGCCGCGACTGGAGGTCGAGGACTTCTACGGCGATGTGCAGGCCCTTGAGCAGCGCGTCGAACGCCTGCAATCGCGCCTCGCCAGACTGCGCAAGCGTATCGCGCAGGCCGCGTCGTGACCGCCGGTCTCTTCACCCGCAGTCGGCGGCTGCTGCGCATCCTGCATATCGCCGGCCGCTATCGGCTACAGGAATTCATCGACACTGATCGGCTGCCCGCGCTGCCGCGCACCCTGCTGCGCCTGTCCCCCTGGCGCGCCGGCAGGGGTCCGGATCCCGGCCGCGGGGCGCGCCTGCGCCTGGCGCTGGAGGAACTGGGGCCGGTCTTCATCAAGTTCGGCCAGTTGCTGTCGACCCGGCGGGACCTGCTGCCACCGGATATCGCCGATGAGCTGGCGAAGCTGCAGGACAAGGTGCCTCCTTTTGACGAGGCGCTGGCCGCGGGCATTATCGAGACAGCCCTGGAGCAGCCGCTCACAACCCTGTTCGCGCGGTTTGAAGAACTTCCCCTGGCATCGGCATCCGTGGCCCAGGTGCACGGAGCCACCCTGCACGGCGGGGAAGATGTCGTGATTAAAGTGCTGCGGCCCGATATCAGGCCGGTCATCATCCAGGACCTGGCGTTGATGTATACCCTGGCGCGGCTGGTGCAGCGCTATCTTCCCGATGGCAAGCGGCTGCGCCCGGTGGAGGTGGTTTCAGACTACGAGCTGACCATTCTCGATGAGCTGGACCTGCGCCGGGAGGCCGCCAACGCCTCCCAGTTGCGCCGCAACTTCGAGGGCAGCAACCTGGTATATGTACCGCAGGTGTACTGGGACTTCACCCGCAGCAATGTGATGGTATCGGAGCGCATCGCCGGCATTCCGGTCACCGACGTCGAAACCCTGACCGCCAGGAATACTGATCTCAAGCTGCTGGCGGAGCGCGGGGTAGAGATCTTCTTTACCCAGGTGTTCCGCGACAACTTCTTCCATGCCGATATGCATCCCGGCAATATCTTCGTGGACGCCAGCGACCCGGCGGACCCGCGCTATATTGCCGTGGATTGCGCCATCGTCGGCAGCCTCAGCGACGCCGACCAGTACTACCTGGCGCGCAACCTGCTGGCCGTGTTCCGCCGCGACTACCGCGAAGTGGCCGAGCTGCACGTGGAGTGTGGCTGGGTACCTCCCACCACCCGGGTGCAGGACTTCGAGTCCGCCATGCGCGCCGTCTG
>JBFHFJ010000093.1:0-11111 GCA_041583655.1 Haliea sp. | reverse complement strand
GTGAGAATCTCGTAGAACAGGAACAGCGTGAACAGGTTGTCAGCCAGGGCAATGCCCATTGCTGCCGCGATGGCCAGGGCGAAACAGATGTAGAACCGGGTCTGGTGTTTTTCCCGGTTGCCGCGCATGTAGCCGATCGAGTAGATGGTGTTGATGATCCACAGGAAGGAGGCAATGCAGGCAAACATCATCCCCAGTGGCTCAAGGGATAGTGCCAGGGAAAGGCCCGGCAGGGGTTCTGACAGTGTCACCAGCGGGCGCGCGCCCGCCGACACCTCCGGGAACCAGGAGAATACCAGGGTTGCCAGCGCCACCGCGGTGAGCAGGCTGATGGCCTCGCGCACGTTGGGCCAGCGCCCGGTCAGCGCGATGCCCGCCGCCCCGAGCAGCGGCAGCAGCAGGATGACTGGCAGGGTATTTGCGCCCATCAGTTCATGCCTCCGAGCAGGGTGCCGGTGCCGCTTTGGGCCAGCGCCAGCGGCAGCTGCGGGAACAGCCCGAAGTAGACATTACCCAGGGCTGCCACCCAGATGAGTGTACGCAGTGGCAGGGCGACCTCCATCGCGGCCGTGTCGTCTCCAGGCGCCTCGCCGTAATAGGCGACTTCGACGAACTTCCACAGGTAGACCACGGCCATCAGGGAACTGGCGATTATGGCCACGACCAGCGGCACGCCCCACCCCGGCACTTCCATGACCGCGACCACCAGATACCATTTTGAGATGAATCCGGCTGTGCCCGGCACGCCGATCAGGCTCAGGCCCGCCAGGATAAACGCGGCCATGGTCCAGGGCATGCGCCGACCGATGCCGTGCAGATTGGCGATGGTCGCGCTGCGGGAGGTGAGGACGAAGGCTACTACGCACAGGAACAGGGTACCCTTGGCGAGGGCGTGGTTGAACATGTGCAACAGCGCCGCCATAAGGCCGGCCTGCGACGCCAGGCCCGCGGCCAGGGCGATGTAGTCGATCTGCGCCACTGACGAGAAAGCCAGCATTTTCTTCAGGTTGACCTGGTAGATGGCGATCGCGGACGCCAGCAGAATACCGGACAGCGCCAGCGGGATGATAAACACCGCAAACAGGTCCGAGTGGCCGAGCAGGTTGCCGTGAAACACCGCGTAGTTGAAGCGCAGCAGCACGTAGATGGACACTTTCGTGGAGCAGGCGGCGATGAACACGGTGACCGCGTTGGGCGCATAGGTGTAGGCGCGAGGAAGCCAGATATGCAGGGGGAAAATCGCGGCTTTCAATGCCAGGCCAATGGTGATGAAGCCGGCGGCGATGATCACCGGGCGGGTTTCAATGACATCGTTCAGGCGCAGTGCCATGTCGGCGAAGTTCAGTGTGCCGGTCATCATGTAGATGAAGCCGACGCCGATCAGGTAGAAGGTCGCGCCTATGGTGCCAATGATCAGGTACTTGAAGACTGCCGAGAGCGCGCGCCGGTCGCGACCCGCTGCGATCAGGATGTAGGTGGCCAGGGAGGAGATTTCCATGAACACGAAGACATTGAAGGCATCGCCGGCGACCGCGATGCCACACAGCCCGGCCATGGCGATCAGCCAGGCACCGTAAAACATTGGCGCGCGGCGATTGTCGATATCCAGGCGCAGGGACTGGCGCCCACCCGCCAGCGCCAGTGAGGAGGCGCCGGTGATCAGCAGGAGAACCAGCGCGCTGAGCCCGTCAATCGTCAGGGCGATACCGAAGGGCGGCTCCCAGCCACCGACGGCATAGTGCTGGGGGCCGGTTTCCATGACGGCGACGGTCAGCAGCAGTGCGAGGCCCAGGGACGTGAGGCTGGCCACCAGCGCCGCCAGCCAGGCGAGAAAACCCGTGCGCAGCAGTATGACCAGGGGCGCGGTCAGCAGCGGCAGGGCGACCTGCAGCGCCGGCAGATGTTCGGCCAGGTTCACGGCTTGCGATCCATCGCCAGGATTTCATTGTCTTCGATAGTGCCGTACTCCTCGTACAGGCGTACCACGATGGCCAGGCCCAGGGCAGTGGTGGAGATGCCCACCACGATCGCGGTCAGGATCAGAACCTGGGGCAGGGGGTTGGAGAAGACCTGGTTGTCCACGCCGGCCTGGATGATTGGCGCAGTGCCATTCTCTATCTTGCTCATGGTGATGAAAAACAGGAATACCGCTGACTGGAAGATGGCCAGCGCCATGATCTTCTTGACCAGGTTCTGCCGCCTGATGAGGGCGGCGAGGCCGATCATGAGCAATACCGCGAACACCCAATAGTTAAAAAGGCCAAGGAGTTTCATGGTGGATCAGTCTCTGGCAGCGAATGCGTGAAAGATGGAGAGCAGGACTCCGGTTACCGTGAGGCCGACCCCCAGCTCGATGACAATGATGCCGATGTGCTGGCCGAGGACCGGGTCGTCGGCGAGCACGGAGTACTCGAGGAAGTTGCCGCCCATGGCGATACCTGCCAGACCGACCGACCCATACAGCAGGGCGCCTCCCGCACTCATCCACAGCAACACCCGGGGGGGAATCACGGCCAGTGTCAGCCGCTCCCCGCGCACCAGCGAGAACAGGATGATACCGGCGACGAAGATGGCGCCGGCCTGGAAGCCGCCGCCCGGGCTGTACTCGCCGTGGAACTGGACAAACAGCGCAAACAGCAGGATGAAGGGCACCAGCAGGCGGGCCATGACCTTGGGGATCAGGTGTTTGCTCAAGCCTTCCTCGACATTGCTGTCGAGTCGCGAGAAGGGTTTGCCGCGGCCGCCGCCGAGCAGGAACATGACGCCGATGCCAGCGGTCAGGACTACAAACACTTCGCCCAGGGTGTCGTAGCCGCGGAAACTCGCCAGAACCGCGGTGACAATATTGGGGATATCCACCAGTTCCGGGGTTTTCTCAATGTACCAGGGGGCAACGTGCTGCTGCGCCGGCGCCTGCGGATCGCCCAGGGATGGCTGGCCAAAGCTGGCGTAGATCATCAGCAGGGCAACGGCGGCGATAATCCCGATGGAAAGCGCGCGCATGGAGCGCCCCGGCGCCTCGGTGGACGGTGTCAGGCGCAAGCCCGCGAGCAGCAGCACGGTGGCCACGCCGGCGCCAACCGCAGCCTCTGTTAGCGCCACATCGGCGGCATCCAGCAGGAAGAAGTTCAGGGCCATCAACAGACTGAAAATGCCCGACAGCATGACCGCGGAAAACAGGTCGGTCGCGCGCACGATGGCAATCGCGGTGATCACCAGCAGGGACAGCAGGAAAATACCGATCAGCAGCGTGGTCACGACGCATTCTCCTGTTCCGCCGCTGCACCGGCGGACTTTTTGTCCTGAATGCCCGCGGGGCGCAGACCGGCCAGCAGTGCGGCATTGGCCAGGGCGTAGCTGGCGGTGGGCGAGGTTACCATCAGAAACAGCAGGACCGCCGCGAGTTTCACCGTTACCAGGGAGAAACCGGCGTGTAGCATCAGCCCCCCCAGAACCAGCACCGGCCCCAGCGAATCGGTCAGGCTGGCGCCGTGAATTCGTGTGTAGAAGTCCGGCATCCGCAGTGCGCCGATACCCCCGGCGAGTACGAACAGACTGCCAGTGATCACCAGCAGTCCTGCGACCAGTTCCTGAAGGTCGATCATTCGCCACTACTCCCGTTCGCCTGCCTGTCAGCCGTAGTGGCGGCCCTGCGCTGTTCGCGCAGCTGGCTCTCCTGGACGAACCAGAGCACCGCGAGCACACCGATGAAATTGATCAGGGCGTAGGCCAGGGCAAGGTCAAGGAAATCGGTGCGGCCCATGGCAAAGGCCATGATGGCAATCAGCAGCACGGTCTTGGTGCCAAACATGTTCACCGCAAGCACCCGGTCGTAGACGCTGGGGCCCATCAGCGCCCGGGCCAGTGCCAGCGCCATCGTCACCAGGATGGCGATTGCAGCAACGAGGAGCATCAGTCCGGATCCACGGCGGCGACGCGCCGTATCATGGCGCGCTCGCCGAGCTCCCTGGCAGTGGCAGCGGTCAGGCAGTGGGCGGTCAGGGTGTTGTCGGCAATGTTGATGGTCAGGGTTCCCGGGGTGAGGGTTATCGAGTTGCCCAGCAGGGTGAGGGCAAACTTGCTGGTGGCACTGGCATTAACCTCGACGATGGTTGGCGACAGGGCGGACAGCGGCCCCAGCACCATGCGCAAAACCTGCAGATTGGAAACCACCATCTGGCCTGCCAGCCAGAGCCAGTAGAGGGGAACCCGGTAAGTCAGCGCCCAGCCATGGATTTCCTGGTCCGGGATCGCCATGCGATGGGTCAGCCATATCACCAGCAGGCAGGAGGCAAGGCCCAGCTGCAACACGGGTGTCTTGAGCAGCCCTCCCCAGAGTAACCACACCAGGTACAGGGCTATGACTGCGAGCATGAGTCGCAACAGGCGCATAGGACGGTAGCTCTTGCCGACGAAGCCGGAATCATACCTTAACGATGCGAGAATATGCCACCTGTCATGACTATTCCGGGCGTCGCGCGGCGAGGACGACACTCTTTTTCGTGCTAGACTGCGGCGCATATTTCTTGTCGGAATCCTGTTTATGAAAGTACCGCCTCGCCTGCAGCCCCTGGTTGAGGACGGCCTGATTGATGAGGTGCTTTACCCCCTCATGAGCGGCAAGGAAGCCGACATCTTCGTGGTTCGGTGTGGCGGACGTACCCGCTGCGCCAAAATCTACAAGGAAGCCTACAAGCGCAGTTTCAAGAAGGCGGCCACCTACACCGAAGGGCGCAAGGTGCGCAACAGTCGCCGCGCGCGGGCCATGGAGAAGGGCTCCAGCTACGGTCGCAAGCAGCAGGAGGAGACCTGGCAGAACGCCGAGGTCGACGCCCTGTACCGGCTGGCTCGCGCTGATGTGCGTGTCCCCGAACCACTGGGCTGTTTCGATGGCGTACTGCTGATGGAACTTATCACCGATGAGGAGGGTGATGTCGCGCCGCGCCTGGCGGATGTCACCATGTCCGCCGAGCAGGCGGTGGAGGATCATGCCCAGTTGCTGCGCTACGTGGTGCGCATGCTCTGCGCCGGCCTGATCCATGGCGACCTGTCCGAGTTCAATATCCTGGTTGACCCCTACGGCCCGGTCATCATTGACCTGCCCCAGGCAGTGGACGCCGCCGCCAACAACAACGCCCGCAGTATGCTCTTGCGCGATGTGCGCAAGGTCACCGACTACTACGCCCTGTTTGCCCCGGAACTGGCCACAAGCCGTTACGGCGAGGAGATCTGGGCTCTCTTCGAGGAGGGCGAACTGACCCCGGAGCACGCCCTGACCGGGTTTGCCGCCGAGGACGATACCCCGGCGGACCTGGATGCGGTGATGCTCGAGATTCGGGCTGCCCTGCAGGAGGAGCAGGAACGCCTGCAGCGGCTGCGGGAAGCTGACGAGGACGATTGAGCTGTGAGCGCTGCCACGCCCGAACGCAATCTGCCCGACCAGATCTACTCTTTCCTGGTCGAGGAAGAAGACGCCCGTGTTTGCCGTGACATACCCGACTCCGCCTGCCACGAACAGCCCCGGGCTTTCGTGCTGCAGCTCGCCGCCCAGAGCCTCACCAAGATCGGCGACGCCCTGACCAGCAGCCGCCTGGTGCTGGCGTGGATGCTGTCCGCACTCGGCGCGCCGGCCATCTTCATTTCCCTGTTGGTGCCCCTGCGCGAATCCCTGTCCCTGATGCCGCAGTTGTTCGTGGCCCAGTACGTGCGCGAGCACGCTGTGCGCAAGATGTTCTGGGCCTGGGGCAGTGTGGCCCAGGGGCTGGCGCTGGCGCTCATGGTGCCCGCGGTGCTGCTGCTGCGCGAGTTCGCCCTGGGCCTGGCGGTGGTGACCCTGCTGGCGCTTTTCAGCCTGGCGCGCGGCGTCTGCTCCGTCGCCGCCAAGGATGTCCTGGGCAAGACCGTATCCAAGTCCCGGCGCGGGCGCCTTAACGGCCTGTCGGCTTCTGCTGCCGGGGCGGTTACCCTGGCGGTGGCTGTGCTGCTGTTGCTGGTGCCGGGGCTCGCGGGGGAGGGCATGGCAGGAGATGCCGTCCTGTTCGCCGCGATCCTGGCGGTGGCGGCGCTGCTGTGGTTGCTGGCGGCAGGGGTCTACGCTGGTGTGCCGGAGGTGCCCGGCGCGGCAGAGGGCGGTGGCAATGCGATCAGCGAGGCCCTGCGCAGCCTCTCCCTGCTGCGCAGCGACCCCCAGTTCCGCGACTTTGTTATCGCCCGCATGCTCCTGATCAGCTCGGCTTTTGCGATCCCGTATATCGTTGTGCTCGTGCACCGTGCAGCGGAGGGCCAGTTACTCAGCTTCGCCGCGCTGCTGCTCGCGGAAGGCGCCGCGGGCCTGCTGTCGGCACCCTTCTGGGGGCGCTGGTCCGACACCGGGGCGCACCGGGTGATGGCAGCGGCTGCCGGGATCTCGGTGGCGGTGATGGCCCTGGCGCTCGGGCTGCACTGGCTGCTTCCGCAGGCGCTGGGTATGGTGCCGGTCGCGGCGCTGCTCCTGTTCATTGCCGCGGTCGCCCACCAGGGCGCGCGAGTAGGCCGCAAGACGTACCTGGTGGACATGGCCACCGGTGCCAATCGTGCCCAGTACACGGCCGTGAGCAATACGGTGATCGGCCTGTTCCTGTTTTCCGGTGCAGGTCTGGGCATTATCGATACCCTGTACGGGACGGCTGCCGTGCTGGTATTCCTCGCGCTTGCCGGGGTGCTCGCGGTGTGGCGCAGTCTGGCCCTGCCTTCCGTGTCTGATTGAACCCCTGACAACCCTGCCCCCGACGAGAGAACCTGCATGATCCGACTACTGCTCTTGAGCTTCCTCCTGGCCACCGCGACTGCGAGCGCCCAGACCCTGCGTGTAGGCCTGGCCCCGGAGCAGCCGCCCCTGGTATTCCGCGATGGAGAGCGGATTGTCGGCCTGGAAGCGGACAATGCCCGCGCGGTGGGTGAGATTATCGGCCGGCGCGTGGAGCTGGTGGCCATGGCAGCCCCCGAACTGCTGCCTGCCCTGGAGCAGGGCCGTGTCGATGTGGTCATGTCCGGCCTGAGTGTCGACGAAGAGCGCGCGGCGCGGGTGCGGTTCCTGGAGCCGTACCTGCAGTCGGGGCAGATGGCAATCATTCTCCTCGATCGCGCCAGCCGTTTCGGTCAGCCCTGGGCGGTTTTCCGGGAAGGAGTCCGGGTTGGCGTGGTTGGCGGAAGTGGCGGTGAGGTGTTCGCCCGGCGCGAACTCACCGATGCAGTACTCCAGCAGTTTTCCGGCGTCCCAGACGCACTCGTCGCGCTGCGGGCGGGACAGATCGACCTGTTGGTGCACGACGCGGCGACGAGCTGGTCCCTGGCAACCTCTGATGACTACGCCGACCTGATCAGCCAGAACCATCTGCTGACCGAGGAAATGCTGGCCTGGGCCGTGCGCCGGGACAATCCGGCGCTGGCGGCGGAGCTGGAGCGCGCGCTGTCGATGATGCGCGGCAACGGGACCCTGGATTACATCATCGACCGCTGGATTCCGGTGCGCCCCGTGGCTCCCTGAGCCCCGGGGCGAGGCAATCAGCCCGGGAAGTTGTATTCGTGGCCCCAGTGGTCGCCCTCGGTGCTGACCGTGGGCGTGTAGTTGTCCCAGTCCACCAACAGGCCGTCGTAACCGTACTCCACCGCAATCCCGCCCGGCGCCGTGACGTAGAAGGAGCACATGTTGTCGTTCACGTGGCGGCCGAGGCTGGCGAGAATGTTGTGGCCCGCGGCCTTGGCCCGGTCCAGGGCGCGGCCCACCTCGTCGAGGCTGCTCACCTCCACCATCATGTGCACGACGCCCCCCGGGTAGGGGTGATTGTACAGGGCCAGCGAATGCTGGCGGGGGTTGTCCGCGTGCATGAACAGGACTTTGGTCTCCGGCGCTCCCGGGGGCATCGGCGGGTAGAGTTCGTCGCTGACGCCCAGCCCGAGCAGTTCGGTGTAGAACGTGGCCGCGGCGTCCATGTCCGGCGTCGGCAACACCGCGTGGCCGAAACCCATGTCGCCGGTGTATTCATCGCCAGTGATAAAGCGCTTGATGCCCGCGGGGGAAATCAGCGGTGCGTAGTCCAGGCGCCGGCCATAGTACAGCTCCAGCGTGTTGCCGCCGGGGTCCTGCACGGTAACAAACGCCGTCACGCAGCGCCGCGCGGCTGCCGCGGCATCGCCTTCTTCCAGACTGTGCCCGGCGTTGCGCAGGCGCTCGCAGAGGTCCAGCCACACGCTGCGGTCACGACATTCCAGCCCCGTCGCCAGCAGCCCGTCGGCGTCTGCCGGTTCCAGCATGAAGCGGAAGGGATGGTCGTCCATACGCAGGAAGCGGGCGCCGGCGGCATCTTCTCGCCGCGCGTCCATGAGCCCCAGGATTTCGGTGCCAAAGGTCATCCACGCGGCGGTATCCGTGGCGCCGATTCTCAGGTAGCCGATGCTGGCGATGCTCATGCGGGTCTCTCCATGTAATTAGAATCCGAACGGCGATATCTTAAGCGGCTTTACCCGGCAGGCACAGGGCGGCCCGGCAGAAGGTCCGGCATTGGTATAAACAGGGAAACCCCCGGGCACTTGCCTGCGGATGATCAGAAATGTCACTGGCAGTTGCTGCATTGGGTCATTGAGCCGGGGCGGGTGCTGATGAATACTTCCGTGCATCCTACAGGCAGGGAGCGTCGGCATATGGCGGCTGCGAAAATACTGAGCCAGCACTTCGAGCTTGGCTTTACCTACACACGCTCCACCGGTCCGGTGGTGGGCAAGTTTCTCACAGGTCTGCGCGAGGGCAGGGTCTACGGCGTGCGCGGCAGCGACGGCCGGGTACTGGTGCCGCCGGCCGAGTACGACCCGGTCACCGGCGCGGGGCTCGGGGAATTCGTGGAGGTGGGGCAGGAGGGCCGCCTGCTCAGCTGGTGCTGGGTCAGCGAACCCCGGGAATCGCACCACCTCCAGGAGCCCTTTGCCTGGGCCATGGTACAGCTCGATGGTGACGATGTGGCGATGATCCACTACCTCGAGGCGCCCTCGGCGGAGGCCATCCAGAGTGGCGCACGGGTGGGTATCAGCTGGGCCGCGGAGCGGGTGGGATTCATTACCGATATTCGCTGCTTTACCCTGCTGGAAGGAGCCGCATCATGAGTGAGCCGCTGGCCGATGTTACCGGCATCAAGGCCCCCATCTATCTCAAGTACCGGTTTACTGCCGGCAGCGCGCCGGCCCGTTTCCTGTGTCGTCTCAAGGAAGGTGTCCTGACTGGCCAGCGCTGCCCCCGCTGCAGCAACGTCTATATCCCGCCGCGGGGATCCTGCCCCGCCTGTGGCGTGCCCACGGAGGAGGAAGTGGTGCTGTCGGACAAGGGTACGATCCAGTCCTTTACCATTGTTTCGATCCCGATCCCGGGCAATCCGATCGAGCCGCCCTATATCGTCGCCAACATCGTCCCGGACGGCGCCAATATTTCCTTTATCCATCTGCTCAGCGAGTGCGTCAACGAGGAGGTCCACATCGGCCAGCGTGTGCAGGCCCTGTGGAAGCCGGCCGGAGAGTGGGGTTACTCCATGGACAATATCAGTTATTTCCGTCCGCTGGACGAGCCGGACGTTCCCGTGGACAGGATCGGCAAGCTGCCGGTCACCGGACTGGAGGCTGAGTGATGCGCGAGATCGCCGTTGTCGCCTATAGCCAGTCGCCCTGCGTCGCCGATGCGGGCGCCGCCAATGAAGTCGAGCTGATCATGCCCCAGCTGCAGGCGGTGTACAGCCAGCTGGGCCTGGCCAGCGCCCAGGATGTCGATTTCGTCTGCTCGGGCAGCTGCGACTACCTGCAGGGCGCGGCCTTCGCCTTTGTGGCGGGTGTGGATGCCCTGGGCGCGGTACCGCCGATCAAGGAATCCCACGTGGAGATGGACGCGGCCTGGGCCCTCTACGAGGCTGTGCTCAAGATCCGCATGGGCCACGCCGACTCCGCACTGATCTACGGTTTTGCCAAGTCGTCCCCGGGGGAGCTGCCCGTGGTCCTGTCCCAGCGCCTGGACCCCTATTACCTGGCACCTTTGTGGCTGGACACCGTGTCCCTGGCGGCGCTGCAGGCGCGCTTGCTGCTGGACCAGGGTCTGCTCAGCGAGCGCGACATGGCCGCGGTGGTGGCCCGCGCCCGGCGCAACGCCATGGGTAATCCACTGGCGCAGCTGGCGGGAGAGTTCAGCGTCGAGGAACTGCTGGCGGAGGAGTATTTCGTGGCGCCGCTGCGGCGCGCCGACTGCTGCCCGGTATCCGACGGGGCGGCGGCCATGGTCATAGCGACGGTTGAGCAGGCGCGGGCCTGGGGTGCGCCATACGCGCGTATCACCGGCATCGACCAGCGCATCGAGAGCCACAACCCCTGCCTGCGCGACCTGACGGATTCCGTGTCCACCCGGCAGGCGGCGTCCGCTGCGGGTGTCCACCAGGGGCCGGTAGATGTAGCGGAGATCTATGCGCCTTTCAGTCACCAGGAAATCCTGCTGACACGGGCTCTTGGCCTGGACCAGGCCACGCTGGTCAATCCCGGCGGCGGGGTGCTCGCGGGCAACCTGATGATGGCTTCCGGCCTGTCCCGGATCGGTGAAGTATTCCGCCGCATTGTCGACGGCAAGGCCGGGCGCGGCGTGGCGCACGCCACCAGTGGTCCCTGTTTGCAACACAATCTGGTTGCCGTTCTGGAGGGCGCGTAATGGCTGAGTGGGCTGCAGTGGTCGGCATTGGCCAGACCCGATATAAAACCCGGCGCAACGATGTGTCGATTGCCGGCCTGCTGCGGGAGGCGGTAGACCGCGCGCTGGACGATGCCGGCGTCACCTTCGCCGACATCGACGCGGTCATCATTGGCAAGGCGCCAGACATGTTCGAGGGCGTGATCATGCCCGAGAGCTATCTGGCTGACGCGCTGGGGGCCGTGGGCAAGCCGATGATGCGGGTGCACACCGCGGGTTCCGTAGGCGGCTCAACCGCGATCGTGGCGGCGTCGCACGTGCAGAGCGGCATGTTCAAGCGTGTGCTGACCGTCACCTTCGAGAAGCAGTCCGAATCGAATGCCATGTGGGCGCTGTCCACCCCGCAGCCGTTTTCGGTGCATCT
>JBFHFJ010000092.1:0-11185 GCA_041583655.1 Haliea sp. | reverse complement strand
TTCTCGACAATGTAACCGAGAGCGCTGGCACCCACATCGCTGCAGTCGAACTCAATCGCTCCGGTACCGTCCGCGTCCCATACCGTCATATGCCGGTAGGCACAGCTGCGGTAGTCTTGGATACCCTGCCAGGCACCCCACTGGGCGAGCAGGGCCTGCGAGCGGGGATTCAATGCCACCACCCGCGGGTCGAAATCCTCCAGCGCCAAGCCCGTGGGCAACTCCCCGCTCTCCAGCGGCTGAGCCTCTATCAACACCACCGAGAGACCCTGCCCGGACAGTGCCAATGCCAGGGCGCTGCCCGCGATCCCCGCGCCGACAATCGCCACATCACAGCGCAAGGACTCAGCCACGGGATGCCTCCAGGCCAGCGGCATGTTCAACGAAAGCGCGCTTCAGGGGCGACGCCCAGTCCAGCCCGGACAGGGCGAGGTCGCGCGCCAGCGCCAGGATGGGATCAGAGTGCATGAACAGGGCCGGCAGCCGGTCGCTGAACTGGATAGTGCGCTGCTGGTCCGCGCGCTGCTGCTCCTGGTAGCGCTGCAGCACTGTCAGTGCGCCAGGGCTCTCCCCGGCAACCACCGCCGGCGCCAGCACCCGGCCCAGGGCGGCGATATCGCGCAAGGCGAGGTTGAATCCCTGCCCGGCCACGGGGTGAAGGGCGTGAGCGGCATTGCCCATGACCACGACACCGGACCGCACCTGCTCCTCGCAATGCCTGAGGGCAAGGGGATAGGCCTGCCGCGCACCCGCCTGGAGCAAGCGCCCGAGGCGGTAACCAAAACGCTGCTGCAGGGCCTCGAGGAAATCGCTGTCGCTGCAGGCCAGCAGTTTTTCAGCTCGCTCTGGAGGCAGCGTCCAGACCAGGGCGCTGCGGTTGCCGGCGCCAGCGGCAGGCAACAGCGGCAGGAGCGCCAGCGGACCCTCGTCGGTAAACCGCTCGTAAGCGCAGCCAGCATGCGGCTGTGCAGTGGCAATGTTGCAGATCAGGGCGTGCTGCCGGTAGGGCTTTTCACTGCTGCTGACTCCAAGACGCTGGCGCAGGCCCGAATCGGCGCCGTCGGCGACGACCAGCAGGGCAGCCTGCAGCCGCGGAGGAGCGGCCCCTTCCAGGACCAGCTCCACCCCGTCGCTGCCCGGTGTGGCAGCGACCACTTTCGCCGGGTTCAGCAGTTCCACCCTGTCCTGCTCGCGCAGCGCGTGCAGCAGGGCCTGGCCCAGCCAGGGGTTTTCAACCACGTGGCCGAGGGCCTGCCAGCCATAGTCCGCTGCCCGCAGCAGGGTGCTGCCAAAATGCCCGCGACTGGAAACATGAATGGTGGTGATCGGACACAGCCAGCGTTGCAGCAAAGGCCACAGCCCCATGGCCTGGTAGATCAGTTGTGAACTGTAGCTGAGTGCCGTGGAGCGGGCATCGAAAGACGGATGGTAGCCCGGCGTCGAGGCCGCCGGGGGCGGCAAGGTGAATCCCTCCACCAGGGTGATGCGAGTCGCTGCCGGCAGTACCCGCCCCAGCTCCAATGCCAGGCTGATTCCCGCCATCCCGCCACCGGCAATGACGATGTCCCGTTGCTCCGCCATGCTGTCAGCCCGCCATCAACGCTTCAATCTCGTCGGGCTGGCGCGGCACCCCGTCGGTCAGGACCCGGCAACCCGACTCTGTGACTACGACATCATCCTCGATTCTCACACCGATCCCGCGCCAGCGCGGGGCGACCCGGGTATTCCCCGGGGCGATGTAGATGCCCGGCTCCACCGTAAGCACCATGCCCGGCTCCAGTTGCCGCCACTCTCCGGCGACCCGGTAGTCGCCCACATCGTGGACATCCAGGCCCAGCCAATGGCCGGCTCGATGCATATAGAATTCCTTGTAGGCCTCAGTGGAGATCAGTTTCTGCACATCGCCCTGCAGCAGGCCGAGATCGCGCAGGCCGCGGGTAATGACCTCGACGGTCGCCTCGTGAGGCGCGTTCCAGTGGGCGCCCGGCCGCACGGCGTCGATAGCTGCCTGTTGCGCTTCCAGAACAAGCGAGTATATCGCGCGCTGCTGGCGGCTGAAGCGCCCGCCCACTGGAAAGGTACGCGTGACGTCCGCGGCATAGCCCTGGTATTCGCAACCCGCGTCAATAAGCACCAGGTCCCCCTTGCGCAGTGCCCTGCCGTTTCCCGTGTAGTGCAGGATGCAGCTGTTGGGGCCGCTGCCGACGATGCACGGGTAGGCCGGGTGGCGAGCGCCACCGCTGGCAAATTCATGCAACAGCTCCGCCTCCAACTGGTACTCGAAGATACCGGGGCGGGCATGGCGCATGGCACGGCAATGGGCGCGGGCGGTGATCTCTCCAGCGTGGGCCAGCAGGCGCAGTTCAGCCGCACTCTTCTTCAGCCGCAGGTCATGCAGCATGTGGTCAAGATCGGTAAATTCGCCGGGGGGCACCGCCCCGCTGGATTCCTTGCTGCGGATCAGGTTGACCCAGGCCATGATGCGGCGATCGAAGTCAGCACTGCGGCCCATTGAGTAATAGACCCGATCCCGACCCTCAATCAGTCCCGGCAGGATGTCGTCAATGTCGCCGATGGGGAACGCATCGTCTGCGCCGTACTCTGCGCAAGCGCCCTCGGGACCGACACGGTAGCCGTGCCACAGTTCCATCTTCGGATCGCGCTCACGACAGAACAGGACAAACTCACCGTGCCCGCGACCAGGCACCAGCACCAGCACCGCATCGGGCTCCGGGAAGCCGCAGAGATAATGAAAATCGCTGTCCTGGCGAAACGGATACTCCGTGTCCCGGCTGCGCATCTGCTCCCTTGCTGCGGGAACAATGGCGATACTGTTGGGCTCCATCAGCGCCATCAGGCGCTGCCGCCGCCGGGCAAATTCACCCTTGCTGATTTTCACCAAAGCCCGGGACTCCTGTTCCGCCAACCGCTGGACTTGCCACTAGTGCAGGGAATCCGATCCCCGTGCCGCCTTTTTCCGGTCCTCTTCGCGGGCCCGGCTATCCAGAAACACATTGACGGCCGCAACCCGCATGTATTCAACCAGTTCCGCGTAGCTGTTCTCCGCATCCTCGTCGTCCTCCTGCTGGATATCCGCATCGGCCTGCGCCAGGGCGGCAAAATCGCGCAAAATCTCTGTGCTGTCGCCGGGGAGTGTCTCGGCGCCCGTACCGGACAGGGCAATGGCCCGGGCAAAGCCCGCGAGAAACCCCTGACACCAGTTGGCCAGACACTGGGTCCGCACCGCAAGCTCATGGCTTTCATCCGGAAGCAGCGGGCAGAAATCAAAGAGATCCTCGCCCAGGGCTTCGCCACTGAGCGTATAAAGCTGCATGACCTCATCAGCGAGGTCGCCGTGCAGGTCCAGCTCCAGCGCCTGGTTTACCGCGGCGAGCCCCGCACCGGGGTCTTCACTGTACCCCGCCGCCAGCAGGCCAACCAGGCAACCATGCAGTTCTGACGGTGACAGGGCCACGCCCTGCTCCAGCAGTTGATCCGCCACATCATCAAAAAAAAACAGATCTGTTTCGCCCGGCAACCTGTCAAACATCCGTCAAACCCCCGGAGCCGTCGCCACACCTCTACCGAAAACTGCGAAAAGGAAGGCAGGCTATTGAAAAATAGAAACTTTTGCCGCGTTGACCTGCCACGCGGGCAGCTCTATAGTAAGCGCTATACTCACCCAGCCCAAGTACAGCGTCATGGCAGATACCCCGCTTCAGGCACTGGAGTCGAAAATAGACGAATTGATAGCCCTGTGCCGGGATCTCAATCGTGAAAACCAAAGACTGAAAGTCGAGAACGACAACTGGCGCCACGAACGCGAGGACCTTATCAGCAAGAACGAGCTGGCGCGGTCCAAGGTCGAAGCCATGATAGCCCGACTGCGGTCGATGGAGTAATGCCAGTGAATCCTGTCAACACCGTTTCCGTACATATCCTCGACAAGGAATACCAGGTCGCCTGCCCGGAGGAGCAGCAGGCCGAGCTGATTGTATCGGCGCGGTACCTCGACCGGCAGATGCGCGCCATCCGCGATAGCGGCAAGGTGATCGGGCTGGAGCGCATCGCGGTCATGGCAGCGCTGAACATCAGTCACGAGCTGCTGAAAGCCTCTGATCAGGGGGGTGGTTCAGCATCCGCTGCCAGCCCGGATAACCAGGCTGTCCAGGGTTTGCAGCGCAAAATCGACCAGGCGATGTACCAGCTGCGGCAGCTGGAGATCAACTGAACCCCAGGCACGGGCCGGTATCGTGTATAATCGCTCCCGGATCCCTGGCATAGACGCCAGGCAGACAGTCCTCGAGCCGATAAGTCTGTACCCGGAGGATCCTCGTCGCTGTTGGTGTGCATGTCCGGCCCGTTCCGGAAAGCCTGAAACAGTGCAGGAACCTCCTCCTTGAACCGTCGGGTTCAGGGCAACTCTGCCAACGCTATGCCGGGAATCCATCTTCTTCATGCGCCCTGAGCAACAGGCCAAGCCTGCCCTTCGCCAGCAACTGCGCAAGCGCAGGCAGGACCTTGCGCCGGCCTTCAGGGCAACGGCGGCCAGTGCCGCCGCCGCACTTGCCGAGGGCCTGCCCGGCTGGACGAGCGCCCGCCACATCGCCCTGTACTGGCCCGGAGACGGCGAGCTGGATCTGCTGCAGCTGGCTCGTGCCTGTCGCCAGCAACACCGCGCGCTCTACCTGCCGGTTCTGGCCGGCGAAAAACGCTTGCTGTTTCGCCACTGGGATGAAAACACCACCCTCGTAGCAAATCGTTTCGGCATCCCCGAGCCCGCCGCCGGCAGCCCTGGTCGCAGCGCTGACGGGCTGGACATCATCTTCCTGCCGCTGGTTGGCTGGCGCAGGGACGGCTATCGGCTGGGGATGGGCGGGGGTTTCTACGACCGCACACTCGCTGCTGTGGAGGGGCCGTTGCGGGTGGGTGTTGGGTTTGACTGCCAGGAACTTGTCGACGGGCCTGCGGCTGAAACCTGGGATGTAGGACTGGATTACGTGCTCACAGAAACTGCGCTCCACCGCTGCATGAGAGCGGGAGCAGAATAAGGCTCCGGCCACCCAGCGGGGGATTACTCGGAAATAATGACTCCGGCCTGCAGTTCGGACGCGGGCGCGGCCACGGTATCGCTGGCCGTCAGGGGCAGCAGCATGGTAACCAGCACGCCAACGCCAAAGGCGGCAATTAGGACGAGAATAAAATCCGGCTTGTTGTTCACGGCACCACTCTCGGAAAATTCCTGTTAAACGATATTTTTGGCATTATTTCACAAACATTCCGAGTGTAGCCCAGCATTTTCCAAAATGAAACCCTGATTCCGCGGCAATCCACTGTGCTGGCCAGCTAAAGGCTGCCCACTACCCCATTTTGGGACTGTCCGAGGTAAAGCTGATAGGCCCGGTTGGCGGTTTCCTCCCAAAACGGGTAGCCCACCGTCTCCAGCACTTCGCGGAAATCACGGCGCTCGGCCCGCGGAACCTGCACGCCGAGGAGGATACGGCCGTAGGCTGCGCCGTGGTTGCGGTAGTGGAACATGGATATGTTCCAGCGCTGGCCCAGGCCGGACAGGAACTTGAGCAGGGCTCCAGGGCGCTCGGGGAATTCAACCCGGTACACCACCTCGTTTTCCAGATGGGCCGGGGCCCGACCACCAACCATATAGCGGATGTGCAGCTTGGCCATCTCGTTTTCGGTCATATCCTCGGTGGCATAGCCCTTCTGCTGCAGATCCGTCAGCAGTTCGGCCAGGTCCTCTCCTCCCGGTACCACCGACAGGCCCAGAAACACCAGCGCGGCTCCGGGATCCGAATAGCGGTAGTTGAACTCCGTGATGTTGCGCCGCCCTAGGGCGCTGCAGAAAGAACGGAAACTGCCGGGACGCTCGGGGATGGTGACGCTGATCACCGCCTCCCGATGCTCGCCGATCTCGGTCCGCTCGGAAATATAGCGCAGGCGATCGAAGTTGGTGTTCGCGCCGCTGACAATGGCCAGCAGATCCTGGCCCTTGACCCCGGTGCGCTCCACATATTTTTTCAGGCCCGCCATAGCCAGGGCACCGGCAGGCTCGGCGATACCGCGGGTGTCCTCAAAGATATCCTTGATGGCGGCGCAGATTTCATCGGTACTGGCAGTCACGACCTCGTCCACCGTGTCGCGGATCACCCGGAAGGTCTCCTTGCCAATCTGGGCCACGGCGCAGCCGTCGGCAAACAGGCCCACTTCGGGCAGGACCGCCCGGCGGCCTTTCTGCAGCGCCAGCTGCAGGCAGGCGGCGTCCTCGGGCTCGACCCCGACCAAGCGGGTTTCCGGCCAGACGTACTTGATATAGGCGGCAACCCCGGCGAGCAGGCCACCGCCGCCCACCGGCACAAATATGGCGTCCAGCGGCCGCTGCATCTGGCGCACGATTTCCATTCCCACCGTGCCCTGGCCGGCGATCACATCCGGGTCATCGAACGGGTGCACGTAAACCATGGATTTCTCGGCCACCAGTTTCTGCGCGTAGACCGACGCCTCATCGAAGGAGTCACCGTGCAGGACCACCCGGGCGCCCCGGTTGCGCACAGCGTCCACCTTGATCTGGGGAGTGGTCCTGGGCATGACGATAATGGCCTTCACCCCCATGTGCTGGGCCGCCATGGCCAGGCCCTGGGCATGGTTACCCGCCGAGGCCGCAACCACACCACAGGCCAGCTGTTCCGGAGAGAGCTTCTGCATCTTGTTGTAGGCGCCGCGCAGCTTGAAGGAAAAAACCGGCTGCAGGTCCTCGCGCTTGAACAGTACCCGGTTGCCCAGGCGCCGGGATGCCAGCATCGCCTCATCCACCGGTGTCTCACGCGCCACGTCATAGACGCGGGCGTCGAGTATGCGCTTGATATAGGACTTGGGCATGGGAACTACTATCCAGGAAGAAAACAGCGCACCATGGTAATGGAGCGCGCAGGTATTTTCAGCTCCGATGGCGCCTCCGGGGCAGGTATTTTTCGTGTACTGGCTCTCCCCCTGTCTTTATACTGCCGCCCACAGTGACAATGGCGGGAGCAGCAGACAATGACCCAGGACGAGCTGAAACAGGCGGTTGCGCGCGCGGCGCTGGACTACATCCGGCCCCATCTGGAAGGCGATACCGTGCTGGGCATAGGCACCGGTTCCACCGCCAACCTGTTCATCGACAGCCTCGCCGCACTGCGCGGCCAGGTCAACGCCACGGTGGCCAGTTCCGACGCCTCGGCGGAGCGCCTGCGCCAGCACGGCATCCCGGTCTATGACCTGAACACCGTCGACCAGGTAGACTTCTACATTGATGGGGCCGATGAGAGCAACGCGGCCCTGCAGCTGATCAAGGGCGGCGGCGCCGCACTGACCCGGGAAAAAATCGTCGCCGCGGTCGCCCGCACCTTCATCTGCATCGCCGACGAGAGCAAACTGGTCCACACTCTGGGGAAATTTCCCCTGCCGGTGGAGGTCATTCCCATGGCCCGCAGCTACGTTGCGCGGGAACTGGTAAAGCTCGGAGGCGATCCGGTGTACCGGGAAGGTGTCATCACAGACAACGGCAACATCATCCTTGATGTGCATAATTTCAGCATCCCGCAACCACTGGCGATGGAGGCAAAGATCAACAATATCGTGGGGGTGGTCAGCAACGGCCTGTTTGCCCTGCGGCCAGCGGATGTGCTGCTGCTGGGCACCGCACAGGGCGTGAAAACGCTGCGGGCCGCCTGAACGGTCCTAGAGGTCGAAAATTTTCCCGGGGTTCATGATGCCCTGGGGGTCGAACACCCGCTTGATCTGGCGCATGATCGAGATCTCTGCCGCCGATCTGGTGTAGTGCAGGTAGTCCTTCTTCAGCAAACCCACCCCGTGCTCCGCTGACACACTGCCTTCGTAACGCTGCACGATCTCGAACACCCATCGGCTGACTTCGCCGCAGCGTTGCTGGAACTCGGCCATGGGCAGCGTATCGGGCTTGAGCACGTTGAGGTGTACGTTGCCGTCCCCGATATGGCCGAACCAGACGATCTCGAAATCCGGATAGGCGCTGCTGACCACTGCGTCCACCTCCGCGAGGAACGCCGGCACCCGGGCAATCGTGGTGCTGATGTCGTTCTTGTAGGGGGTCCAGCGCGAGATGGTCTCCGAGATGTCCTCCCGCAGGCGCCACAGGGCCTGGGCCTGGGCCACGCTCTGGCTGACCACCCCATCCACAACCCAGCCCTGCTCCATGCAATATTCGAACAGGGACATGGCCTGCTCCATGTCCGCCGCCGTGTTCTGCTCGAACTCCAGCAGGGCGTAGAATTCCGCCCGGGTCTCGAAAGGCCGCTGCAGACCCTGGTGGGCGACGACCTTCTGCAACGCCAGCTCGGAAAAGAACTCGAAGGCCTGCAGGTCCATGGCTCCCTGGTAAGCCTCCAGTACCCGCATCACCGCGCTCATGTCCGTGACCCCCAGCACCAGCACCGCGAGGTCTTTTGGCGGGCGCCCGAGCTGCATGGTGGCTTCCACCACGATACCAAGGGTGCCCTCGGCGCCGATGAACAGCTGTCGCAGATCGTAGCCGGCGTTGTTCTTGAGCAGGCCCCGGTTCAGGTCCAGCAGTTCGCCGGTGCCGGTCACCACCTTCAGCCCGGCCACCCAGTCCCGGGTCATGCCGTGCCGGATCACCTTGATGCCTCCGGCATTGGTGGAAATATTGCCACCGATCTGGCTGGAGCCGCTGGAAGCGAAATCGACCGGGTAGAACAGGCCCTGCTCCTCCGCAAACGCCTGCAGCTGGGCGGTGATCACCCCTGCTCCACAGCGTACCGTGCGGTCGACGGGGTTGAAATCGGCAATGCCATTGAGCCGGTCCAGGGCGACGACGATTTCGCCGTTACAGGCTACCGCGCCCGCGCTGAGACCGGTGCGCCCACCGGAGGGCACCAGGGAAAGCTGGCGGTCCAGTGCCAGCCGGACCAGCGCCTGCACCTCCGCGATGTTTCCCGGCAGAACCACCGCGGAGGGCGCCGGCGTGTGGACCCTGGTCCAGTCGCGACCGTACTGGACAAATGCCGCGGAATCGGTGAGGACGCGATCGGCGCCAACACAGGCCTGCAGTGCAGACAGGATATCAGGGCTGATCGGGGTCACTCGGGGCTCCTCACGGGGGATCAGGGCATTCAAAACGGGCGCCGTATGTTAGCATACGCGCCCTTTTATATCCCTGCCCACAGTGCAACAGCTCCGGGAGCACCAATACGCATGGCGCCCAAGTCGCTTGAGAAGAGCAAGATCAAGTTCCTCCTGCTGGAAGGGGTTCACCCTTCAGCGGTCGAGACCCTCCGCAATGCCGGCTACGAGAATATCGAGCTGCACCAGAAAGCGCTGGCGCCGGAGGACCTCAAGGCCGCCATCGCCAACGCCCACTTCGTCGGCATCCGCTCGCGGACCCAGCTCACCGAGGAAATCTTCGAAGCTGCCCGAAAGCTGGTCGCGGTAGGCTGCTTCTGCATCGGCACCAACCAGGTCGATCTCAATGCCGCGACCCGGCGCGGTGTGGCCGTTTTCAATGCACCGTTCAGCAACACCCGCAGCGTGGCGGAGCTGGTGATCGCGGAGGCCATCCTGCTGCTGCGTGGTGTCGCCGCGAAAAACGCTGCGGCCCACCGGGGCGAGTGGCAGAAATCCGCGGTCAATTCCTATGAGATTCGCGGCAAGCGCCTGGGCATCATCGGCTACGGCAACATCGGCATGCAGCTGGGGGTGATTGCCGAGGGCCTGGGCATGCAGGTGCAGTTCTACGATGTGGTCAGCAAGCTTCCCCTGGGCAACGCCCGCCAGCTGCCCAGCCTTGAACAACTGCTGGCCCAGTCCGATGTGGTGAGCCTGCATGTGCCGGAGACCCGCACCACGCGCAACATGATCGACGCGGCCCAGTTGGCGCAGATGCCCAAAGGCAGCATCCTGATCAATGCCTCCCGGGGTACGGTAGTGGATATTGACGCCCTCGCCAGTAGCCTGGCCAGTGGCCACCTGGGCGGGGCGGCCATCGACGTGTTCCCGGTCGAACCGCGCTCCAATGACGACGAGTTCATCTCACCCCTGCGGGCCTTCGACAACGCCTTCCTGACCCCCCACATCGGTGGCAGCACTGTGGAGGCGCAGGCGAACATCGGGGTGGAGGTAGCGGAGAAACTGGCCCGCTACAGTGACAACGGTACCAGCACCTCCTCGGTAAACTTCCCCGAAGTAGCGCTCCCTGAGCATGAGGGCAGCCACCGCCTGCTGCACATCCACCATAATGTGCCGGGGATCATGAGCGCCATCAACCGGGTGTTCTCGGAGAACAATGTCAATGTCTCCGCCCAGTTCCTGCAGACCAACGATGCCATCGGCTATGTGGTCATTGATGTCGATGCAGAGTACTCGGACGTAGCCCTGGAGAAGCTGGCCAGCATAGACGGTACGATCCGCAGTCGCGTACTATTCTGACATCCGGGCGCCCCGAGGAGGGCGCGTTCTCTATCGCAACGAGGGTTGAACTATCACCTTGGCGGCGAACACAAAGAACCAGTTTCTTGCCGAACTGGTAGCGACCCATGGCACTGCCCTGGAGCGCTACCTTGCGCGCAAGCTGGACAGCCCAGAGGATGCGGCCGAGGTCGCCCAGGAAGCGTTCCTGCGCCTGCACCGGCTGGAGGCCCCGGAAACACTCGACAATGCCAGGGCCTTCCTGTTCCAGGTGGCGACCAACCTGGCCCTGGACCAGCTGCGGCGGCGCAAGCTGCATCTCCAGTTCGTCAGCGGCGAGCGCAACCAGGCCGCCGATAGCGGGCCACGGGATGCCAATGCCAGCGGCGTATCACCGGAGCACATCCTTGGTGCGCGGCAGAAGCTGGCGCTGATTTTCGCCGCCGTCGAGGAGCTGCCGGTCAACGTTCGCCAGGCTTTCCTCCTGCACCGACGCAACGGACTCTCCTACGGGGAGATCGCCGATGCGATGCAGGTTTCCGTGTCCAGCGTGGAAAAATATATCCTTCAGGCCCTGCAGCACTGCCGCAAGCGCCTGGCGTCGCTGTACCCGCCAGAGGAGGGCGGCTGAACAGCGTAAATATTTACTTGAGGGAACTTCGATCTTTCTCGTTACACTAATAGCTATAAGACAGGGATGGGTCCGTTGCGGATTGTCAACACTGCGCTA
>JBFHFJ010000091.1:0-11189 GCA_041583655.1 Haliea sp. | reverse complement strand
CGGAGTGTCCACGGCGCCGGGGCAGACGGCATTGATGCGGATGCGGCGGCCGGCGTATTGCAGGGCGGAGGCTTTGGTCAAACCGACTACCGCATGTTTGCTGGCGGTATAGGCGGGCTTGTTGGCGACCCCGACCACGCCCGCCGCCGAGGCCAGGTTGACGATCGCACCGCCGCCCTGGGTAAGCATCCGGGCTATTTCATGCTTCATGCAGAGAAATACACCCTGCACATTGACACCCAGAATCCGTGCCATGGCTGCCTCGTCCCACTCCGCCTCCGGCGCCACCTCGGGGTCGATACCGGCGTTGTTGACGGCGATGTCAAGGCGGCCATAGCGGGTGACCGCCTCCGTCACCATCGCCGCGGCGTCGGCGCTGCTCTGCACATCGGTGGGCACGAACACCGCGCTGCCGCCGGCGGCTTCGATCAATGCCACCGTCTCTCGCCCGGCCTCGACGATATCGGCAACGACCACGCTGGCGCCGCGGGCAGCCAGGGCACAGGCAACCGCGCGACCGATTCCACCGCCTGCGCCGGTTACCAGAGCCACCTTGCCTTTGAACTGCTGCATTGTCGTGCTCCTCAACTGTTGTTGTTTGCTGTCGAAGGCGGCTTGCCTGACATCACCGCCGCCAGTGCATCCTCGCCGTAGTATTGGGCCACGGAATCCGTCATGTCCGGGTGCCGGCGCAGGCACTGGCCGCCGTCGATGTTGAAACACTGGCCGGTGACCCAGGAGGACTCCGGCCCGGCGAGATAGCGCACCCCCCCGGCGATGTCGCTTGCCTCCCCGGTACGACCCAGGGGGATCTGCGCGCGGAACGCCTCGATCACCGCATCGCTGGCGAACATGCCCGCCGTGGCCTCGCTGCGGGTCAGCCCCGGGCGCACCGCGTTGAGACGGATCCCCGCGGAAGCAAGCTCATCAGCGGCAGAGCGGACAAAGGCTTCCAGGCCGGCCTTGCTTGCGCAATAGCCGGACAGCCAGGGAAAGGGCATGGTGGCGGCGGTCGAGGAGATACAGACGATGGCGCCACCTGCCGCCATGTGGGGAACCGCGTAACGAATCGCGAGGAAGGCCGAGCCGATATTCAGGTCCAGTTCCTCGCGCAGGCCCTCGAGATCCTGCATCAGCAGCGGCTTGAAACTGCCGCCGCCCACGGTCGGCACCACGATATCCAGACGCTCGCGGAGACTGAATGCGAAAGCGGCGGCCTGTTCTATGTGCTCCCGGTTAAGGGCATCGCCCGGGAAAATCTCCACGGTGCCGCCAGGCACTGCCGCCAGCAGGCGGGCTCTGGATGCCTCCAGCTTGTCACCGCGGCGGCCGGTGAGCACGACAGCGGCGCCATCGGCCAGCAGCGCCAGGGCGCAGGCTTCGCCAATCGCGCCACTGCCGCCGGTAATCAGGGCGGTCGCTCCCGCCAGCTTGCCTGCCTGTGTCATCCGCGCATCCCCCCTTTGAGCCCAAAGAGTAGCTCCCTGACGCTGGCCCGGCATACTCCATATGCATGAGATCCTGGCCCTGCCCCCGCCCCTGGCGCGGTGCTCAGTCCAGGCCGGCGATACTGCGCAACACAAGGCTGACCAGGGTGGACTGCTGCCTGACGCCCGCTTTCTGGAAGGCCCCGCGCAGGTGGGTGCGAATGGTGTTGCGGGTGACACAGAAGTCCTCCGCGATCTGCTCCAGGCTGAGCCCGTTGGCCAGAGCGATGGTCAGGCGCGCTTCGCTGCTGGTGAAGCCGAACAGCTGCTGCAGAAGCCCCTGCCGGGCCGAGGTGAGGACTTCGGGAATGCTGATGTAAACCGCGACGCGGGGAGCCGAATCATCATCCACCTGCAAGCCATGCGGAGAGGCCCCGGAACCGGCTGCAGCCAGCGGCTTGATCACCAGGTTGAAGCTGCCCTCACCCTCACGGCGCGGCAGCGACAGCGCCTCGGTCAACGCCGGCCGCCCGCCGTCCTGGTCGCGGCAGGCCCGCAGCGCGCGTTGCAGTTGCCGGTTGCCACTTCCCTCCTTCGCAAGCAGTCGACCCCGGCTCTCCAGCAGCCCGTCGGCGCCGTCGAGCAGGTGCCGGGCGACCGGGTTGCAATGCACGATGCGCAGATCGCCGTCGAGGAGAACAATGCCGACTTCCAGGCGATGCGCCATGTTGTCGTAGAGGGTACGCTCCCACTCCCGGCGCCGGTCGCGGTCCAGCCAGTCCAGCATTTGTCGCAAATGCGGGCTGAGGAGATTGAAAATCCGCTTCTCAGCGGCGGCAAATCGCGGGGCATCCTCTGCCCGTGTGGCGCGCAGGCCAATGCCAACCGTCGCGCCACGGTAGATATCCACGCCCAGCACCTGGCCACTGTCAAGCGGTGCAAGGTTGCGCTGATAGAACAGCGACTGGCGCAGCTCTGCCATGGAGACCATGTCGTCCAGCGTTACGGCCTGGCCATCGGGCAAGCCCACAAAGGGGTCCAGGTCGGAAAAGTCATTCGCGTAGCGCAGGCGGCTGGACTGGTCAAAGTGCATACCGCCGATGAAACTGAGACCGACATGGTTGGGCCGTGGGCGGCCCAGGGTGATTACCGTCAGCCGGGCCTGCAGCTGCTGTTGCAGCAAATGCAGGAATTCCTGCCACGGCGCCTCTTCCCGCGGACCATTGTAGAGCGAGACAACCAGGCGGTTGAACTGCTCCAGATCCACCTCGTCCACTGCGCCCTCCATCAGGTCAGGAGCGTCCTGCGCCCGCCGCAACACGCGCTCCCGTAGCTCCTCCCCTGCATCTTCGCCATTGCGGCCTCACTGCTCAGCGCTGTGACGAGATGTTCCCGCCATCGACGACAAGTTCAGCGGCGGTGATGTAGCTCGCCTCCGTCGAGAGCAGAAACGCCACCGCGTTCGCCACCTCCCCGGGCTCCCCCAGCCGGCCGAGGAGGATACGCCGCTCGAAGGTCCCCTCGGGCAGGGCCGCCACGGCCGGTTGCAGCATGGGCGTGCGGATCTGCCCCGGGGACACCACGTTGACCCGGATCCCGCGCGGGCCAAGGTCATCAGCGAGAGAACGCACCAGGGAAATCATCCCGCCCTTGGAGGCGCTGTAGGCTGGAATCAGGCCATTGCCCAGGGTGGCGTTGATAGAGCCGATACCGACCACTGCGCCATGTCCTGTCTGCTCGAGATCTGGCAGCAGAGCCTGGGTCGCCAGCAGCAGGGCGCGCAGGTTCACGTTCATGAGCCGGTCCCAGGACTCCACCACGGTATCGCCGACCGGCATTTCCAGTACCATGCCCGCGGCATGCACCAGTCCGCCAATGGCGCCGAGGGCCTCCCGACTGGAAGCGGCCGCGGCGCGGATGGCCGCCGGATCGGAAACGTCCACCCGCAGGCCGATGGCGGCGACGCCGTAGTGCGCTGTAAGCTCCTGTGCTCGCCGGCACGCTGAAGCTTCGTCGAGGTCCCACAGCGCCACTGCGCGCCCCCTGCTGGCCAGGAGCTCAGCGCAGGCAGCGCCGATGCCGGAAGCTGCGCCGGTCACTACCACACCACTGCCGGGGAAAGATTGTTTTTCCATGCCGATACTCCAGAATCTGGCAACCAGGGGTCGCGCCTCACCTTAACTGCTGTTCGCGAATACGATCTACGGACAATGCAACGAGGGCGACAAGCGCGTTACGATATCCGGTTTTTCACCTGTGAGGTAGAGCCGCGGCCATGCCGACCATCAGGCAGTCCGCGAACAAAGCACATACACCATCAATACGTACCCCCTGGATCTGCCGCGCCAATTTGGCAGTCAGCGCAGGAAGGGCCATTTTCGATCCTCTGCAGCCATACGCCCGCGCAGTGGCGTCCCGAGCGCTAGAATCAGATATCCACGAACCGGTCAGGGAGGACCCGCGAATGTGTACCCGGCAAGGACCGACCACGGCACTGGTGGCCATCATCCTGGCTGCACTCGGCACGGGGAGTGCGGCCCGGGAGCCAGACGCCAGCCTGCAGGCCTGTCGCCAGCTCCAGGAGAAGATCGAGCGCCTGGACGCGCGCCGCAAGACCGGGGCATCGGTGCGGCAGATGGAGCAGTGGAAGCGCCAGCGGCAGGTATACAAGGACCAGTTTGACCACCTGAAGTGCCGCCACTGGGGCAATCAGCTCCGCTGAACCACAAAATCTGCCAATTGCCGCGCATTTTCGGGAGATTTTTCCAGAAAAGCCGCCACAAATACGCTTTCTGGCGCTACTCTAGGCTGCAAAAGGTTGCGGACTGCTGTCCGGGAGTGGTAGCGCGGCATGCTGGAGACGGTAAAAATAGCCACAGTTGATCTGGAGGTGGGCATGTTTGTCAGCGCCCTGGACAGGCCGTGGCTGGAAACACCGTTCATGATCCAGGGGTTCAGGATCGAGCATCGCGCCCAGATCGATCGCCTGCAGGAGTACTGCGACCACGTGTTCATCGACACGAGGCAGAGCCGCCAGCCCGTGGAGAAGGTGCAACGCAAGGCCAAGGTCTCGCACAAGCGTGTACCCATGGCCCAGATCTTTCGCGACCGCGAACTGAGAAACTACGGCGACCAGACCGACTTCCAGGAGGAGCAGCCCCGGGCAGAGGCCGCGCTGGACCTGCTGATCAATGATCTTTGCGAGATCTTCGAGGATGTCGGCCGGGGCGGCAAGATCAACGTTATCAACATGCGCAAATCGGTGGAGCCCCTCATCGGGAGTATCAGCCGCAATCCGGACGCCTGCCTGTGGGTGGCTCGACTCAAGCAGCATGACCACTACAGCTACGAGCACGCCCTGAGTTCCGCCATCTGGGCGGTCGCGCTCGGCCGGGAAGTGGGCATGTCCCGGCAGGACCTGCGCTCGCTCGCCATGGGCGGCATGCTGATGGATGTGGGCAAGTTGCGCGTGGATCCTGATCTGCTGCAGGCCAGCCGCTCACTGACCGCCAAGGAGTCGGCGCACATGCAGGAGCATGTCACCTATGGCCTGCAGATCATCGAAGAGAGCGGCATCATTAACCCGGATGTAATCAACATGGTCGCCCATCACCATGAACGCCACAACGGCTCCGGCTACCCGCTGGGCATGAAAGGCGACATGATTCCCCCGGTGGCGCGCATTGCCGCGATCGTTGATACCTACGGGGCCCTCACCAGTAACCGGGAGTACGCGGCCGCCATATCGCCCTCGAATGCCATCCGGGTCCTGTATGAAGCCCGCGACGTGGATTTCCAGGCCGAACTGGTCGAGGCATTTATCCGTGCGATCGGGGTCTATCCTGCGGGCACTCTGGTTGAACTGAGCACCGGCGAGATCGGCGTCGTGGTCGCGGAATACCGGACCCGACGTCTGCGCCCCAAGGTGATGGTGTTGATGGACCAGCACAAGCGCCTGCTCGACACGCCAACGCTGAAGGACCTGCAGGACCAGGACGACGCGACCACCGAACCAATGGTCAATATCCTGCGCAGCCTGGAACCCGGGGCCTACGGTATTGACCTGCAAAGTGTTGACACACTGTCAGGCTTGACCACGGCGTGACCAGGGGCCGGCCTGTGCTGGTCATCTGGTGCGTCGAGGATAACAGGCCCGGACACCGGCGCCAGCTGGCTGGCCTCGCCCAGGCCCTGCAGCGGTTGCGACCGGTGCGCATTTGCCGGGTCGGCAGGGGAGAATCTCCCGCGCCCCTGCCCGCACCCGACCTGATCCTGACTGCCGGGCGCCGGAGCCACTGGCGCGGCCTGCGCTATCGCTGGCGCTACGGTGGCAAGCTGGTGGCGCTGATGGACCCTGGCCTGCTCCGGGCACTCTTCGACCTGAGCATTATCCCCGAGCATGACAGCGTCCGGCCTTCGCACAAGGTACTCCTGAGTGTGGGCACCCTGAACCCGGTCCAGCCCGCCAGCGCTGCCGCCGGAGATCGGGGCCTGATCCTGGTCGGAGGCCCGTCGCGCCACTACCGATGGGACAGTGCCGGTTTCGCGACCCAGCTGCAGCGCCTGCAGACGGCCCTGCCTGAGGTGGCCTGGACCGTGACCACCTCGCCGCGAACCCCCCCCGGCTTTATCTGCCTGCTACGCCAACTGGCGAATCCGGGGCTGCAGGTGATCGCGATGGAGGAAACCAGCCCGGACTGGCTGCTGCAACAATATGCGCGCTGCGGCGTTATCTGGGTTTCCGAGGACAGCGCTTCCATGGTCTACGAGAGTTTGAGCTGCGGTGCCGCGGTCGGCATTCTCCCGGTGCCGGTGCGGCGCCCCGGACGGGTCAGCAGAGGCGTTCAGGGCCTGCTGGAAGCGGGCCGGGTGCTGCGCCTGGAGGATCTGGAAGCCCTGGGCAGGATGCCCCCACCAACGGCGCCATTACAGGAGGCGACACGCATTGCACAGAGCATCAGCCACTGGCTCAGCTGAGACTCTCCAGGCTGCGACAGTGCGGCAGCTGGGAGACGTCAAGAGTGCCTTCGCCGGCGGTGACAGCCGCCTTTGCTTCGTCGATCCCGCGGACCCGGCCTGGTGTATCAAGGTCCTGCGCCCGGACCGCACCCCTGCCGCCAGGCGGCGGGAAAGTTCCTGGCTGAAGAAGCTGAAGCCGCTGCGCTTTTTCGACGACAATCTGCAGGAAATTCGCGTCTACAGGCTGCTGGAGCGCCGCATCGGACCCGCCGCCTACCGAATGGTGCCAAGAATGGACGGGCTGGTACCTACAAACCTGGGGCCCGGTCTTCGCAGCGAACTCATCCGCGATGACACCGGCGATATTTCCATGACGCTAGAGGCCTATCTGGCCCGGCATGGGGCCGATGCGCCGCTGCGGGCCGCACTGTCCGGATTCTCCCGCCGGTGGCGGGCACTGGGCATGCCCTCCCGCCGCCTCCTGCCACAAAATATCGTGATCCAGCAACGGGCCCGAAAGCCCGTCCGGGTCGTGGTAGTGGACAGCCTCGGCTGGGCGGATCTCATTCCCCTTGGCTACTGGTTTGCGCCCTGGGCCAGACGCCAGGCGGGCCGTAAACTCGGCTATCTCGCCAAACTGGTAGAGGCGAGCGGGGGAAAATAGCGAGCTTCGGCCTGTTGGCCATTGCTGCGACCCCGCCAAATAACGTACCTTTCATGCTGGGAAATCACAGGGCGCTGAATGAATATCATGGGACCGAGCGGAACCGCCAGCGGGCCTCCTGGAACCCCATGGGATGTCCGCCCGGGGCAGAGGACCCTGACGGGTAATGCCCGGCAAGGATCAGAAGCATGACGGTAGCTGGCAGAATCAACCTGCTTATCCTCTCCAGCGCGATCGTCATTGCTGTGGCTGTCCTTGCTGGCCTGGGGTTGCGTGAAGTCAGCCTGCGCCGTGACGTACTCCTGCAAACCGCGGCCGGCGCGGCCAATGGCGAGTTTCAGCTGCCCATAGACATCTACATGCGCGACGCCGGACAACTGGATGCGGCCCTGGACCGCATGCTTGCGCGCTCACCGGCCTTCAGTTTTGTTCGCCTCCACAGTCCCGAAGGCAAGCTGCTGGCGGCACGGGAGAGATTTCCGGGGGCAATGAATGACGTTCCCGGCTTCAAGGACGTGCGCGGTGCGAATGCAGCGGATCTGGACAGAAGCCTGACGTCGCACAGTTCCGGCACCAGTCCCGCGTCCAGCGCAGTGCTGGCAGGCCTCAGCGGCGGGGAAAAGCTGATCGACCTGACACTGCCCGTGTTTTCGCCCGTCAACCCAACCCGCCGCGACCTGACCCGATACGATTTCGGCCGCGCCCTGGCCATGCCCCAGGGTAGTCGCTTCGTTGTCGCTTACCTGCACTTTGGTATCAGCCGCAGCATGCTGCTGCTGCTGGTACTCCCCCTGCTAGGCGCCATGGCCGGCATTGCCCTGCTGCTCATTGCCGCCGTCAGCTGGCTGGTCAGTCGCTACACCCAACGCCTTACGGCACCCCTGGCACGCCTCGCTCGAATGGCCGACGAAATAGCCGCAGGCAATGTCGACCAGCCCCTGACCATAGAGGGCGAGGGCGAGGTGAAGGAAATCGCCACCGTCCTCAACGCGATCATCGGCGGCCTGAACAGCTACAAGACCCGGATTGGCGTCGACCACCAGTTGCTCAGCATGAAGGTGGAGGAGCGCACCGCGCAGCTCTCCCAGCGCAATGAAGAGCTCAACCAGGCTGTCCAGCAGGTTACGGAAACCAAGGACCGGCTGCGCCAGATGGCGTATTTCGACAGCCTCACCTCCCTGCCCAACCGCCGGCTATTCACCGAGCAACTGGACCTGCTCCTGCGCCTGACCAAGCGCAACAAACAGATGCTGGCCCTGCTGTTTCTGGACCTCGACAACTTCAAGCGCGTCAACGACTCCCTCGGACACAGCGCAGGCGACATGCTTCTGCGCGAGGTCGCCAAGCGTCTCGCCAGCTGTGTCCGCGAGAGTGACGTAGTCGCCCACTTTGTCGACTCCGACTCGCGCATAGACGTGTCCCGGCTGGGGGGCGACGAATTCACAGTGGTGCTCAACCAGGTCGAGAGTGCGGACGCGGTCCGCATGGTAGCCCGGCGCCTGCTGGATGCGCTGCTGCAACCGATTGAAATCGATGGCCACGAGTTGGTGATAACGCCCAGTATCGGCATCGCCCTGGCGCCAAACGACGCCAATGACCTGGAAGGGCTGCTGAAAGCCGCTGACACGGCGATGTTCCACGCCAAGGCCCAGGGCAAGAACACCTTTGTCTTCTACACGAGCGACATGGACGCCGCGGGGGTGGAAAGGCTGATGCTGGAAACAGATCTGCGCAAAGCCATCGAGCGCAACGAACTGTTGTTCCACTACCAGCCGCAGGTGGATACACGTACCGGCACGGTGATCGGCGCGGAGGCGCTGCTGCGCTGGGTTCACCCCGAGCAGGGCATGATTCCGCCGTTCCGGTTCATTCCTGTGGCCGAGGAGATCGGGCTCATTGCCGAAATGGGCAACTGGGGTATCCGCGAGGCCTGCCGCGAACTGGTTGCACTGCGCAAGGAGGGGCTGGAACTGCCGAAGATTGCGGTCAACGTCTCGGCGCTGCAATTCACCAAGAATTTCTGCCCGACGGTGAAAGAAATCCTCGCAGCCAGTGGTCTGCCACCCTCGGCGCTGGAGCTGGAACTCACCGAAAGCATCCTGATGGAGGACAGCCACAGTACGGTCAAGGCCCTGCAGGAGCTCAAGAGCATGGGCGTGCGCCTCTCCATTGACGATTTCGGCACGGGATACTCGTCACTGAGCTATCTGAGCCGTTTCCCGCTCAACGAGCTCAAGATTGATCGCAGCTTCGTCATCGACTTCGACAAGAGCGCCAATGATGCCAGCCTGGTGAAGGCCATCATCGCCATGGGGCAATCCATGCAACTGGAACTGGTCGCCGAAGGGGTGGAAACCAGCGAGCAGTTTCAGTTCCTGACCCGGCACGGAGCCGATGTCATCCAGGGCTACCTGTTCAGTCGCCCGGTTACCGCTGCCGAATTACGGCCCATGCTGAAACCCGGTTACTTCATGCAACAAATCAGGGAAATACGCGCTGAGGCGCATCTCCCCGACTCCACTCAGGAATTGGACTGAGAGGCGGCGGCATCCGCCTCCTCGCGCTTGGCGCGCTGGATATTCTCCAGATTCTGCTTGTACGCCGCCGCGACCTTCTCGACGCCGGAGGGATTAAGGCCGCCTGAGTTGCCAGCAACGGAGTAGGTGGCGTAAACCCCCGATGCAGTCATCAGTGCCGCCGACACGACCCTCGTCGGCACGCCGTCGTTCTTCATGGTATTGGCCAGATCAATAAAACGTTCCATGCACTGCAGGTGGTTTTCAGCATCAGATAAGGTCATGACAGGGTCTCTCCCGGGCTAAAAGCGCCTAGTCTATCACTGCCGGGCGCGAGGTTCATCGCCCGCGGCAGCCCTCACCAGGCTGCTGAACAGTGCTCGCTGGGGCGCGCGCAGGGGCAGGTACTCAGGGTGCCACTGCACGCCGTACAAAAACGGCTCCCCGGGATGTTCCACGGCCTGCACAAACCCGTCCAGGTCGCGGCCGCTGACCACCAGCCCTTCGCCGAGGTCCTTGATGGCCTGTTGATGGAGACTGTTTATCCGCAGGCGGCTCTCACCCAGGATGCCTTCCAGCCCGGAATCCGGCGCCACCAGGAGTGTCTTGCGTGCCAGGGGCGTACGACGGTTGGAGGTCTTCCGGCGCAGGTCGCGCAGGTCGGGGTAGAGGGTGCCACCGCGCACCACATTCATCAGCTGTGCGCCACGACAGATACCCAGCACCGGCAGGCGACTGCCCATCAGGTGTTCAAGCACGCGAATCTCAAAGCGGTCCCGCTCTGGATCGGCCGGCCCTGGCGCATCGTGCTCGGCGAGGTAGAGGCCGCGGTCTATATCGTCTCCACCACTGATCACGATACCGTCAAGCGCTTCCAGCCTGCCGGGGCTGGTGTGCGTCAGGTAAACGGCCTTCGCCCCTGCCCGCGACAGCGCCCAGCGGATAAACCACCAGGCCAGGGGCAGGCCACGGTCGCTGCCGGTGACGCCGATCAGCGGCCGATTCATGCCAGCTCAGGCAGCAGGAACCCGGCGCTGAGCGCCGCCCAATCGCCAAACAGGCCGCCCGCAAGACCCGACAAATGCTTGCGATAATGCTCAGCAACACGCTGCAACCGCAGGGGGTCACAGGCCAGTGCCTCAACCTGCAGCCAGTCCCGCCATGGCTGCACCAGCGACCAGTTCGGGTCATCTATTTCGCAGTTCGGCAGCCGGTAATGCAGGGTGGGACGCGGCTTGATACGCGGATCATCCACGGCGCTGCGCACCCGTTCTTCGGCCAGGTGCGCAAACAATGGCAACATGTCCAGCGCCCGGTTACGGGTCGGGTTGTGGCGCAGGTAATCGTCGATCAGCTCGGGCAGGTCGGGCGTATAGTCCTCCCGCAACAGCAGCCTGACATAGGGTTTCTCGAAAGGATCGATGTAAGGTGTAATCCTGTGACTGAGATTAACCCTGCTGCGTTCCCGCAGCCAATCGAAGAGGCAGACGAAAGCGCGCAGATAGGCGAGGATAGTGGCGGCTTCCAGATCGGGCATTTCCGGGTTCAGATGCAGGCCATAGGCATAGTGCGGGGCGCTGCTTGTCCCCTGGGCACCCTCCCGGCGCAAAACCTGGAACAACT
>JBFHFJ010000090.1:0-11268 GCA_041583655.1 Haliea sp. | reverse complement strand
GCTCCTGCATTGAGCGCAGCTCCGCCTCGACCTCGCCGGACTCGATTACCACGATGAGGTCACCAGCCTGCACATCCTGGCTGTCAGTAAAGTGGATGCGTTCGACCTTGCCGCGCAGTTCGCTGCGGATATTGATTGACTGGTCGGCCATCAGGGTGCCGTTGAACGTCAGGCGGCTTTCGAAGGGTTCTGGTTCGACACGCAGAGTGCGGACCGGCGCGGCGCCAACGCCCGGGCGAGCGGTCACGGTTCCTGCGTCGGTGGAGGAGGGTAGCAGTCGAGGCGCGAGGACTGCGGCAATAGTGGCGATGGCTATTGCCGGTAGCAGGAATCTTTTCATGGTGACCATTCGTTCAAAGGGAGGTATCCGATGACTCGGAGCGGTTATTTTACAGTAAAAGATCGGTAGTAGGTTGTCGACAGCAAGAACGGGCAGTGGTTCCCCTGTTTGTCGCCGGCACTGCCCCGAGCGGGTAAAGCGCGTATAATCGCCGCTTTTTCCAGTAGGACGCATCATGCCAGAGCTGAGCAAAGCGATAGCCGCGCGACGCACGTTCGCCATTATCTCCCACCCGGACGCGGGCAAGACCACCATTACCGAGAAGCTGCTGTTGCTGGGCAGCGCAATCCAGGTGGCGGGCAGCGTCAAGGGCAAGCGCGGACCTCACGCCACCTCCGACTGGATGAGCATGGAGCAGGAGCGGGGGATATCCGTAACCTCCTCGGTGATGCAGTTTCCGTATCGGGGACGTATCGTCAATCTGCTGGATACGCCCGGACACGAAGACTTCTCCGAGGATACCTACCGCACCCTGACCGCCGTGGATTCGGCATTGATGGTGATCGACGGGGCCAAGGGCGTGGAGGACCGCACCATCAAACTGATGAATGTGTGCCGCCTGCGCGACACCCCGATCTTCAGCTTTGTCAACAAGATGGACCGGGATATCCGTGATCCTATCGACCTGCTGGACGAGATCGAGGAGGTCCTGTCGATACAGGGCGCGCCGATCAACTGGCCCATAGGCATGGGCAGCGAATTCAAGGGGGTCTATAACCTCTACACCGATGTCATCCATCTGTACACGCCGGGGCAGGGGAGCGTACTGCCTGACGATCGGCGCATTGAAGGCCTGGACAGTGCTTGCGCCCGGGAACTGCTGGGCGAGGACTACGCGGCCTTCGTGGATGAGATCGATCTGGTCCGCGGTGCCAGCCACGCCTTTGACGCCGAGGCCTTCCTGGCCGGCAAGTTGAGCCCGGTATTCTTTGGCACTGCGCTGGGCAATTTCGGCGTGCGCGAGATGCTGGATGACTTTGTCGAGTGGGCGCCGCCGCCCCAGGGTCGCGAAGCGCAGGAGCGCTACGTCAGCGCCGCGGAGCCGGCATTCAGCGGCTTTGTGTTCAAGATCCAGGCCAATATGGATCCCCGTCACCGGGACCGGATCGCCTTTTTGCGCCTGTGTTCAGGCCGCTACGAGAAGGGTATGAAGATGCGCCATGTGCGCCTCGGCAAGGAGGTGCGAATTGCCGACGCAGTAACCTTCAAGGCCGGAGAGCGGGTGCTGGTGGAGGAGGCGGTTGCCGGTGATATCATCGGCCTGCACAACCACGGCACGATCCAGATCGGGGACACCTTCAGCGCCGGCGAGGATCTCAATTTCACCGGCATCCCCCACTTTGCCCCGGAGCTGTTCCGCCGTATCCGTCTGCGCGACCCGATGAAGTCCAAGCAGTTGCAGAAAGGCCTGCAGCAGCTGTCTGAGGAGGGGTCGACCCAGGTGTTTGCGCCCTTGAACAGTTCCGACCTGATTGTGGGTGCCGTCGGGCAGCTGCAATTCGATGTGGTGGTCTACCGCCTCGCAGATGAATACAAGGTCGAGGCCATGTACGAGCCCATCAGCGTTTACACCGCGCGCTGGGTCTACTGCGAAGATGCCCGCAAGCTGGAGGATTTCCGCAAGAAGGCCGCGGACCAGCTGTCCATCGACGGCGGCGGTTACCTCACCTATCTCGCCCCGACGCGGGTCAACCTGGCGTTGATGGAAGAGCGCTGGCCCGATGTTGAGTTCCGGGCCACCCGCGAGCACTGACCCGGGAGAGTGTTCAGGGCAGCAGGGGCTCGATATCGTCCGCGATGTCTTCGGGCTTGGTGGTGGGCGCATAGCGCTTGACCACGTTGCCCTCGCTGTCGATCAGGAACTTGGTGAAATTCCATTTGATGCCCTGTGATCCCAGGGTGCCGGGTGCGGCCTTTTTCAAGTGCTTGAACAGGGGGTCCGCAGTGCTTCCGTTGACGTCGATCTTGCCAAACATGGGAAAGCTGACGCCGTAGTTGAGCTGGCAGAACTCCATGATTTCGTCATTGCTGCCAGGATCCTGCTTGCCGAACTGGTTGCAGGGAAACCCCAGGATGACCAGGCCGCGATCGCGAAATTGCTCATACAGCTTTTCCAGGCCGGCGAACTGGGGAGTGAAGCCGCACTTGGATGCGGTGTTGACCACCAGCAGCACTTTGCCGCGGTATTCCTCCAGGGACTGTTTCTTGCCGGACGGTGTCTGGCAGGTGAAGTCGTAGACGGTCGAGGCCATATCGCGTTCTCCTTGGTCGGCAGCCACTGCTGCCATTCGGGTACCCGTCAGGCGCCCAGCGGTGCCTGCATCTGCAGTTGCTGGAGCAGTATGCCCAGGCGCTTGCGCTGGTTCTTCAGGGCGTATTCCAGCTCCCGCAACCTGCTGCGCAGGGCGGCGTGCTCCCATTTGTCGAGCATCTGCAGGCGCCGGATTTCCAGCGCGTCCTCGATCTCCGCCACGGTTCGCTCGACACGCTCGGACTGCAGCGCCCGCCACTGGTTCACGTGTTCGGTAAACAGCTGGTATTCACGCTCCAGCAGCTCCCGCAGGGTTTCGTTGCCCGCCTGCTCCTGCAGCTCCCGCCGGGCCCGGGCGAACTGGGCATCTACCATCGCGCGCTGGATCCGGAAGTCCGGAACCCGGTTGAGCTTGCTCGCCCGGCCGATTTTGGCGCACAGGCTGATCAGCGACTTGGTGGGATCCCACTGCCACCAGCGGATGCCGTTGCGGTAGTCGTTCTGGAAGATGTGGTGGTAATTTTGGTAGCCCTCACCGTAAGTGAGGAAGGCGAGGAAGCCGTTGTCCCGGGCGCTGTTGTCTTCGGTATAGGGGCGGCTGCCCCAGAAGTGCGCCAGGGAGTTGATGAAGAAGGTGACATGGTGGTTGACCACCAGGCGCAGCAGGCCCGCCAGCAGGACGGTGCCGATGACATCACCCAGAAGCACGCCCACCAGCACTGGCGGCCCCAGGTTCATAAGGGTAGTCAATGCGACGTAGTGGCGGTGCTGGAACATCACGACCGGGTCGCGCTGCAGATCCCTGGCGTTGCTGAAGTCATTCTCGCCGCTGGGGTAGTCACGCAGCATCCAGCCCATGTGGCTGAACCACAGCCCGCGGCCAGCGGAGTAGGGGTCCTGCTCGTTGTCGTCCACGTGGCGATGGTGGCGGCGGTGATCGGAAGCCCAGATCAGTATGCTGTTCTGCAGGGCCCCCGCACCCCAGAGCGCGTAGAACCACTTCAGGGCCGGGTGGGCCTCGTAGGCATTGTGTGCCCATAACCGGTGATAGCCGCCTGTGATCGAGAGCCCGTTGAGGTACAGGAACACCAGGGCCCAAAGCCATTGCGCGGCGGTGAAACCGTGGTAGACACCCCACAGGGGAACCAGGATCAGGGCCAGGAGCGGGAAACCGGCGAAGATGACGACGTTGACCGGGATCAGTGGCGGTTTGGCGGGGGTATTGGGCATAGGAATATAGAGCTCTGGGGCTGAAGAAACTGGGATGATGGTAGCGTGTTGAGGGCAAAAAGTCTTGTTCAGGGCAGCCGGCGACTGACCGGCGGTACTTCTGGCAGGGTTGGATCATCCGCGGCGGTAATGGTTCCCCGGGCCGGGTTCCCGGTCAGGTGCGCTCGAGGTAGGACTGGTACTCAAGTAGCGAGATACGGTGGCGAAACTCCGCTACCTCCTGCTCCTTGGTGAGGGTGAATATACGTTGCAGTTCGCTCCCCAGCGCGGCGCGGATAAATTCCGACTTGCGGAACCGGTCCAGGGCCTCGTGCATGTACCCGGGCAGGCTGCCGGTTTTCTGGGCGTAGCCATCGCCCCGGGTGGGGTTGCCGGGCGATGCCTGCTGCTCGATGCCGTCGAGCATGGCGGCCAGGACCACGGCGAACTGGAGGTAGGGGTTGCAGTCGGCCCCGGCTACCCGGTGCTCCAGGCGCCTGGCGGCGTGGGAGCCCGCCGGCACGCGCACGGCCACGGTGCGATTCTCGTAGCCCCAGCTCGGGTAGGTCGGGGCGTGGGTGCCGGGCTGGAAGCGTCGATAGCCGTTGTACCCGGGAGAGAAGATGATCATGGAGTCCGCCATATGCTGCAGGCAACCCGCGATGGCGTGATGCAGCAGCGGAGTGCCGCGTTCGGTGCCGTCATCGAACACATTGACGCCGCGCTGGTCGAGGACGCTGCAGTGGACGTGCATGCCGTTGCCGGCCTCGTCCTCGAAGGGCTTGGGCATGAAGCTGGCGACCAGCCCGTGCTTGTGGGCCACGCCCTTTATCAGTCGCTTCATCATCAAAATCTGCTTGGCCGCCAGCACGGGGCTGGGGACATGCTGCATGTTGATCTCGTACTGGGACGGCGCCGATTCCTTGACCACGCCGTCGAATGGCAGGTCCTGGAGCTCGCAGGCGATACGCAGCTCTTCCATCATCTGCTGGTGCTGGTTGAGAACGTCGAGGCCATACATATTGCCGCCAACCGGCTGGCTGCCGGCGGGGGAGGGGCAGGTGTGTATGGGAACCACGTTGTCCCAGCGCACCAGGCTGAATTCGAGCTCGGCGGCGACGACCGGGGTCCAGCCGGCATCCTGGAAGCGCGAGACCACCTGCTTCAGTACGTGCCGGGGGTCGCCCATGTAGGGGGCGCCTTCGGTGTCGAACATGGACAGCATGATCTGCCCGTGCTGGCCGCCGGCGGACCACGGCGTTGGCAGAAGGGAGCCCTCGACCGGGCGGCAGATACCGTCGGCATCGCCGGAGGCAAAGACCAGTTCCTCGACATCACGGCCCCAGATGTCCAGGCTCAGGGCGGTCTTGGGAAGCTTGAGTTCGCCATCGAAAATCCGGGCGAGCTTGTGCCGCGGCAACCATTTGCCGCGCATGATGCCGTTGCAGTCGGGCAGCAGGGCCTCGACGGTGGTTATCTCCGGGTGGGCCCGCAAGAACCAGTCGGCTTCAAGGGACATTCGGACACCGTGATTCAGGCCAGTAAGGGTGCACTATCTGGATTTCGCTGACACGGTTCAATGCCCCATGCGGGGCACGGTCGGGGCTTGTGTCGATGCTGTCATCGGGCGGGCGCCATGTAGACGCGCAGGGGGTCGTCCCCGGCGGCCTCTCCGAGGCAGGTCAGGGAGTTGATAAACAGGGAAAACAGGTCGGTCTGGGAGCTGACATCCAGCTTTCTATATATGCTCTTGCGGTGACGGCGGACGGTTTCCAGGGCGATCCCCAGCCGGGCAGCCGAGGTATCGGTGCCATAGCCGCGCAGCATCAGCTCTAGCACGTCCTTTTCCCGCGGGGACAACAGCGAGGAGCCAAAGGTGCGAAACGCCAGGTCAATCTGGTGATTGATGCCCGGCTGGATCAGGTGCGTCACGGCGAAATCGTCGTGCTCACTGTGGGATTTGATCAGCTCCGATACCGGCTCGGCCAGAAGATACAGGGTCTCGTACTCCTGCTCAGTGAATTCGCCATGCTTCGGCAGGCGCATCATGCACAGGTTGATCACGTTGCCGGCGCGCAATCGGGACAGGTAGATAGCCTCGTCGACGGTTCCGGTTTCGGCGTAGTAGTCCCGGTAGTACTGCGACTCACGCAGCTTGCCCGCGGTAATCCGCGACAGGCGGTAGAATTTGGAGCGCGGCTGGTTCAGGGATGCCTGGTAGAACGGGTCTTCGCGGTAGGGCCCGTCGAGGTAGGTGTCCACCTGGGAGGCCACAGCCGCAGCGGGAATCTCGTGGTAGAGCACCTGCGGCGGCAGGTCACGGTGGTAGAGCCAGATCTGCGGGTAGTCGATGTGTACCTGGCCCCGGACGGCCTCAATCAGCGCGGGAAAGAACTGAGCCGAGCCCAGGGCGGAGATGGCCCGCGACAGATCCCTGTTCCACTTGCTCAGCTGACCGATATCGTTCATGTCATTGCGGGCGTCAGAAGCTTGATGAGTAGGGGCATATTGGGCAGCGCGGCCAGCCTTGTCAAATGTGGCTGCGGGGGAGAAACCCCCTGTCGGTTTAACAAGCTGTCGGTGCGCCATGCCCGGCTACTTTGGTCGCGAGACACACGTGACTATACTGGCATGCAGTCGTCTTCCTGGAGGGTGAAGTGAGCCGCCGCAGTTTCGCAGAGAGGAGTGAGAGCACAGCGTCCCGCGTTCCCGCGGCGCTGACTCGCAGTCTGCTGGCGCTGATGGCGGCCAGCGGCCTGCCGCGGGACCGTTTGCTGGCCCGGGCCGGATTTGCCCACGACCCCCTGCAGGATCAGACCCTGGTCGATGTTGCCACGCCCGCCCAGTACAGCCGTCTCTACAGCGCTATGTGTCGGCAGTTCGGTGATGAAACCCTGGGCACCATGCCGGACGCGCCGACTCCACCGGGCGCCCTGCGCCTGGTTGCGTTGAGCATGCTCGGCGGCGGTACCCTCGGGGTTGCCATGCAGCGCGCCATCGAGTTCAACGCCAGCTGCCGGGCGCGCCGCCGCCCTCCGCTGCAGAACCGCCTGCTGGTGCATGCCGCAGCTCGCGAGGCCACCCTGACCTACCTGGGCTCCGGCGTAACCGCCCGGCACCAGCACCGCGTGCTCTCGGGGCTGGCTATCTGGCTTCGCTTCTGCAGCTGGCTGATCGGCCAGGAAATTGATATCACCCACGCCAGCTGTGCCGGCCCCCGGCCGGGCAACAGCGATTCGCTGCGCCATTTTTTTCCCGGCCCGGTAGATTTCGATGCCCGGGTCAATGCGGTGACGTTCAGCGCCCGCCACCTGGATGCCTCGATACTGCGCGATGAACAGCAACTGGCTGAGTTCCTGGCGACGGCGCCCTATTTCTTTCTGCATGCCCACGATGCCTGCCAGAGCACTATTACGCGGCGGATCAGGGGGATAATCGGCGATGACTTCCGGCGCGAGATGCCGAGTTTCGAAGAATTGACCGCCCTGCTCAACATGTCGGCCAGAACCCTGCGGCGGCGCCTGGAAAGCGAGGGTACGTCTTACCAGCGGATCAAGGACAAGGCTCGCCGGGATCGGGCCATCAGCCTGCTGCGGCAACCGGAGTTGTCCGTATGTGAAGTTGCCGAGGCGCTGGGCTTCAGCGACCCCAGCGCGTTTCACCGCTCATTCAAGAAGTGGACTGGCCAGTCGCCGGGCACGTTCCGCTGATTCAGCGCGACCATGGCAGAGGCCCGGTGCGCCAGTGCCGTGCCCAGGCCTGGTAGACCTTGTTGCTGTAGCGCCGGCTTCCCAGGCTGCCGTTATAGGCGGCCAGGGCGCGATGCAGGTCGCCTTTTTCCCGCTGCAGATAGAACTGCAGGATGCGGCAGCCATATTCGAAGTTGGTGAGATTCATGGTCAGGTTGTCGTCAGCGCGGCCAATTTCGTTCTTCCAGAATGGCATCACCTGCATCATGCCCTGCGCCCCGACACGGGAAATGGCGAACCGGTCAAAGTGGCTTTCCACCTCGATCACTGCCAGGACCAGCTCCGGGGGCAGGGAGGCCCTGGAAGCGGCTGCGTGTACCTGGCGCAGCAGCTGCAACCGTTCCTCGGCGTCCTTGACGAAGCGGCCCAGGCGCGCGGACATATCCACGAGCCAGACCTCGGCATCGTAACGATCCGCGAAGCTGTCGGCGCTGTTGATGGTCTGGTCGAGGAAGGCCCTCAGCGCCGCGCGCTCTTCCGGGTCCTGGGGTTGGCCAGCGGTAAAAGGTGCCAGAATCGCCAGCAACAGGGCGGTGGCCAGCGCCTGCCAGCGGGGTCTCGTCAATGTATCGCGACCAGCCATGCCGGCTGTCAGCGTTGCAGGCGGCCGAGCACGTCGGCGAGCGCAGCGTCGGCCGCAATCAAGGTGGCTTCTGCGTCGCAGCGGCCCTTGTACTCAAGATTGCCTTCGGCGAGCGCCCGGTCGCCGATCACCAGGCGATGGGGAATGCCCAGCAGCTCCATGTCGGCGAATTTGACGCCGGGGCGCTCGTTGCGGTCGTCCAGCAGCACATCGACACCGGCCTCCCGGAATTGCTGGTATAAGGACAGAGCAGCTTCCGCTACCGCCTCCGACTTCTGCATGTTCAGAGGAACGATTGCGAGCTGGAAAGGCGCCATGGCCTCGGGCCAGATGATTCCGCGCTCATCGTGGTTCTGTTCGATAGCTGCGGCTACGATCCTGCTCACACCGATCCCATAGCAGCCCATGGTCATGGTGACGCTTTTACCGTTGTCGTCCAGCACATTGGCGTTCATGGCCTCACTGTACTTGCGCCCGAGCTGGAAGATGTGACCCACTTCAATGCCGCGACGGATCAGCAGCGTGCCGTTGCCGTCGGGGCTCGGATCCCCTTCCACCACATTGCGCAAGTCCTCGATCCGCTCGAGGGGGCAGTCCCGCTCCCAGTTCACGCCCGTAAAGTGCATATCGTCGCGGTTCGCGCCACAGACGAAGTCCGCGAGCAGCGCGGCGCTGCGATCGACAATCACTGGCAGCGGCAGGCCGACCGGGCCCAGCGAGCCAAAGCCTGCGCCGCAAGCCGCGCGCACCGCCTCCTCATCGGCCATGGTCAGCGGGCTGCGAACGCCCGCCAGTTTCTCGGCCTTGATGCCGTTGAGCTGGTGGTCGCCGCGCAGGACCAGCGCAACCAGGCTCCCGGGTTCTTCGCCCTCCACCACCAGGGTCTTTACCGTGCTGGCGGCAGGCAGCGCGAGCAGCGTGGCCAAGTCCCCGATGGTGCGTACGCCCGGCGTCGCCAGTTCGGCCAGCTCCGCGGATGGCGCAGGACGCTCCGCCGCTCCGGGCAGGGCCTCGGCCATTTCCACATTGGCGGCGTAGTCGCTGCTGTCGCTGAAGGCGATGGCGTCCTCGCCGGCGTTCGCCAGCACGTGGAACTCGTGGGAGGCGCTTCCGCCGATACTGCCGGTGTCGGCGATCACCGGCCGGAACTCAAGGCCGAGGCGAGTGAAGATGTTGCTGTAGGTGCTGTGCATCACCTGGTAGGTCTCTTCCAGGGACGCCTGGTCAATGTGGAAGGAGTAGGCATCCTTCATGAGGAATTCGCGGCCGCGCATGATGCCGAAGCGCGGCCGGATCTCGTCCCGCACCTTGGTCTGGATCTGGTACAGGTTCAGCGGCAGCTGTTTGTAGCTCTTGATCTCGTTGCGCACCAGGTCGGTGACGACTTCCTCGTGGGTGGGCCCCAGGCAGAAGTCGCGCTGGTGGCGGTCCTGGATCCGCAGCAGCTCCGGACCGTACTGTTCCCAGCGCCCCGATTCCTGCCACAGCTCCGCCGGCTGCACCACGGGCATGCTGATCTCTATGGCGCCGCTGGCGTCCATTTCCTCGCGCACGACCTGTTCGACCTTGCGCAGTACCCGCAGGCCCATGGGCAGCCAGGTGTAGAGCCCTGCCGCCAGCTTGCGTATCAGCCCCGCGCGCAGCATCAGCTGGTGACTGATGACTTCCGCATCCGCCGGAGTCTCTTTCTGGGTGCTGATCAGGTAGTTGCTGGTGCGCATGTGCTCGGGTCCATGGAGGGTCTTGAGGGAGGCGCACAGTTTACGTCCGAACTCCGCAGCGGTACAGGGTCGCCCGGACAGGGTCGCCCGGACATGTGTGGTCAGTGCGGAGCCGGTTCGGGCGGACTCGCGGAGAGAAAAACGGGAATATGCAGCAAAAACAGGGATATATTTGCCCCCGGCAAGGGAAAAACCCTTGTATTACAGCGTTTCATGGTTAATATCTGTGCTTGAGCTCGGTGGCGGCAGTGGTGGTCGCGGTCAGTCCGGCTTGGATGCGTGTCCCAACTCACTAGAACGAAGGTTGAAAAAACTATGGCTACGAAAAAAGCAGCAGCGAAGAAGGCACCTGCCAAGAAAACGGCAACAGCGAAAGTAGCGGCCAAGAAGGCAGCTCCCGCCAAGAAGGCAGCCCCCGCCAAGAAGGCGGCTCTCATCAAGGACAAGCTCACCAAAACCCAGATCGTGGCATCCATCGCGGAGTCCACCAGCCTGAGCAAGAAGCAGGTCGGCGATGTGATGAACGAACTCGAGTCGCTGATTGAGCGCAGTCTCAAGAAGCGTGCCGTAGGCGAGTTCACCCTGCCCGGCCTGATGAAGATCACCACCGTGAAGAAGCCGGCCAAGAAGGCGCGCAAGGGTATCAACCCGTTCACCGGTCAGGAAACCACCTTCAAGCCCAAGCCGGCCAGTGTTGCGGTGAAAGTGCGGCCGCTGAAGAAAATGAAGGATTTTGCCGCCGACTGAGTCCCGGCAGCAGGCCCTGCCCGTAGTTGCGGGCAGGGTTCAGGTTTTTCCACGCCTCGGCACGTTCTGGTGCAGGGGCACGCTTCCCTCCTGAGTTCCCGCCTCGCGCGTATTGGCCTGCGCCCCGCCATGGGGTAAAATCCGCGCCTCGATTTTTTTGCCCCATTCACTTTGGCGAGTACACTCCATGCCGATATACGAGTATCAGTGTCAGTCCTGTGGTCATCTGCATGAAGCCCTGCAGAAAGTCAGCGATGCCCCGCTGGTGGATTGCCCCGCCTGCGGTGCTCCCCAGTTGCGCAAGAAGGTCTCCGCGGCCGGCTTCCGCCTCAAGGGTGGCGGCTGGTACGAGACCGATTTCAAGACCGGTGGCAAGAAGAACCTGGCCGCCGGTGGCGACGACAAGGGCACCGCGCCTGCGTCCGCCCCTGCGCCCGCTGAAAGCGCCGGCGCTGCCAAGGGCGGCGAGGCCAAGGTCGCCAGCTAGACCCTGCCCCCCGGGGCCAACCTGACAATTGACGGAAACGGAATTATGCGCAGTCATTTTTGTGGCGCCCTCGGCACGGCCAACATCGACGAAACGGTGACCCTGTGTGGCTGGGTGGACCGGCGTCGCGACCACGGGGGCGTCATTTTCCTCGACCTGCGCGACCGGGCCGGCATTGTGC
>JBFHFJ010000089.1:0-11438 GCA_041583655.1 Haliea sp. | reverse complement strand
CTGAACCTGTATGGCGGTGGCCCAACGGCGGAATATCTCCAGCTCGTGGCGGCTGCAGGCCAGGTTGATGATGCCGATCTGGCTCAGCATGATATTGAAATTGAGCTCGCGCCCCAGGCTCTCATAGGCCTTGAGGGAATGCTCGTAGAAACGCGTGCTCTCGGGATAGAAATAGTTGGAGCGGCTGACCGCCGTGTTGCGGCCGGTATTGCCACCGCCCAGCCAGCCCTTCTCCAGCACCGCGACATTGCGGACGCCGTGGACTTTGGCCAGGTAGTAGGCCGTCGCCAGGCCGTGGCCGCCACCGCCTATGATCACCACGTCGTAGCGGGACTTCAGCTCCGGGCTGCGCCAGGCCTGGGGCCACTGGCGATGGCCGCCGATAGCGTGTTTGAGCAGGGAGAAGGCGGAATAGCGCTCCACAGGGCCGCCTAGAGGATGACCGTGCGCTGGCCGTTCAACTGCACCCGCTCCTCGCAGTGCAGGCGCACTGCGTGGGACAGTGCGGTGGCCTCGGTATCGTGACCCAGGTGGATCATCTGTTCCACCGACACCTGGTGGTCGATGGCTTTCACTTCCTGGGCAATGATCGGGCCCTCGTCGAGGTCGGAGGTGACGTAGTGGGCGGTGGCTCCAATGACCTTGACCCCGCGGTCATAGGCCTGGTGATAGGGTTTGGCGCCCTTGAAGCCCGGCAGGAAGGAGTGGTGGATGTTGATGGCGCGCCCCTGCAGCTCCCGGCACAGGTCATCGGAGAGGATCTGCATATAGCGCGCCAGCACCAGCAGGTCGACCCGCTGCGCGCGGATCAGGTCCAGAATCTGCGCCTCCTGCTGCGGCTTGGTCGCCGGGGTAATGGGCAGGTGGTAATAGGGCAGGCCGTACCATTCCACCTGGCTGCGGCAGTCTTCGTGGTTACTGACCACACCGACGATCTCCGCCGGCAGCGCCCCGGCACGCCACTTGGTGAGCAGTGCCACCAGGCAGTGGTCGTAGCGCGACACCGCCAGCAGGACCCGGGGCAGGGCGTCGGCGGGGCGCAGCCGGTACTGCATGCTCATCCCGCGGGCAAGTTCCGCAAAACGCTCGCTGAACGCCTCGTAGGAAATCGTCATCGCGCGGTCGTCGAAAACGCAGCGCAGGTGGAAAGTCCCCGACACCGGGTCGCTGTAGTTGGAAATCTCGGTGATAAAGGCGCCGGCCTGCAGGAAAAGCTGTGAGTAGTGCGCGACCACCCCGAGCCGGTCCGGGCACTGGAAAGAGAGGATATAGGCGCGTGGAGCGCTGGGTTCGGTTGAGGTCATCATTGGGCCATGGCTGCGAGGGTTTCGGCGAGGGCCCCTGCCCTGCCGGCGCCAGCCACGCAACCCGCAAGCGGGCCACTGGACTGGCGGTCCTGCATGCAATACTAAAGCATGGCGCCGGTGCATTACAGCGCCGGCGCCTTCATCGCCGCGGGGGCGGGCTAGAAATTGAAGCCGTTACCGGTCACTACCGGCACATTGGTCCACAGATCATTCGGATCCCGGTACCAGCCAGCCGCCGCCAGGGCGCCACCGTCCAGGTTGATGGTGGTGCCGGTCACCCAGGCAGACAGCTCGGAGGCGAGGAACAGTGCACAGCCGGCGGCGTCTTCCGGTGTGCCGAAGCGTTCCAGGGGAATCCAGCGCCGGGTGTGGGCCTGGTGCTCCGGCGCGATCAGCTCCGAGGGGCGCACCTGTGCGGTCTCTGTGGTTTCCGGTGCAATGGCATTGACCCGGATGCCATCGGGCCCCAGCTCGAGGGCCAGGCTGCGGGTGAAGCCGGTAATCGCGTGCTTGAAGGCGCAATAGGTAGTGACCATGGGGATGCCACGGAAGGCTTCGATGGAAGATATGCTGATGATGCTGCCGCCCTTGCCACGGGCCTGCAGCAGGGGAATGGCGGCCCGGGTCACGGTGAAGATATGTTTAAGGTTGACCGCATACAGGCGCTCCAGGTCCTCGTCGGTGCAGGCGGCGAAGGGCTTGACGATGCCCAGGAAGTCGCCGACGTTGTTGACCAGCACATCAAGACCGCCGAAGCGCTCCTGCACCTGCTGCATCAGCGTGTTCACCGCGGCAACGTCACAGACATCGGTGCAGGACACCAGGGCGTCCACACCCCGCTCCACCAGAGCCTGCTCCAGATCCGAGCAGCGCTGCTGATCGATCTCCGCCACCACCAGCGCCGCCCCGCGCGCTGCGAAGGCCTCTGCAATGGCGCGCCCGATGCCGGCACCGCCGCCGGTAACCAGTACTGTCTTGCCGCTGAAATCCAGGTCCTGCATGCTCTCCTCTCCTGTCGGGAACGTCGGGGACCCGGTATAGCACGGCGCCGGCAGCTGTGCATTGCCGCCGCGCCGGCAGCGGGCAGCCGGGGGGCGCGGGTTTGATTTATCAGGCTGCCGGGGGGCGCCAGGTTCGGTGCCCTGCTACTTGTAGGTCACCACCAGGTAGCCCTGCAGCGTTATTTTGCCGGTGGCGCGGATACTGTGCTCAACGTCGGCCCGGTAGTGCGCGGAATCACCCGCTGCCAGCTTGCACTCGGTGCCCCCGACGACAATCACCGCCTTGCCCGCGTTGACCGTGAACAGCTCGCGGGTGCCGCTGAAGTGCGCCGAGCTGTCCAGGCTGGCACCGGGCTGAATCTGCAACTCGTAGAACTCGACGCTCTTTTCCATGTGCAGGGGCGACAGGGTACGGATCTGGCATTCGCTGTCGGCGCGAAACAGGCTGGCCGGGTCGTCGCCCCGCACCACTTCGATCATGCCCCCGGCGAGAGGGTCATCCACCAGTTCACCTATACTGAGGCCGAAGGCCTGGGCAATGCGAAAGGTCACCGCGAGTGTCGGGTTGGCCTGGCCGCGCTCGATCTGGCTGAGCATGGAGCGGCTGACACCAGAGGCCGAGGCGAGCTGGTCCAGGGTAAAGCCGTGGCTCTGGCGCAGCTCGGTCACCCGTTCGCAGAGCACCCGGCTGGCGGGATCAAGGGCGGATTTGGACATGACGTATTTCCATAATATAGGAATATCTTCTTGTATAGCGGACAGCCGCCGTCTACTATACCGGAATATTTCCACAATGGTGAAATCGAGATGAAGGCACTGGTGAAGAAAGAAGCCGCCCCCGGACTCTGGCTGGAAGATGTCCCGGAGCCCCGCATCGGTATCAACGACGTACTGATCAAGGTCAAGCGCACCGCAATCTGCGGCACGGACATGCATATCTACCACTGGGATGCCTGGGCACAGAAAACCATTCCGGTACCCATGGTGGTCGGACACGAGTTCGTCGGCGAGATCGTCGAGGTCGGCTCCAACGTGGTCGATTTCCGTCCCGGACAGATCGTTTCCGGCGAGGGTCACGTGGTCTGCGGCCGTTGCCGCAACTGCATGGCCGGGCGCCGCCACCTCTGCGCCCGCACCAGTGGCGTCGGCGTCGACCGTGCCGGAGCCTTCGCCGAGTACATGTCCTTGCCCATGTCCAATGTCTGGGAACACTCCCCGGGCATCGACCTCGACGTCGCCGCCCTGTTCGACCCCTTCGGCAACGCGGTGCACACTGCCCTGCAGTACGACCTGCTGGGCGAGGACGTGCTGATTACCGGCGCCGGCCCCATAGGCGCCATGGCCGCCGCAGTGTGCCGCCACGCGGGCGCCCGCCACGTGGTTATCACCGATGTCATCGACAAACGCCTGGAACTGGCCGCCACCCTGGGCGCGACCCGCACCGTCAACGTGACCCGCGAGAGCCTGGCCGAGGTGCAGAAATCACTGGGTATGGACGAAGGCTTCGACGTCGGCCTGGAAATGTCCGGCAACCCGCAGGCCTTCCGCGATCTGCTGGCCAACATGTGCCACGGCGGCAAGGTCGCGATGCTGGGGATACCCAGCGAAAACACGGCGATTGACTGGAACACGGTGATCTTCAACATGCTCACCCTGAAGGGCATCTACGGCCGCGAGATGTACGAGACCTGGTACAAGATGTCGGTGATGATCGAGTCGGGGCTGGATATCTCCCCGGTGATCACCCACCGCATGAGTTATCGGGACTTCCAGCAGGGGTTCGATGTCATGAGCGCGGGCGAAGCCAGCAAGGTCGTGCTCAACTGGGAAGACTAGGGTCGGCTTCGGCCCCCGCGGGCATCTTGCTCACCGTCGCCAGCATCGCCAGCGCCTCGTCACACCAGGCCAGGAACTGCTCCCCCTGGCGGATACCTGCCAGTAGCGCCAGGTACACTCCCTTGCGCCGCACCGGGAGGGTGTCTGGCCTGGCGTAATGGCGGCGGCGGATCCGCTCATACAGGTAGAGGCGCTGCATCATCTGCTTGCGCCGCTGCTCCACCTCTGCGGCCAGGTGGGCGGCATTGTCTTTACCGAGATTGTAGAGCTTGACGAAAAGGTCGTCCTTGCCCTCCTGCACCCGGCCACTGCCCAGCACCCACTCCCCCAGCGCCTCCTGCCCCGCGGCGGTGAGACCGTAGAGAATCTTGTCCGGCTTGCCGGCCTGGGGCACGGTTTGCCGGTGCAGCAAGCCCCTGTCCGACAGCTTGTGCAACTCCTGGTAGATCTGCTGATGGCTGGCACGCCAGAACAGGCCCAGTGACACATCGAATGCCTTGGCCAGCTCATAGCCCGACATTTCATCTTCCAGCAGTGCAGTCATGATGGCGTGGGACAAGGCCATGGCGGTTTCAGGCTTCCTTGAGACGATGTTGTCCAGCTTACTCCCAAGGCCTTTTTTATGCAAAAGGTTGCATAAAGGTTTTTTATGCAATAAATTGCACACATCGACCTGTTGATTATCCGGAGACCACCCCATGGCACTTCCCGCCTCCCTCCAGGGCCGCCTGCGCCTGCCCGCCGTTGCCGCCCCCATGTTCATCATCTCCAATCCGGACCTGGTGATCGCCCAGTGCAAGGCCGGCATAGTCGGCTCCTTCCCGTCGCTGAATGCGCGCCCCGCGGAAAAGCTGGAGGAATGGCTGCAGCAGATCACCTCCGAGCTGGCGGCCTGGGACGCAGCGAACCCCGATACTCCGGCCGCGCCATTCGCGGTGAACCAGATTGTCCACGGCTCCAACGACCGCCTGCAGCACGACCTGGAGCTGTGCGTGAAGTACAAAGTGCCGATTGTGATCACCTCGCTGGGAGCCAAGGAATTCGTCAACGAGGCCGTGCACTCCTACGGTGGCATTGTGCTGCACGATGTCATCAACAACCGCTTTGCCCGCAAGGCCGTGGAGAAAGGCGCGGACGGCCTGATCGCGGTAGCGTCCGGTGCCGGCGGCCACGCCGGGCCCATCTCGCCCTTCGCCCTGGTGCAGGAAATCCGCGCCTGGTTTGAAGGCCCGCTACTCCTGTCAGGCTCCATCGCCACCGGCGACGCCATCCTCGCCGCCCAGGCCATGGGGGCGGACCTCGGCTACATCGGCTCCGCCTTCATCGCCACGCTGGAAGCCAACGCCGAGCAGGCCTACAAGCAGGCCATTGTCGACTGCGGCGCCGCGGACATCGTCTACAGCAACCTGTTCACCGGCATCCACGGCAACTACCTGCGCCCCTCCATCGAGGCGGCGGGGCTGGACCCGGACAACCTGCCCGAGAGTGACCCCTCGGCGATGAATTTCGGTTCCGGCGGCAACAGCGACGCCAAGGCCTGGAAGGATATCTGGGGCTGCGGCCAGGGTATCGGCGCGGTCCGGGAGATCCTCCCCGCCGCGGACCTGGTGGCGCGTCTGCAGCGGGAGTACGCTGCAGCCCGCCAGCGCCTGCTGGCGGCCTGAATCACCGCGGCGAGCTCCTCAGCCGCTGGCGGCAGTCGCCGCGTCGTGCACCCGGACTACGGAGCCGGGGTTGTGGAAGCGCTGCAGCAGCTGCTCCCTCTGCAGCTGGTAACGCGCAACGGACTCCGCCTTCACCGGGCCGTAGCCCCGCACTTCCTCGGGTAAGCGGGCGGCTGCAAGGGCCAGGTCGAGATTGGCGGGCGCGAGCCCCGCGAGCAGCTCGTCCATCAGCGCCCGGTAGTCAGTAATCAAAGCCCGCTCCTGGCGCCGATCCGGATGGTAGCCAAAGGGGTCCAGCCAGGTACCGCGCAAACTGCGGCAGCGGGCCAGCAGGGCGAAGGCCCGCAAGATCCACGGTCCGAAAGTCCGCTTGCGCGGACGGCCCTGCTCGTCCAGGCCGCGGCTGAAAATGGGCGGGGCGAGGTGGAACTGCAGGGTATAGTCGCCCTCGAAGGTCGCCTCCAGCTGCTCGCGGAATTTACCATCGGTGTACAGGCGGGCCACCTCGTACTCGTCCTTGTAGGCCATCAGCTTGTATAGATTGCGCGCCACGGCCTCGGCCAGCGCGGTGCTGCCCGGCTTTACCCCCTGCTCCCGGGTCTTCACTGCGGCGATATAGTCGCGGTATTCCCGGGCCAGTGCCTCGCCCTGGTACTGCACAAGCAGCTCCGCGCGGTGCTCGACGATCTCCTCCAGGCCCGGCGGCCGGGACAGCACCTCCACCAGCCCCGCGACCCGGGCCACGAAATCAGCGTCCACCGCCGCCACCCGGCCCCAGGCAAATGCCTGCAGGTTTTCCGCCACGTTGACACCATTGAGGCTGACTGCCCTCTCCAGGGCTGCCAGCGACACCGGCACAAGACCCTGCTGCCAGGCGTGGCCCAGCAGGAACACATTGGCGTAAACCGTGTTGCCGAGAATGCGCTCCATGAGTTCGTTGGCGGGCACCGTGTGCAGCCGCTCAGCCCCGACTGCGGCGGTAATCGCGGCCTCGCGCTCACGCATCCGGATGTCTGCGTTGCGGTTGCGCACGAACTGGCCACTGGGGACTTCGCTGTGATTGATCAGCACCCGGGTCCGGCCCCTGGCCAGCACCCGAACCGCGCGCGGGTCTGTGCCGACCACGATATCGCAGGCCACCACGGCATCGGCGCAGCCATCGGCAATACGCACCTGGTTGAGCGCGGCCGGACTGCTGCCTATGCGGATGTGGCTGATCACCGCACCGCCCTTCTGCGCGAAGCCGGTAAAATCCAGCACGCTGGCACCCTTGCCCTCCAGGTGCGCGGCCATCGTGATCAATGCGCCCACGGTGACCACGCCGGTGCCGCCAATACCCGCCACCAGCAGGTTGAAGTTGTCGCCAAGGTCCACTTCCGCCGGTACCGGTAGCGCCGCCAGCCGGCTCTCGAGTTCGTCGCTGACGGGGTCTGCTGTAGCGCGCCGCAGGCGACCCCCAAGCACCGAGACAAAGCTGGGGCAGAAGCCCTTGACGCAGGAATAGTCCTTGTTGCACGAGGACTGGTCGATCTTGCGCTTGCGCCCCAGTTCGGTGTCAACCGGGTAGATGGACAGGCAGTTGGATTGCACGGAACAGTCGCCGCAGCCCTCGCACACTGCCTGGTTGATAAACATCCGCCGGTCCGGGTCCGGATAGGCGCCCTTCTTGCGCAGCCGCCGCTTCTCCGCCGCGCAGGTCTGGTCATAGATCAGCACAGTGACCCCGGCAGTATCGCGCAACTCCCGCTGCACCGCGTCCAGTTCATCCCGGTGGTGGAAACTGGTCGCGGCGGGGAACAGTGCCTTGTCGGTGTATTTCTCCGGCTCGTCGCTCATCACCGCTATCCGCTGCACGCCCTCGGATCGGACCTGGTTGGCGATGGCGGGCACGCTGATGACGCCGTCCACCGGCTGCCCTCCGGTCATGGCCACGGCATCGTTGAACAGGATCTTGTAGGTGATATTGGAGCCCGCAGCCACCGCCTGGCGGATCGCCATGTAACCGGAGTGGAAGTAAGTGCCCTCGCCCAGGTTCTGGAACACGTGACCGTTGCCCGTAAAGCGGGACTTGCCGACCCAGTTCACCCCCTCGCCGCCCATCTGGATAAGAGACTCTGTGTTGCGGTCCATCCAGGAGGCCATGAAGTGACAGCCGATCCCGGCCAGCGCCTTGCTGCCCTCCGGCACCCGGGTAGAGGTGTTGTGGGGGCAGCCGGCACAGAAATAGGGGGTGCGCTTGACATCCGTCGGCACGCTGACCGTCACCTGCCGTGCCTGCAGGGCAGCCAGCTGCTCGTCGAAACGGACCTCGGGGTACTCGTGGGTGATGCGGGCGGCGACGATGGGCGCCAGCAGCGCCGGGCTGAGCTCGCCGGTCCAGGGCACCAGCGGCCACCCCTCCTCGTCGTACTTGCCCACCATGCGGCTGGGCTTGTCGCTCTGGTAGTCGTACAGTGCCTCCTTCAGCTCGCTCTCGATGATGCCGCGCTTTTCCTCCACCACCAGCACCTCGTCCTTGCCGCGCAGGAAGGCCCGGGCGCCGCGGGTTTCCAGCGGCCAGACCATGCCCACCTTGTAGATGTCTATGCCCAGCTCACGGGCGCGGCGCTCGTCAATACCCAGCAGGCGCAGGGCCTCCATCAGGTCCAGGTGCCCTTTACCGGTGGTAATGATGCCAAAGCGGGCATCCGGGATGTTGTAGATCGCACGGTCGATGGGGTTGGCCCGGGCGAAGGCCCGTACGGCTTCCAGCTTGGCCACCATGCGGGCTTCTACCTGGGGCCCGGGCAGGTCCGGCCAGCGGTAATGTAGGCCGTAATCCGGCGCCTGGTAATCCTCGGGAACCGCGAACTCGCGGCTGTAGTCCAGCGCCACCGAGGCCGCACTCTCGACAGTCTCGGAAATGGCCTTGAACCCCACCCAGGTGCCCGAGTACCGGGACAGGGCGAAGCCGTACAGGCCGTACTCAATATATTCCGCCACGGAAGCCGGGTTCAGCGTCGGCATGAAATAGGCCATGAAGGCGACATCGGACTGATGGGACATGCTCGAGGAAACACAGCCGTGATCGTCCCCGGCGACCACCAGCACACCGCCATGCGGGGAACTGCCGTAGGCGTTGCCGTGCTTGAGCGCGTCTCCGGAGCGGTCCACCCCCGGGCCCTTGCCATACCAGATCGAGAACACCCCATCGACCTTGCGACCGGGGTCAGTTTCCACCTGCTGGGTACCGAGGATGGCTGTCGCTGCCAGGTCCTCGTTGACCGCGGGCAGGAAGTCGATGTCCCACTCACGCAGGAAAGGCTCCGCGCGCCACAACTCCTGGTCGTAGGCGCCCAGCGGGGAGCCGCGATAGCCGGAGATGAAGCCGGCGGTATTCAGCCCCCGGCGCCGGTCCAGCGCCCGCTGCAGCATGGGTAGCCTGACCAGAGCCTGGGTGCCCGTCAGGAACACCCGCCCGCTCTCGCGCCGGTAGCGGTCCTGCAGTTCATAGGCATCCAGGGGAGGGGCGATAACGGGCTGGTTCATACTATCAATCCAGTAGGGCTGACTTCCCTAACTGTAGTTCCTCCGCCGGGAAATGTGCTTTCTATTTCTTTGCCAAAATCCCTATAGGGTGGATATTCCTTCCGTTTTTTGGTTTATCATGAAATATTATTTCTTCCCGAGGCGAACTCTGTGGATCGTGTCGATATCCGGATACTGCAGGCCCTGCAGCGCGACGGGCGCATCAGCAACCAGCAGCTGGCGTCGGAGGTTGGCATTTCACCGGCCGCCTGCTGGCGGCGCATGAAGGCGCTGGAGGACAGCGGTGTGATCGAACGCTACACCGCGCTGTTGAACCGGGACAAGGTCAACCTCCCTCTCTGCGCTTTCATCCACATCACCCTGGCGCGACACGTGCGGGAAAGTACGGCGGAATTCGAGGCTGCAGTGCGCCAGCGGCCAGAGGTGATGGAGTGCTTCGTGACCACCGGGGAAGCGGATTTCATCCTCCGGGTGGTTACCGAGAACATCGCGACCCTCGACGCCTTCCTGGAGGGCTTCCTGTTCGGAATTCCCTGGATATCCCAGATCAAGTCCAATATCGCGCTGCGGGAAATCAAACTGGAAACCGCACTGCCCCTGGGCCAGGAGCCGCCCTGAGCGGCGGCGCCCCGCTCAGAGCGTGTCGAGCTCGCTGAATTTCACCACCCGGGCGTGTACCGGGGGGTGCTCGCTGGCGCCAATCCAGCGCCAGCACAGGGTACCGCGGTGGTGGCCGGCGGTCTCTACCCAGTTGGCCTGGGGTGGCTTCTGGTGGGCGACCACGATCACCACGCCGCCGTCAGGTTCGTACTCTGCCGTGTGTTTGTTGAAGTGAATCTGGTGGTAGCGGTAATCCAGCGATTCCATCCACCAGTTCTGCAGCACGAAATTCCAGGTCTGGCAGGCGGGCACCGTGGGGGCGTGGACCAGCAGCGCCTCATCCTCCGCCAGTTCCCAGCTGCTGTGGAAATAGTAGATGTTCGGGTCGCCGCCAATCGCCTGGCAAAAGGCCTGGTCCGCGGGCGCGATCTGGTTCACGGTGGGCAGGAAACTCTCGGCCCAGCCCTCGAACAGGCCGGTGGTGTTGCGCATGAACTGCACGGCGCCCTGCAGGGCCCGGTCCAGTTTCTCCGGGGTCAGCGGTGCCGGGCGCTCCTGCTCGGCGCCAATCCGCTCAATGCGGATCTCCGCTTTCGTTTCCCGGCGCCGGTCCTGGAACGTCTGGCGCACGTTGATGGAATTGCTTTCCGGGCCCATGGGCAGCCAGTTCCCCGGCTGCCGACGCTGGCTGACAATGATCTCCAGGCTGCCGTCGGGGTTCAGCTCCAGCTCACGGGAATCCAGCCAACCGTCGGTCTTCATGCCTCCCCCACTGCTGTAACGGTTGATGACGGTGCCAAAACCGAGGTAGTCGACCGTGCCGCGAGTACCGGTGATGCGGTAGTCGTAGTTGGGGTCGATGCTGGCGGTCTGGTAGTGGTTGTCGGGGTTGTCCGCCCCCAGCTTGATCGTCTCGTGGGCGGGGCAGCGCAACTCGGGGAACAGCGGGTCGCCCGCCTCCAGGAAACTTTCCAGGCCGGCGCGCAGCATGCGCGACAGGTAGCGATAGCCCTCGGCGCGATTGAAAGCATCCTGCGGCGCCAGTTCCGCCTCCACCAGCTGGCCCGCTTCTTTCAGGGCATCGCAGAAGTCGCTCCAGGTACTGCCATCCAGGACCCGTTGCTCTGCGGTGTCGGGCTCGTTCATGCTGCTCTCTCCTCATCCATATCCAGGCCGTAGCGGCGGGTATAGTCGCCGAACAGGGCCTCTACCTCGCTGCGATCAATACTGTAATCCTGCAGGCGGTAGCGGTGTTCACCGTGTTGGCCGCGAGGGTGCGCCTGCAACCAGCGCTGCATGTTCTCACGCGCTGCCGCGCCCAGGGGCATGCCCCGCAGGGCATAAAGCTGTTCCAGCACCGGCCAGGGGTCGCGCAGGAAATCGTCGTGGTGCAGGTCGATAAACTGCCCGGGGTGCGCAGGCTCCAGCGCCGCCCTGTCCGCCTCGAAGGTGCGGGTGTAGGCGCTGAGCATGTTCATCCAGTCACGACCGATCTCCGCGCG
>JBFHFJ010000088.1:0-11465 GCA_041583655.1 Haliea sp. | reverse complement strand
GCCGGCCTCCTCGAGCTTGGCGAGGACCACTTCGAGGGTGTGCGGGCAGGTACCCTTGAGCAGCACCCTGCCCCCTGTGGCCGCTGCCGCGACAAGGTAGGTCCCGGTCTCAATACGGTCGGGCATGACCGTGTAATCGCAGCCGTGCAGGCGATCGCTGCCGTCGATAACAATGGTGTCGGTACCGTGGCCGGTAATTCGCGCACCCATTGCGATGAGGCACTCTGCCAGATCCACCACCTCGGGCTCGCGGGCGGCATTCTCCAGCACGGTGCGACCTTCAGCGAGGGTAGCCGCCATCATGAGATTTTCGGTACCGCCCACCGTCACCGTTTCCATGACTATCCGGGCGCCCTGCAGGCGCCCCTGAACCTCGGCGTTGATATAGCCGTTGTCCACGCTGATCGTGGCCCCCATGGCCTCGAGACCTTTAAGGTGGAGATCGACCGGGCGGCTGCCAATAGCGCACCCGCCGGGAAAGGAAACATGGGCCTTGCCAAAACGGGCCACCATGGGTCCCAGCACCAGGATGGAGGCGCGCATGGTCTTGACCAGCTCATAGGGCGCGGAAAAACCCGTCAACTGACCGGCATTGACCTCGATGCTGAGCTTTTCGTCCAGGGTCAGATCGACGCCCAGGCATCCCAGCAGCTCGATCATCGTGGTGATGTCGTTAAGATGCGGCAAATTTCGAATGGTGACCAGGTCTTCGGTCAACAGCGTTGCCGCAAGAATGGGCAGCGCGGCGTTCTTGGCCCCGGAGATACGCAATTCTCCGTCCAGGCGCTGACCGCCGCGAATAGCCAGTTTGTCCACTAGTTGCTCCTGATGAGGCCGGGCCTCAGGCGCCAGCCTGCCATTGCCCGGGGGTGAAAGTGCGGATACTGACCGCATGGATACTGCCGTTGGCTATCTGCTCGCCCAGCGCGGCGTAGACCAGCTGCTGGCGCTGCACCGGACGCTTGCCCTCAAATACGTCGCCGATCACCGTGATTTCATAGCGATTGCCGGCGCCCTCGACCTGAACCTGACAACCGTCAAGGTGCGCCTCCAGCAATGCTGTTACCGTCGCTGCATCCATCATGTCCGTCCCTCTGGCAACCTGCCCCCACGGGGCAAAAGACGCGCATTCTAGGAGAATTCAACCGCCATGGCGAGGGTGGGGCCGACGGGACACGCCACGACCGGCCTCCGGAAGCAATCTCAGGTTTCGATTTCTACCGCGGTCCAGCTCGCGATGACCTGATCCAGGTCACCGCCGTGCTTGCGAGCGGCGGACTCAAACTGGCTCCGGTAGATCTCCCCGAGATTGACGTTTTCGATGACCATATTGCGCAGCTTCCAGGAGCCGTCCCTGTCGCGACCCATGTGGTAAACCAGCACATAGGGCTCCGCGCCGTCATTGAAAATCAGCTGCCGGACCGCAGCGCGCGACCCCGCTGCCTCTTTCTCACTGAGCTCGGGCACCTCGATCCGGGAGCCGCCGAAGGCCAGCAGACCCTTGCCATAGGTGCGCACCAGGCCGACGCGCATGACCTCGGTGAACCGCTCCAGCTGTTCGCGCAACTGCTCACGGCCGGCGGCATCCAGGGAGCGGTAGCGCTCACTGCTGGCATAGGGGCCCATCACGCCGCGGGCAAAGCCGCGGAAGTCGACCACGGTGTCGAGGATTTCCTGCAGTTGTTCATAGAAACGGTCCGGCTCGGCGTCGGCGTAGGCCTGCGCCTCGTCCACCGCCGACATCACGGCTTCGGTGGCCTGGCGCACCACTTCATGCGCGCCCTGCGGCGGATTGGTATCCACGGCGTGAGCCAGACTGGTGCCGGCGGCCAGTACAAGGGCTGCGGCAAGATGCAGCAATTGCTTCATAAAGTGTTCCCTGATTTGAATTACAAGTTCGCTGGCGCTCTGTATACTGCCGCCCTGCCTCCCGCGCTGGACACACCCGCCGGACTTCGCATTTTGACAAGCCCCGGGGGGTACAGTTCAATAGCCCGGCCGCCGCGTACTTTAACAGGATTTCCAGACTTATGCTGTTAGCAACAGCCGCCATTCTTGTCGGATTTATTGTCTTGATCTGGAGCGCCGACCTGTTCATCGCCGGTGCCGCCGCGATTGCCACCAACATGGGGCTCTCGCCCATCATCATTGGCCTGACCATCGTCTCTATCGGCACCTCGGCACCGGAAATCCTGGTTTCAGTTACCGCGGCACTGTCGGACGCCGGCGAGTTGGCCATCGGCAACGCGATCGGCTCCAACATCGCGAATATCGGCCTGGTCCTCGGCGCCACCCTGATCATTGCCCCCATGACGGTGCAACGCGGATGCATGCGGCGGGAGCTGCCGGTGCTGTTGATGGTGACCCTGGGTACCGCGCTGCTGATCCTCGACGGCGTCCTGTCGCGGGTGGATGGACTGATCATGCTGGCGACGCTGACCGTCATCATGGCCCAGATGGTGCGCAGAGAAGAAGTCGACCCGGACCTGCTGGAGGAGGTCTCCAGCATCACTGCCGCACCGCCGCGCATGGGCAAGGCCTGGCTGACGTTCTTCCTGGGGCTGCTCCTCCTCGTGGCCAGCAGCCGGCTGCTGGTCTGGGGTGCAACCGAGGTGGCGGAACAGCTCGGGGTATCACAACTGGTGATCGGACTCACTGTCGTGGCCATCGGTACCAGCCTGCCGGAGCTGGCGGCGACCGTAGCCAGCGCGCTGCGTGGCCACACCGATATCGCGGTCGGCAATGTCATCGGCTCCAACCTGTTCAACCTGCTGGCGGTGATGGCGATACCGGGCCTGATCACGCCCGAGAACCTGGAGCCTCTGGTTCTGTACCGGGACTACCTGACCATGACCGCCATCACCGTGTTGCTGGCGGCGGCAATTTTCCTCAGCCGCAACCGGCGCAAATCAGGTACTGACGGCCACGCCTACCTGGGACGCTCGGTCGGCACGCTGTTACTCTCGCTATACGCCCTGTACTATTACTGGCTCTACCGGACCCGCTGAGCCACCTGGCCACCATGCACGCAAGAGACCACGACAGTTACGTTGCATCCGCGCGGCGCACCATCCGCATGGAGTGCGAGGCCGTGAGTGCGCTGGAGCAGCGCATAGACAGCGCTTTCGTCAAGGCCTGCGACCTGCTGCTGGATATCCGCGGCAGGGTAATCGTCACCGGGATGGGCAAATCCGGTCATATCGCCAGCAAGATCGCCGCCACCCTGGCCAGCACCGGCACACCCGCGTTCTACGTGCACCCGGCGGAGGCCAGTCACGGCGACATCGGCATGATCACTGCCGATGACGCCGTGATCGCCCTGTCGAACAGCGGCCGCTCACCGGAGGTGGTTACCCTGTTGCCGCTGCTCAAGCGCCTGGGCATACCACTGGTCAGCATGACCGGTGACCCGCGTTCACCGCTGGCGGAAGCCGCCGACGCACACCTGGATACCGGCGTCAGCATCGAGGCCTGCCCGCTCAATCTCGCGCCCACCTCCAGCACCACTACGGCGCTGGTCATGGGTGACGCACTGGCGATAGCACTGCTCGAAGCGCGCGGATTCACCGCGGAGGATTTCGCGTTCTCCCACCCTGGTGGCACCCTCGGCAAGAAGCTGCTGCTCAAGGTCGAGGATGTCATGCACACCGGCAGCGCAATTCCCAGGGTCCAGGCGGATACCGTGCTGGCCGCCGCCCTGCTGGAGATCAGCCGCAAGGGCCTCGGCATGACCACGGTCACCGATGCCGACGACCACCTGCTGGGAATATTCACCGACGGCGACCTGCGCCGGGCGCTGGATGAGGATGTCGACGTCCGCAGCACCCGGATCAACGCCCTGATGACCCGCAACGCCAAGACCATCGGGCCCAATATGCTCGCCGCGGAGGCCCTGCGCATCATGGAGGAGAACAGGATCTCCTCGCTGGTGGTCAAGGACGGGGAGCGCATGGTCGGGGTACTCCACCTGATGAGCCTGCTGCAGGCGGGCATCGCCTGACATGAGCCCGGCTGGCAACTCTGCTCCCGCGACACTGGCACAGGGTATCCGGCTGCTCGCGCTGGATGTGGACGGGGTCCTTAGTGACGGCCGCGTGATCTACGCCAGTGATGGCAGCGAGCTCAAGGCTTTCAACATCAAGGACGGCCTGGGCATCAAACTGCTGCAGCGCGCCGGCATCACCGTGGCGATCATTACCGGGCGCAGGTCCGAGGTTGTCCGGCGCCGGGCGGCGGAGCTGGGCATCACCAATCTGATCGAAGGCCGTGAAGACAAGCTCAGCGCCCTGCGTGAGCTGTGCGCGAGCCTGGAGCTCGGCCTGGCCGAGTGCGCCTATATGGGCGACGATCTGCCCGACCTCGGGGCGATCAGGGCAGCCGGCCTGGGCCTGACGGTCGCGGATGCGGTGGCGGAAGTGCGCGAGGCAGCGGACTGGTGCAGCGCAGCGGTCGGCGGCGCGGGCGCTGTGCGCGAGGCCTGTGAATGGCTGCTGCGTCAGCGTGGCCAATGGCCGGAACTGCTGGCGGAGTTCGGCTGATGGGGGGCAACAGGAGAACCTGGCTTCTGGCCACTGTGCTGGCCGTGCTGTCGGCCTGGTACTGGACGCTGGTGGGAGACGGCGGGATTGACCGCACAACCCGGGGCAAGGAGGCAGAGGTGGTACAGACCTACCTGGTGAACACCCGCAGCCTCTCTTTCGCCGAGGACGGCGCCCTGGCCGAGGTCATGGAAGCCGCGCGTATTGAACACTTTGCCGGAGACGATGTCTCAAGCCTGTACCAGCCGCGCTTTTACTCGCACGACGGCAACAACCGCACCTGGGCGGCGACGGCCGACCAGGGCAGGCTCAAGCACCGCACCAGCGTACTGATCCTGCGCCGCAACGTTGTGCTCAGCAATGACCAGTCGGGAGGCACCCTCCAGGCGCAGGCCATGACCCTGAACCTGCGACTGCGAACTGCCAGGTCCAAGGTCCCCGTAACCGCGGAACTGGATGGCAACATCCTGCGCGCGGACGGTATGTTCGCCAACCTCGCCAAAGAAACCATCCTGCTGCAGCCCAATGTGGAGGGCACCTATGTTCCGACTGGCCCCTGATCCGGGACGCAGACCCCGGCGGTCGCTGCGGACGGCAATCGCCGCAACTGCCTGGCTCCTGGCAGCGGGCGCCAGCGCCCTGCCCGAGGACCGGCAGCAACCCATCCGCATCAGCGCCGACCAGGCGCTGCGGGACGAACGACAGGGGTTCACCGAGTACACCGGCAACGTGCGCATGCAACAGGGCAGCCTGCAAATCGAGGCCGAGAAAATCACCGTCTTTCATCAACAGGTCGCCGCGGATCGCATACTCGCCGAGGGCAGTCCCGCCCGCCTGCAACAGCAACCCGAAGCGTCCAAGGGCATTGTCCACGCTGCCGCTCAGATCATTGAGTATTTCAAGGCGGAGGACCGGGTGCACTTGCGGCGCCAGGCGCGAATAGAGCAGGATGGCTCGATCGTCACCGGCGAAACCATCGACTATTTCATGACGGAGCAGCGGGTACGCGCCGATGCGGGCCGCCGGGAGGACGGCGGCAGGGTCGAGGTAGTGATTCCGGCGCAGGCACTTGAGGATGAAAAGCAGGACGGAGCAGCCAGTGGCGCAACTGAAAGCGAGTAACCTTGCCAAGGCCTACCGTGGGCGCAAGGTGGTGGTGGACGTTTCACTGGAGCTCGGCAGCGGGGAAGTTGTCGGGCTGCTGGGCCCGAATGGCGCCGGCAAGACTACCTGCTTCTATATGATCGTCGGGATCATCGCCGCAGATGCTGGCAGCATTGAACTCAACGGTGAGAACATCACCCACCTTTCCATGCACGAGCGGGCGCGCCGGGGCCTTGGCTACCTGCCCCAGGAAGCATCGATTTTCCGCAAGATGTCGGTGGAGAACAACCTGCTGGCAATCCTGGAAACGCGGCCGGACCTGAACAGGCGGGAGCGCCACGCTCACTGTGACCGGCTGCTCGAAGAGTTCCACCTCACCCACCTGCGCGGCAATCTCGGGCAGTCCCTGTCCGGGGGCGAGCGCCGCCGGGTGGAGATTGCCCGCGCTCTGGCCACAGAGCCCGACTTCATCCTGCTGGATGAGCCATTCGCCGGGGTTGACCCGATTTCCGTGAGCGACATCAAGGACATCATCACTCACCTGCGCAAGCGCGGTATTGGTGTCCTCATCACCGACCACAACGTGCGCGACACCCTGGATATCTGCGAGCGGGCGTTTATTGTGGGAGAGGGGCATATCATCGCCGATGGCACTGCCCAGGAGGTACTGGACAACCCGCGGGTACGCAAAGTGTACCTGGGCGAGCACTTCCGTCTTTAGCCCCCCGGGCAGGCCGGAAAGCCACCTAGCAAAATTCACGCCATCCTGTTGCGCGCCGCTATACCCCGGCGCTACACTCAGCTGACAGCAACATCCAAGATGGTATTCGGGATGATTCATCCACGCCGATGAAACAGTCGCTACAACTCAAGCTCGGCCAACAGCTGACCATGACACCTCAGCTGCAGCAGGCTATACGGCTGCTACAGCTGAGCACCCTGGACCTGCAGCAGGAAATACAGCAAGCCCTGGACAGCAACCCTCTACTGGAGGTGGCAGAAGAAGATTTCGACGCGGACATAGAGGTCGACAACACCACCCGGCTGGAGAGGATAAGTGAGCGGGTTGGCGAGAGCCTGCTGGAAAGCCTTGAAGGCAACAAAGCCGAAAGCCAGAGCCTCGCCGAGGACTGGCAGCCCGCAAACCTGCCCGACGAACTACCGGTGGACACCCAGTGGGAAGACCTGATGCCGACCTCCTCTGCGCCCGTGGGCAACGGCGAGGACATGTTCGACGGTGACTATGACAGCCGTAACAACGCCAGCGAGAGCCTCCAGGATATGCTGCGCTGGCAACTCAACCTCACCCGCCTGTCAGACACGGACAGGGTGATTGCGCTGGCCCTGATCGACGCCACAGACAGCAACGGCAGGCTGCAATCCAGCGTGGAGGAAATCCATCAGGCGCTGACGCCGGAACTGGATATCGACCTTGACGAGGTCGTTGCGGTACTGCATTGCCTGCAGCAGTTCGAGCCCGCCGGCGTGTGCACCCGCGACCTGCAGGAGTGCCTGCTGGTCCAGCTGCAACAAAAGCCCGCCGATACCCCCTACCTGGAACAGGCCAGGCTGATGGTCAGCCGTCACATGACGCAGCTCGGCGGCGGCGACTACAAACAGATCATGCGCCGCATGCGCCTGAATGAGGACCAGCTCAAGGGCGTGCTTGAGCTGATCCGCTCCCTCGACCCCAATCCCGGTGAAAACCTCGGCGATGATACGACCGAATACGTGGTTCCCGACGTATTCGTCAGCAAGCGCAATGGCCGCTGGGTCGTCGAGCTTAACCCCGACATTGCCCCCCGCTTGCGTATCAACGAAAGCTATGCGAGCCTGATCAAGCGGGCAGACAGCAGCGCTGACAACACGTTCCTCAAGGAAAACCTGCAGGAGGCGCGCTGGTTCCTGAAAAGCCTGTACAGTCGCAATGAAACCCTGATGAAGGTGGCCAGCAAGATTGTCGAGCACCAGCGCAACTTTCTGGAATACGGCGAGGAAGCCATGAAACCACTGGTGCTGCACGATATTGCCGATGCGGTGGAAATGCACGAATCCACCATTTCGCGGGTTACTACGCGCAAGTACATGCACACGCCACGCGGCATTTTTGAGCTCAAGTATTTCTTTTCCAGCCACGTGGGCACCACCGCCGGCGGGGAGGCTTCATCCACCGCCATCAAGGCACTGATACGCAAGCTGGTTGCGGCCGAGAATCCGCGCAAACCCCTCAGTGACAACAAGATCGCGAGCCTGCTGGAAGAGCAGGGCCTGCAGGTAGCGAGGCGAACGGTCGCCAAGTATCGGGAGATGCTGCTGATCCCACCCTCCAACGAGCGCAAGAGATTGGTCTAGAATGCCAGAGTACTGCCACGCAGTACTTTACCCGGCGGCCGCCAGCAAGTCGGCTCGCCAGTTCCGGGAGAAACATCCCGGCTTTCCGATGAAGAAGGAGTCAGGTATGCAATTAAATGTCAGTGGTCACCACGTAGATGTCACCAACCCGCTGCGTGAGTACGTGGAAAACAAGTTCGAGCGGCTGCAGCGACATTTTGACCAGATTACCAACACGGAAGTGACCCTGGTCGTCGAAAAGATGGTGCAGAAGGCCGAGGCCACGATTCATATTTCGGGCGCGGACATTTTTGCCGCTGCTGAATCGGAAGATATGTATGCCGCCATTGACGCGCTTGCCGACAAGCTCGACCGCCAGCTGATCAAGCACAAAGAAAAGTCCCGAGGTCACTAGGATCCCATCATGCAAGTTCTGTCCGAACTGCTGTCTCCTGTGCGCACGGTCTGCCGTGCGCCAGGTAGCAGCAAGAAAAGGCTGTTCGAGATCCTTGCCCGGGTCATCAGTGAAGACAACCCACAACTCGTTGACACCGATATTTTCGCCCAATTGATCGCGCGCGAGCGCCTGGGCAGCACCGGTCTTGGCGCCGGTATCGCCATTCCCCACTGCCGCATTGCCAACTGCAGCGAACCCATTGGCTGCCTAGCCACTCTTGAGGAAGCTATCGACTTCGATGCCCCGGACGACATCCCCGTGGACATACTCTTCGTGCTGCTGGTCCCGGAGGAGGCGCACCAGGCCCACCTCGACATCCTCGCGCGTATAGCAAGGCTGTTCAGCCAGGCGGATTTTTGCGCGCAACTGCGCAGCGCCACGGACGCGGAAACCCTGTACCGGCAGGCCACCGGCTGGACCGCCTGAACTTCCCGCCATGCAACTCGTCATAATTTCCGGCCGCTCCGGCTCAGGCAAAAGTACCGCCCTGCACCAGCTTGAGGACGAGGCCTACTACTGTATCGACAACCTGCCCGTGGCCCTGCTGCCGGCGCTGGTAGAGGAAGCCAGTCGCCCCGAATTCGAACATTTCCGCGGCGTCGCGGTATGCATTGACGCCCGCAACGCGTGGCGCAACCTCGAGGACTTCAGCGCCATCCTGGAGTCGCTGCCGGACACCGTGAAAAGCGAGATACTGTTCCTCGACGCCCAGGATAGCGTCCTGATCAAGCGCTTCAGTGAAACCCGGCGCAAACACCCACTGAGCGGCGAGCGAATGCCGCTGGCCGAGGCCATCGAACGGGAGCGGCAGCTGCTGGAGCCGATCGCCAGCGCCGCCGCCCTGGTGCTGGACACTAGCCAGATGACCATCTACGAGTTGCGGGACGCCGTTCGCCAGCGCCTGGTGGGCGACCTGTCCGGCAGCATGTCGATCCTCATCCAGTCCTTTGGCTTCAAACGCGGCGTGCCAACCGACGCCGACCTGGTGTTCGATGTGCGCATGCTGCCAAACCCCCACTGGGTGAAGGAGCTGCGGCTGCAGAACGGGATGGACCAGGAGGTGATTGAGTTCCTGGAAGAGCAGCCGCTGACAGGGGAATTGTTTGACAGCATCTGCCAGTATCTCGACCGCTGGCTTCCCCACTACCGGGACAGCAACCGCAGCTATATGACCGTGGCCGTCGGTTGTACCGGTGGCCAACATCGGTCAGTATATCTTGCGGCCAGGCTGTTCCGGCACTACCAGCAGCAGTATCCGCAGGTCCACATTCGACACCGGGAGCTGCAATAGCAGCGGGCACTGTGATCCAGACAAAAGTCACTATCATCAACAAACTGGGGCTGCATGCCCGGGCCGCAGCCAAGTTCGTCGGCTGCACTACATCCTATTCCAGTACCGTGCGGGCCGGCCGCGACGGGCAGATGGTGGACGGCAAGAGTATCATGGCGGTAATGATGCTGGCCGCCGGCCAGGGCACCGTGCTCGACCTGGAAATAGATGGCGAGGACGAGCATGCCGCCCTGGCCGCGCTGCAGAATCTGATCGGGAACTACTTCGACGAAGGCGAATAGGCCGCACCTCGCCGGCCGCACCTCGCCGGCTGCACCTCGCCGGCCGCGTTGTTACCCGGCGCGCTTTGCCGGATAATTGCCACTGCGGATCCACCGCAGCAGACTACAGCGGATTTCTGTCCCCATGGCCCAGCGCTCCACAACATCACAGGCTAGACTAGACCGGCTGGCTGACGCCCTGGGCAGCGGCACGTTTGCCGACGTCAAGCGCATGCTCAATGGGCTGCCAGCCGCTGACGTCGCCCACCTGCTGGAGTCCTCGCCGCCCAAGTTCCGCCACATCCTCTGGCAGATGGTGGAGCTGGACAACGAAGGCGACGTCATCAACGAGCTCGGCGACGAGCTGCGGGCCCACTTCCTCAGCGATATGGACGCCGCGGAAGTCGCCCAGATCACCGAACACCTGCAGGATGACGATCTCGCCGACATTCTGCAGCAGCTGCCGGACCGGGTAACCCGGGAAGTCCTCGACTCCATGGACCACCGGGACCGGGCGCGCCTGGAACAGGTGATGACCTACCCGGACGATACCGCCGGCGGCCTGATGAGCACGGACACCATCACCATACGCCCACCGCTGACGTTCGATGTGGTACTGCGCTACCTGCGCCGACACACCGAAATCCCGGCCATGACCGACAACCTGATCGTGGTCAATCGCAACGATCAGTTCATCGGCCTGCTGTCGCTCAACACATTGCTGGTCTCGGACCCTTCATCGACCGTGCGTGAAATGATGGTGACTGATATCGCACCGATTCCAGCCTGGATGCCCGATGATGAGGTGGCGCGCCTGTTCGAGCGTAACGACTGGGTATCGGCGCCGGTAGTGGACGACAACGGCCGCCTGCTCGGCAGGATTACCATTGACGACGTGGTCGACGTAATCCGCGAAGACGCCGACCACTCCCTGACATCCATGGCCGGCCTCTCCGAGGACACCGATACGTTTGCGCCGGTAGTACAGACCGCGAGCCGGCGGGCCGTGTGGCTGGGTATCAACCTGGCCACCGCGTTCCTCGCCGCCTCGGTCATCAACCTGTTCCAGGACACCATCGAGAAAGTCGTGGCGCTGGCGGTACTGATGCCCATTGTTGCTTCAATGGGGGGCATCGCCGGCACCCAGACCCTGACCGTGATGGTGCGTGGTATCGCCCTGGGCCAGGTCAGCAAGAACAACGAATCCTGGCTGATCAACCGCGAGGTTGCGGTGGGTGTGCTCAACGGCATGCTCTGGGCTTCGGTCGTGGCGGCCGCGGCCTCCCTCTGGTTCCGCGACTGGAAACTCGGCCTGATCATCGCCCTGGCGATGGTCATCAACCTGGTGACCGCCGCGTTCACCGGAGCAGCCCTGCCGCTGCTGCTGAAGCGGCTGAAGATTGATCCGGCGCTCGCCGGCGGTGTTGTCCTGACCACGGTAACGGATGTGGTGGGCTTTTTCTCTTTCCTCGGCCTGGTGACCT
>JBFHFJ010000087.1:0-11506 GCA_041583655.1 Haliea sp. | reverse complement strand
CCATCAAGTGCCCCGGGAACAGCGCGTAACCAATACGGCCGAAACGGCAGCCGATCCCCAAACCGCAAACAGGGCCAGCGCCGTGCCCGGAATCACCGGCACAGGCGCAACGCCTGCCGCCCAGCGCGCACAAGCGCAGGCAGACGCGGCACTGCCCCGACCGCAGCGGCTTTACAGATCGGTCATCAATGCCCTGAATTTCAAGCGCGAAGCCGAAAACAAGGCAATGGACGACGGCAACGGAGCCGTTGCAGATGCCCAGAGCGTGGTCAACGCGCTGGGACGCCTGCAGAACAGCGCCGAGGCACTGGAAAAAATCCAGCGCGCCGGGTCGATCGCCGACTACCTTGCCAAGCACAGCGGCGGCACACCGGGCCTGGACGCGGGTAGCGGTCTCAGCGCCGAGAATCGCAACCAGCTGGAGCTGGTCGACAGCCTGTTCAGCACGATCAGGTCCCAGCTGGACGTCAGCAGTGAACTGAAACCGGCACTGGACAATCTGTTGATTCCACTGGCGAGACTGGCCCTGCTGGAGCCGCACTTCTTTCTCGACCCGGAGCACCCCGCGCGCAGCCTGGTGGACAAGCTGGCAGTACTGGCGAACTCGGCAAATTTCCCCAACCGGATGCTGGAGTCCAGGGTGGAGGCCATCGTTGACACCATTGTCACCGACTTTGACCGAGATACCGCGGTATTCGAGCAGGCGCTGGCCGGGGTCGAAAAGCTGGTGCAGCAGCAGGCCCACGCCCACGCGCGCAACGTGGAACGGGTGGTCAGGACGCAGGAGGGCAAGGAACGCCTGAACCTCGCCCGCGATGCCGTGGAGGCCGCGGTTCGGGACACACTGCCAGGCCCGGAGGCGCCAAAGGTCCTTGTGGACCTGATCGACAATGGCTGGCGCGACCTGATGGTTCTCACCCACGTCAAGCAGGGACCCGACAGCCAGGAATGGCAGGAACAGCTTCGTACCCTGGAGCTGCTGACGTCCTGGCTCGCGCAGCAACAGCAGGGCGAATGCGACGAGGACCTCCTGGTCGAGCGCAGCCTGGAGGCGGAGCCCCTGATTGACCTGCTGGAACAACAGGTCAATGCTGCGCTCCCCGGCAACGTGTCTATTCAGGCTGTACTCGGTGAATTGCGCGCCATCCTGGCGGGGGAAACCCCGATCCTGGTGGCGCCAAGCGGCTCACCCGCCGCGAACCTCCCGGCAGTGGACGACCAGCCCCACAAGGACGGCGACAGGACCCCACGCCTGCGGCGCTGGCTGCAGCGGGTGGAAGAGCTGCGCCCCGGCAACTGGCTGAACTACCACGACGGGAAAGGGCAGCGGCATCGCATGCAACTGGCGTGGATCAGCGATGACGGAAAGCGCTATCTATTCGTCAACGATCGCGGGCAGAAAGTCGCTGAAATGGGCAAGGTCAAGCTGGCCCGCGAACTCAGCCGCGGCGCGCAGCCACCGGCACCCGCAGACAAACTGTCAGTTGTCGACCAGAGCATGTACGGAACTTTGGAGCATGTGCAGCGAACCCTCAGTTTTGCCCGCAATCACGACGCCCTGACCCGCCTGATCAACCGCGAGACCTTCCTTGAGCAACTGGGGCGTGCCTTACAGCACGCCCAGAAGCACCGTTCCCAGCATGCCATGCTGTGGCTTAATATCGACCGGTTCAAACTGGTCAACGAAGTCTATGACCGCATCAGCGGGGACCAGGTGCTGCTGGAATTCTCGCGCCTTCTGGCGCAGCTGCACGGCAAGAAAACCTCTTCCGCCCGACTCGGCGCAGACGAGTTCGCCGTGCTGCTGGTGGACCGGGACCTGGAGCAGGCGCAAGCCATTGCCGAGAAGATACGCGCTGATATCGCGGCCAGCAGTGTGGAAATTGACGGTGAAAAAGTGTCTTTCACCGTCTCCATCGGTATTGCCCCGATTCTCGACTACAGCCCGGGTGTCGACCAGATCATGGCCAATGCCCACGCCGCCATGCAGCAGGCCAAGCAACTGGGCCGCGACCGGGTGGTGCAGTATCGGGACAGTGAAGATGCCGTGAAGGGCTACCGCCACGAGCAGCGCCGGTCCCGTGAGGCGCTGGAGGAGGCGCTGCAGAGCGAGCGGTTCGTGCTGCGGGCGCAACCGATCGCCAAGACTGCGGTGGCCGGCAATGTGCCCGTTACCCGCCACTATGAACTGCTGCTCGCGATACGCGACAAGAACGGCCAGCTGGCTTCCCCGGCGACCTTCATCGGCTCGGCCGAGCGCTATGGCTTCATGACCCTGGTGGATCGCTGGGTCGTCCGCGAAGCCTTCCGCTGGATCAGCTCACTGATGGACGCGCAGAAGGTGGTGCCCAACCTGTCCATCAACCTGTCCGGATCAAGCGTCACCGACGACGCTTTCCTCGACTACCTGTTCGAGCAGATCTCCGAATTCGGTGTGGGCACCAATCGTCTCTGTTTCGAAATCACCGAGACCGGTACCATTTCCAACCTGGTCAAGGCTGCGGACTTCGTCCGCGCCTTCCGCAACATTGGCTGCAAATTCTCCATCGACGACTTCGGCACCGGCCTTGCCAGCCACAACTACCTGCGCGAGCTCCCGGTCGACTACGTGAAAATCGACGGCAGCTTTATTACCAATATCCACGAAAACCGCAACGACTACGCCATGGTGCACTCGATCAATGACCTGGCCCACTTCCTGGGCCAGGAAACCATCGCCGAGTCGGTGGAAAACGAGGCCATCATCGGCAAGCTGCAGGAGATTGGCGTGGATTACCTGCAGGGTTGGGGCATCGGTCGACCCAAACCCCTGGCTGAGGTCGCGCTCGACCTCCTGAGCCTGGAAACGTGAAAACAGCCGCGCAGGGTTTGTCGCCTGCTGCACTGGCTGCGATTCCCGAGGCCTACGACGATCTCATTGCAGCCCTGTACCGCGGCCCCCTGGAAAGCCAGCCATGGGCCTCGGCCCTGCCCGCATTGCGCCAGCTCATTGATTGCCACGTGGTATCCCTGGTGCTGCGCCCCCCGGCGGAAGATGACCGGGGCGTGATCCTCAACAGCGTTCGCTCCCCTGCGGAAGGTGCCGTCAGCGAGGGACTCTCGGACCCGGCGGACTGGGAAGTGACTGCCTATCGCGAGCAGTTCTTTTCCCTTGACCCTTTCGTCAACCTGCCGCCGGACCGGGTGGTCGCATTGGAAGATATCCTGAGCGACGATGAACTGGTTGCTTCGGATTACTACGAGCACTACCTGAAATCAGCAGGGCTGTTCCGGATTCTCGGCCTCGACACGGTCGAGCCCGGCGGCATGCTGGCCCGGCTGCGCTTCTCTCGCCGCCGCAATGAACCGCGGTTCAGTGCCGACGAACGCTCCCTGCTCGCCCGGATCGCGCCCCACCTGCGACTCTCCATCCAGCTCTACGCCACCCTGAGCCGCACAGCCTCCGAACGCAATCTATACGCCGGTGCGGTGGAACAGCTGGCGGTGGCGACCATCGTCCTGGATGAACAGGGGCGGATTCTCAGCACCAACACTATTGCCCGGGCACTGCTGGATGAGGGCAACGGGCTCAGCGCGCGCGGACACCAGCTGGTCATCGAGGGGCGCGACAAGAACCGGGAGCTGCAGGCGGCCCTGGACACCATCATCAAGGCCCAGCACCGTGGCGAGACCTCGGTGGTGCGTGCCCTGCGGGTGCCCCGGGGCGGCGGCCACTCCCAGCTGGGCCTGGTGCTGCGTCCGGTCCCTGTCTCCGAGTGGGGCGAACGCCAGTCCAGTCCCTGCGTGGCCGTTTTCATCTCGGACCCGGAGCTCAACGAGACCGCTTCCCAGGGCACACTGGGGCAGCTCTTCGACCTCACGCCGGCGGAGGCGAACCTGGCACTGCTGCTGTCCCGGGGGCTGAGCCTGACCGAGGTTTCGGAGGCACAGAATATCTCGCCGCATACCGCCCGCGCCCAGCTCAAATCCATATTTGCGAAGACCGGGGTTTCCCGCCAGGCCGAGCTGGTGCGCCTGGTGCTGAAAAGCGTCGCCTCGCTGGGCTGAGGTCGCGAGTGGTCCCGCTGCAGCAAGGTGCAGGCCGCCCCGAAAATGCTCTATACTTCGCCCTGCATCTATGTCCAGGAGGACACCATGTCTGCGCACCTGCAGAATGCCAGCGACACCGCACCCTTCCGGTCGTGTAACCACGAATTCAAAGTCAGCTGCGAGACCTGCCGGCTGAGCCGGATCTGCCTGCCACTGGCACTGAACAGCACAGACCTGGAGCAGCTGGAAAACATCATCCAGCGCGGCAGGCCGTTGCAGAGGAACGAGCTTCTCTACCATGAGGGCGACACGTTCCAGTCCATTTACGCCGTGCGCTCCGGCGCCCTCAAGGCTTACCGCACCACGCCCGATGGGCGCGAACAGGTAACCGGCTTCTACCTTCCCGGCGAAATACTGGGCATGGACGGGATCAGCGAAAACTCCCACGCCTCATCTGCGCGTGCACTGGAGACCGCGGCCGTCTGCGCGATCCCCTTCGACTCCCTGGAGAAACTCAGCGCCATCATGCCGGGCCTGCAGCGGCACTTGTTCCAGCTCATGAGCCGGGAAATCACCGAGGACCAGCTGCTGATCACGCTGCTGAGCAAAAACACGGCCGATGAGCGGGTCGCCACCCTGCTGCTCAGCATCTCCCGGCGCAATGCCCGCCGCCATCTGAGTGCCAGCCAGTTCCGCCTGCCCATGTCACGGGTGGACATCGGGAACTACCTTGGACTTACCGTTGAGACCATCAGCCGAGTGTTCAGCCGGCTGCAGAAAAGCGGCGTTCTGCGGGTGGACAACAAGGAAATAGAAATCCTGGATCAAGAGGCTCTGCAGGCGGCGGCGAACATCGCGGGGTGAGCTCCGGGAGCACTCCGGACTCTCTTGATCTGCATCATGGCAGCGAGCGCGCAGCTGTTTAGAATGCGCCGGTGCCAGGCACTCAGACTTTTTGGGGAGAGTACGACAACATGATCCAGCACACTCTAGGTCTATTGGTAAAACCCGACACGCAGTGGCGCAGCGTGGCGGCGCTGCCCACGAGGTCGCTCAACATTCTGGTCCTCTACCCCTGTGTGCTGGCACTGCTTCCCGCGGTAGCCTGGTACTTCGGCACCAGCCGGGTAGGCTGGACCGTCGGCGATGGCACGGCCATCAGGCTGACTGCCGACAGCGCACTGCAGCTGTGCATCCTGTTCTACTTTGCGATGGTCGGCTGCGTGGTGGCGGTGGGTTACTTTATCCACTGGATGGCGGGCACCTACGGTGCCACCACCACCTTTGCCAGGGGTATCGTGGTCGCGGGTCTCACGGTCACGCCCCTGTTCGTGTTCGGCCTCGCCGGGTTCTATCCCCTGCTGTGGGTAGACATGCTGCTGGGCGTGGTGGCGGTAAGCTGGTCGGTGTACCTGCTGTACCTCGGCATTCCCATCATGATGAACATTCCCGAGGAGCGTGGCTTCCTCTTCTCTACCGCGGTGGTCGGGGTGGCGCTGGTCATTCTCGTTTCCCTGATGGTGAGCACCGTGATTCTCTGGGATCTCGGCGCGGGACCAGCCTTCACCGACGTCTGAACAATCCGGGCCCGGGCCCATGGCCCACCTTCAATGACAGTGGAACCAAACCATGAGTGAACTCAACGCTGCACTGGAGCATCCGACCTATAACTACAAGGTCGTGCGCCAGTTTGCCATCATGACGGTGGTGTGGGGTATCGTAGGCATGCTGGTCGGCGTGCTGATAGCAGCCCAGCTGGCCTGGCCAGCCCTGAACTTCGACCTGCCCTGGACCAGCTTCGGGCGTCTGCGGCCCCTGCACACCAACGCGGTCATCTTCGCCTTCGGCGGCAGTGCCCTGTTTGCCACCTCCTACTATGTCGTGCAGCGCACCACCCAGGCGCGCCTGATCTCTGACAAACTCGCCGCCTTCACCTTCTGGGGTTGGCAGGCAGTCGTTGTGGCAGCGGCCGTCACCCTGCCGCTGGGGCTCACTTCCTCCAAGGAATACGCCGAGCTGGAGTGGCCGATAGATATTCTTATCGCGGTAGTGTGGGTGTCCTACGCCGTTGTGTTTTTTGGCACGATCGTCAAGCGCAAGGTCAGCCATATCTATGTGGCGAACTGGTTCTTTGGCGGTTTCATCGTCACCGTCGCGGTACTGCATATCATCAACAGTGCGGCCATGCCGGTGGACATGACCAAATCCTACTCGGCGTACGCCGGCACCGTGGATGCCATGGTGCAGTGGTGGTACGGCCACAACGCGGTCGGCTTCTTCCTTACCGCGGGTTTTCTCGGCATGATGTATTATTTCGTGCCCAAGCAGGCGGAGCGGCCTGTTTACTCCTACCGGCTCAGCATTGTTCACTTCTGGGCGCTGGTCGCCGTCTATATCTGGGCGGGGCCCCACCACCTGCACTATACCGCCCTGCCCGACTGGGCCCAGAGCCTGGGCATGGTGATGTCCATCATCCTGCTGGCTCCGTCCTGGGGCGGGATGATCAACGGCATGATGACCCTGTCCGGCGCCTGGCACAAACTGCGCACAGACCCGATCCTGCGTTTCATGGTGGTCAGCCTTTCGTTCTACGGCATGTCTACCTTTGAAGGCCCGATGATGTCCATCAAGACCGTGAATGCCCTCTCGCACTATACGGACTGGACCATCGGCCACGTCCACTCCGGCGCGCTGGGCTGGGTGGCCATGATTTCCATAGGCTGCATCTACCATCTGATCCCGGTGCTGTTCGGCAAGAACCGCATGTACAGCGTGGAGTTGATCAACGTCCACTTCTGGATGTCGACCATCGGCACCGTGATGTACATCGCCTCCATGTGGGTCAACGGCATCCTCCAGGGGCTCATGTGGCGCGCCTACAACGAAGACGGCACCCTGACCTATACCTTTGTCGAGTCCGTGGTCGCCAGCCACCCTGGCTATCTGGTGCGGCTGGCTGGCGGGACTATCTTCTTCGCCGGCATGCTGGTAATGGCCTACAACGTCTACATGACTACGCGCAAGGATGTTGCCGAGCCGGCGCTGCCCGCAGGCGCGGCACAGGGGAGTCACGCATGAAGCATGAAGTGGTAGAAAAAAACGTTGGCCTGATGATCGTCTTCATCATCATCGCCATCAGTTTTGGCACACTTGTGGAACTGGTTCCACTGATGTTCATCAAGCAGACCAATGAGCCGCTCGCGGGCCTGAAACCGCTGCCAGCCATGGTGTTGGAGGGCCGCGATATCTATATCCGTGAGGGATGCAACAACTGCCACTCGCAGATGGTCAGGCCGCTGCGCGCCGAAACCGAGCGCTACGGCCATTATTCTGTCGCCGGCGAGTTCGTCTACGACCACCCGTTCCTGTGGGGGTCAAAGCGCACCGGCCCGGACCTGGCCCGCGTCGGGCAGCGCTACAGCGACGACTGGCACCGGGCCCACTTGTACAACCCCCGGGACGTGGTGCCGGAGTCGAACATGCCGGCCTACCCATGGCTGTTCGAAAACGAACTCAACAGCGAGCGTACCGGAAAGAAAATGGCCGCCCTGCGCAAGGTTGGCGTGCCCTACAGTGATGCGGACATTGCCGGCGCCGCCGCCGCCGTGGAAGGCAAGCTGGAAATCGACGCGCTTGTCGCCTATCTCCAGCAGCTCGGTACGCTGCTGCAGACGAGGCGCTGATTACCATGGACATCAATGATCTCAGGGGAATCAGCACGGCGCTGCTGCTGATCGCTTTCATCGGCCTGTGCATCTGGGCCTGGAGCAGCAAGCGCAAGAAATCTTTTGACGAAGCCGCCAACCTGCCATTTGCAGATGAGGAACTGAGTCAACGCACTACGCAGGAGGAGGCAAGGAATGGCTAGTTTCTGGAGTTGGTGGATCATTATCCTGACCGTCCTCACCCTGGCCGGGATCAGCTGGATCCTGCTGGCGAACCGCAAGGGTGGAAGCGGAACGCCCGACAAGACAACCGGCCACGCTCACGACGGTATCGAGGAATTCGACAACCCGCTGCCGGCCTGGTGGTTTTACATGTTTCTCATCACCATCGTGTGGGCCATTGGCTACCTGGTGATCTATCCCGGCATGGGCAATTACCCGGGCCTGATCGGCTGGACCCAGATTGGCCAGCATGAAGCAGAGGTGACTGCCGCCGAGGAACGCTACAGCGAGATGCGCAGCCGCTACCTGGCCATGCCGGTGGAAGACATCGCGTCGGATCCTGCCGTACGCAAGATGGGCATGCGCCTGTTCGGCAATAACTGCGCGCAGTGCCACGGCGCGGACGGCAAGGGGCGCTACGGCTTTCCCAACCTGACCGACGACGACTGGCTCTACGGCGGCAGCCCGGACGCCATCAAGGCAACACTCGTGAGTGGCCGGCGCGCCGCCATGCCGGCGTGGGCAGGTATATTGGGCGACCAGGGAATTGCCGAAACCACCGAATATGTGCTCTCGCTGAACGGTCGTTCCACCGATGCGGCCATGACCGCAGCGGGGGAAAAGCATTACCAGACGTATTGCGCTGCCTGCCATGGCGCGGAAGCCAAGGGCAACTACCTGTTTGGCGCACCCAACCTGACCAACGGCATCTGGCTCTACGGCGGAAGCCGCGAACAAATCGCCCACAGCCTGCGGGCAGGGCGCAACGGCGTCATGCCCGCTTTTGGCGAGAGCCTTACCGAAGACAAGATCCATATCCTGACGGCCTACGTTTACAGCCTCAGCAACTGATATCTCAACCGGCCTCTCTCCCGAGAGGCCGGCCGCTGTAATCTACTGCCCGGCCCCCGCAAGTGGTAACACGGCATGAAAGACAAAAATCTTATCGAAGTCCATGAGTTCGCACCGGCGGAAGTCAGTGAGCTAGATCTTTACCAGCGCCGGGAAAAAATCTACACCCGCAAGATCGAGGGTTTCTTCCAGCGGGTGCGGCTTTATACCGGCTGGCCATTGCTGGTCGGCTACTTCCTGCTGCCCTGGCTGACCTGGGATGGCCGCCAGGCGGTCTGGTTCGACCTCCCTGAACGCAAGTTCCACATTCTCGGGCTGGTGTTCTGGCCGCAGGATTTCCCCTTGCTGGCATTCCTGCTGATCATTGCGGCGTTCGCGCTCTTCGCGGTGACGGCGTTCGCCGGCCGGGTCTGGTGCGGCTACACCTGCCCGCAAACGGTGTGGACCAGTATCTTCATGTGGATAGAACAGAAGTTCGAAGGCAGCCGCAACCAGCGCGTGCGCCTGGACCAGGGGCCCTGGACCGCAGAAAAAGTGGTACGCAAATGCCTGAAACACGGTGGCTGGCTGTTCGTGTCCTTCCTCACCGGGATGACGTTTGTCGGCTACTTCTATCCGGTGCGGGAGCTGCTGCCCGACCTGTTCACCCTGTCCGCTGGCCAGTGGGGCGTGCTCTGGACGCTGTTCTTCACCTGCGCCACCTACATCAATGCCGGCTGGATGCGCGAGCAGGTCTGCAAGTACATGTGCCCCTATGCGCGCTTCCAGTCGGTGATGTTCGACCAGGACACCCTGATCGTCTCCTACGACCCGGCGCGAGGCGAGCCCCGTGGCTCGCGCAAGCGTGACGCGGACCACAGGGCCCTGGGGCTGGGAGATTGCATCGATTGTGAGCTCTGCGTCCAGGTGTGCCCTACCGGCATTGATATCCGCGACGGCCTGCAGTACGAGTGCATCGGCTGCGCCCTGTGTATAGATGCCTGCAACTCTGTCATGGACAAGATGTCCTATCCCCGGGGCCTGATCAGCTACACCAGCGAGCACCAGTTGCAGGGTGGCACTACCCGCTGGCTGCGCCCCAGGATCATCGGCTACACGCTGGTGCTCTGTGTCATGGTGGGCCTGTTCAGCTACCGGGTCGCTACCCGGGTGCCACTGGAACTCACCGTGATTCGCGATCGCAACGAGCTGTACATCACCACGATGGATGGCAAGATCGAAAACATCTATACCCTCAGCCTGGTGAACATGGAACAGTCCATGCACGAATTCGAGATTCTGGTCAGCGGCATAGACGGTGCCGAGATCGTCGGCGATACGCTCCATACGCTCGACGGCGGCGAAGTGCGCAGCATCAGCCTGCGTGTGCGCGCCGATCCGGAACAGCTGCAACGGCCGAGCACTGAAATCCATTTCACCGTCCGCGCCACCGACCAGGACGCGCTCCAGATACGTTCGGAATCCCGTTTCATGAGGCCCCTATAATGAAGCCCGTGTATGCCGACCAGGACACTACGCCCTGGTACCGCCAGTTCTGGCCCTGGTTTCTCATCGCCCTCCCGGGTACGGTGGTGGTCGTGAGCTTCCACCTGATGTACACGGCCTACAAGCACTCCGATGACCTGGTTGTAGACCAGTACTACAAGGTCGGGCTGGCCATCAACCAGCAGCTTGAGCGCAAGGAACGCGCCCGCGAGCTTGAGCTTGCGGCGCAGTTCACCATTACCGACCATCAGGTCACCGTCAGGCTGGACGGGCAGGTCTCTGCTGACACCCTGGTACTGACGTTCTCCCACCCCATGGAGGCCGACCGCGACTTCAGCGTACCGCTGCAGCGGGTGGGTGCGGGAATTTACCATGGCCGCCTCACCGCCGCCGTTGACCAGCGCTGGCACTGGATACTCAGCGACAACGCAGGTGGCGAGTGGCGCCTTGACGGGATCGTCAGCGCGCGGGACCTGCTGGCGGAAGATTCCTGAACAAGCGCGGTGCTGCAATGAGCGGTTCCCAGGCCTGTTTCCACTGCGGCGAGCCAGTCCCCACCGGCAGCCGCTTCAGCGTGGACATCGACGGCATCGCCCAGCCCATGTGCTGCCCCGGCTGTCGCGCTGTCGCCAGCCTTATTGCGGACAGCGGCATGGCCAGCTTCTACCGCCAGCGCACAGCCTTCAGCGAGAAACCGGCCCAGGACAGCTCACCCTCACTGGCTGAATACCGGCTCTACGACGACCCGCCCCTGCGTAGCGAGTTCTGCCAGCCCGGCCCGGACGGCACGGAAACCGCAAGCCTGCTGCTTGGCGGAATCACCTGTGCGGCCTGTACCTGGCTTATCGAACAGACCCTGCAACGCGAGCCCGGGGTGCTGGACGCCCAGGTCAATCTGCAGCAGCAGCGCCTGTCCGTGCGCTATGATGTTTCCCTGCTCCAGCCCAGCCGGGTCTTCGCCCTGCTGGAATCCCTGGGCTACACCGCCCGGCCTTTCCACAACAGCAGCCAGCGGGAACAGGTCGAGCGCGAATACCGCACCGACCTGAGGCGGGTAGCGGTAGCCGGCATCGGCATGATGCAGGTGGGGATGTTCGGCATCGCCCTGCACGCGGGCGACATGCAGGGCATCGCGCTGGAACATCAGGGCTTGCTGCGCACGGTGAGCCTGCTTGTCGCCAGCTTTGTCATGCTGTACTCCGCGCGCCCGTTCTTCACCACGGCCTGGCGCCACCTTCGCCACGGCTCGCTGG
>JBFHFJ010000086.1:0-11783 GCA_041583655.1 Haliea sp. | reverse complement strand
GGCGGAGTTGGCAGCGGAGCCGGCATTCACCTCGGAAGATTTCGGTTTCATGCTCCTGGCTTGCAAGGGCGCCTATATCTGGCTGGGCCAGGGACGGGGTGAGGGGGATGTGTCGCTGCACAATCCCCACTACGATTTCAACGACGCGGTGCTGGCGACGGGCATCCGCCTGCACGTGGCGCTGGTGGAGCGTCATCTCGCGATCTAGGTGCGCCCCGGCAATGCATGGATCGCTGCCAGCTGGCAGTTGCTTTACCGACGGTAATCCCCGTCAGCACTGGCAGGGCCGCCGGCAACATCTGCCGCAGGGGCGAAGCTTTTCGGCAGTACTTTCTCTCGCTTCCGGCTAAATCGCAACGTTCGTCACCAGCTGTTAGCTAGACTTGAGGGTTTGCGAACCATGAGCAGGCTGCGTTCGCCGGTGCTCAATGAACAGGGGTCATTTGCCATGATTACCAGGCTCGAAGACATGCTTGATCCATGCCGGCTCGATCAGGTCTTCATTGATGGAAAATGGAGTTCCTCCGAGGCATCGGGCCACGCTTCAGTCGTAAATCCCGCCACCGAGGAAGTGGTGGCTGAGCTCACCCTGGGCAGTGCTGCTGATGTTGACAGGACGGTAGCGGCGGCCCGGCGCGCGTTCCCCGGCTGGGCCGCCACGCCGCTCGCGGATCGAATCCATTTGCTGGGCAAGGTGCGCAGTCTGCTGCTCGAAAGAGTGGATGTATTTGCCAGCGTTCTCGCTCTGGAGATGGGGGCTCCGATAAGTTACGGCCGCAGCGCCCAGGTGCCTCTCGCAGCGGAACATTTGCGCGCGGCGATGGAGAATGCCAGCAGCTATCCCTTTGCCAGCCGTCGGGGTGCTATCTCGGTCCTGCGCGAACCGATAGGTGTCTGCGGACTTATCACTCCCTGGAACTGGCCCCTATACCAGATCGCGGCGAAGGTCGGCCCCGCCCTGGCGGTGGGGTGCACGGTTGTTTTGAAACCCAGTGAACTGTCACCCCTGAACGCGCTGCTGTTCGCCGAGGTGATCGCCGAGGCTGGTATTCCGGACGGCGTATTCAATCTGGTGAATGGTGATGGCGAGAGAGTGGGTGCCGCGCTGGCTGGCCATCCGGAAGTGGATATGGTCTCCATCACGGGTTCAACGCGCGCCGGCATACTTGTCGCGCAAACGGCGGCGACAACGGTCAAACGTGTGGCCCAGGAACTGGGCGGCAAGTCTGCCAATATTGTGTTGCCGGATGCTGATCTTCCCCGGGCAATTCCCCTGGGCGTAGGCGCATGTTTTCGCAATCTCGGCCAGTCCTGCAGCGCCCCGACCCGCATGTTGGTACCGCGCGAGCAGCTTGCCGAGGTGGAGGCGCTGGCCCGGGATGCCGTGTCCGAGTTCGTGGTCGGTGACCCCGCGGCTGAGGCGAGCACCCATGGACCGATCGCCAATCGAGCCCAGTTCGAACGCGTGCGCAAAATGATAGATGCAGGCATCGCCGAGGGCGCCAGGCTGGTCTGTGGTGGCCCCGGCAGGCCGGAAGGCCTCGACCGGGGGTACTATGTGCGGCCCACGGTGTTCTCTGCGGTAACTCCGGACATGACCATTGCCCGCGAGGAAATCTTCGGGCCCGTACTCTCGATCATTCCCTATGACAGCGTGGACCAGGCGGTCGATATTGCCAATGACACGGTGTATGGGCTTGCAGCTCACATCCAGGGCCGGGACACCGCGACCCTAAGGGCTGTGGCCACGCGATTACGCTGTGGCCAGGTTCACGTCAACCACCCCGCCTGGAGCCCTCATGCGCCTTTTGGCGGTTACAAGCAATCGGGCAATGGCCGGGAGTATGGCGTAGAGGGTCTGGACGAGTACCTGGAGACCAAGGCAGTGCTTGGCCTCGAGTGACGGTTCATTCGTGTTCTGCCCTCCAGAAAAAGGGAGCGCGGCCAGCATCGCTGTGGAGTGACCGGACGATCACACCTTAATTTTTTCGGCGACAAGCCGCCGGCGTTCAGCTCATTCGAGCCGGGGGAGACAGTCATGGAGTATCACGCGATGTTGGAGAATACGAGTGCGGCGGTGCTGGGCAAGCTTACCACCACTCACCTGTCGCAAGCGCTGGCGCTGTCAGCCGAATTGGGCTGGCCCTACAGGCTTGAAGACTGGGCCTTCGCCCACAGTCTGGGTGAGGGACTGGTTCTGGAGCAGGACGGCCAGCTGGTGGGTACGGCAATGCGCTGGGACTACGGCGATACCTTTGCCAGTGTCGGGATGATAATCGTGGCCACGAGGTGCAAAGGGCGCGGCTACGGGGCGCGTCTCGTCGATGCAATCCTGGACAGTGCAGGCGCAAGGAGTGTGTTCCTGAATGCCACTGCCGAGGCGCTGGAACTCTATCGGCGGCGGGGATTTGTTCCCACCGGGATACTCAACCAGCATCAGGGTATTTTCGTGTCCGCTGGTGGGCTGACGGGTGCTGCGGAATTCACCGACTCGCTTGTGAAAAGCGCATCGGATACTGATCTGCCCGAGATCATCAAGCTGGATGAAGTTGCTCTCGGGATGCCCAGAGCAGAGCTGCTCAAGCGTATCGCGGAGGTTGGCCAGTTTACCGTGCTCTCCAGCGGCGGCTCCCTCGCAGGCTATGCAGCGTGCCGTGCTTTCGGCAAGGGGCATGTGATTGGCCCCGTCATCGCGCCGGATGTCGACGCTGCCCGTGTGCTCATAGACAGCATTCTGCTACAGCTGCCAACGGGCTTCGTGCGGGTGGATACCCGTGCGGATTCCGGGCTCAGTCCGTGGCTGGAATCCCGCGGCCTGCCCTGCGTCGACACCGCCACTCCCATGATTCGCGGAGCATCACCGCCGGTGTCCAGGCGGGCTCGGAACTTTGCGGTCTGCAGCCAGTCGCTGGGCTGAGTGTGACAGTCACGCTTCCTGCACGGCGGCAAGATCGACGTCGGCGCAATCTTACGGCGTCGCAACCGCCACTGCATCGATTTCCACCAGATAGCCATAGTGCAGCTCGGCTACCGGGACGACGGTCCGCGCTGGCCTGATGTCGCCGAGTACCTCGGCGAAAATTGCATTGAATCGCGGCCAGTTCCCTATCCCGACGATATAGGCGGTAACTTTCAGTAGCTGTTCCGCCGAACCATCCGCAGCTTCCAACACTCCCAGAAGGTTCGCCACGGCCTGTCGCGCCTGGTCATCGAAGCTGGCCCCGGGCGCGTGGGTCCCGTCCGTGAGTACCGGCAACTGGCCGGAGATATAGATAACGCCGTTGTGGACTGTCGCCTGCACGTAGTGCCCGGCCGGTGCGGGCGCCTTGTCGGTCAGTATACGGGTAATGTGCGGCCGATTATGGTGTGCCATTACCATCCTCCGAAACGGGGCCACTCTGCGTCTACCGTTTCCGAGCCGGTGCGCACAACATGGTAGCGGTCATGCTGGGCGCCGGTGGCACAGGCGTGATTGGGCAGGATCCGGACGCGCGTGCCGATGGGCAGGTCGGGAAGCGCGGAGCCTGTGCCGGTCCGCATTGCCAGCACGCCGTGCTCCTGATTGGCATCCGCGACAATGAGGTCACCGTAAGGTTTGCCGTTGATATCGCAGACCAGGCCATAGCCCTGGTCGACTTCCTGCTTGGCGGTGCCCCGGTCGCGGGACAGGGCCATCCAGCCCGCATCCACGAGAATCCAGTCCTTTTCCGGTTGATGTCCGATCACGGTTGCGAGTACTGACAATGCAATGTCGTCGAGTGTGCAGACCCCTATACCGGCCATCACCAGGTCGAAGAAGACGAACACTCCGGCCCTTACCTCGGTCACACCGGTTAGGTCCCGGGCGAAGTGCGCCGTGGGAGTGGAGCCGACGCTGACTACGGGGCAGGGCAGGCCCGCCTTGCGCAGGGTCTCAGCGGCCTCCACCGCAGCGGCTCGCTCTTCTTCAGCGCAGCGTTCAAGGGCAGCAGCGCCGCGTGCCGCGTAGCTGCCCCCGGCATGGGTAAGAACTCCGCGCAACTCGGCGCCGCCCCGGTGCAGGGCGCGGCCGATTTCCAGCAGGGTGGCGCTGTCCTGGGGCCGCACTCCCGAGCGGTGGCTGTCGCAGTCGATTTCAATCAGTACCGGAATGGCATCGCCCGAGCTGCGGCAGGCATCGGCAACAAACTGTGCCTGCTCGACCGTATCAAGAATAATCGCGAGCTCCGTGCCCCCGGCGCGCAGGGCCGCCACTCGCTCGAGTTTGCTGCCCGGGGCTATGCCTACCGCATAGATGAGGTCGCGCACGCCGGCGGCTGCGAACTGTTCCGCTTCCTTGAGTGTCGACACTGTGGCCGGGCCGGCGTCGCTGGTCATTACCCGACGGGCCACCTCCACCGACTTGGCGGTCTTGAGATGCGGCCGCAGGTTCGGGCCAAGCGTTGCGAGGCGTTCCCGCAGGCGGCGTATGTTGCGCTGCATGCGCTCCGTATCCAGCACCAGGCAGGGTGTTTCAAGGGCTTGCAGTGTCCTCTGCTGCGGCGAAACCTGCTTGGACATGGGTATGAGCTCCTGTTGTCAACTACGGCAACAATACCAGCATGAAATACGCATATTGTGCTGAAGTGCCCGCCCTAATCGCCAATTTATGGTGTAGTTACCCCCGCCATGCCACTGAACCCCCAGTCATGTGCCGGTTGCCCGCTATGGCGCCTACGCCGGCAGCATCTGCCGTCGCGACACGCTATTCCGGCAGCACTTACCTTTGGCGCTGGGGAAATGGCAGCGGGTGCGAAGTCGCCTCGGCTAGACTGTCCCGCAGGTACCAGCAAACAGACGCTTCCCAAGGGGGCCTGTGAACTCCCGGGCAGTATGCTTGCCATCACCCGGTCGAGGCCGGCCCCGGTCTCCCCTGATACCCACCATCGACTGAAAGGCGGCTAGAGATGTCCAAACAACTGATCCGAATTCCCAGCGATGAAGTGCTTCCCGACCGTACTGATGTGGTGGTGATTGGCGGTGGCATCATCGGTGTCACTGCCGCCTATTTCCTGGCCAGGCAGGGGCTGTCGGTAGCCCTGATCGAGAAAGGGCAGGTGGCTGGAGAACAGTCGAGCCGCAACTGGGGCTGGTGCCGGCAGCAGAACCGTGACTACAGGGAGTTGCCCGTATCTATCGTTTCCATGCAGCTGTGGGATGAGATCACGTCGGAGACCGGTCATGACCTGGGGTTTCGCCGCTGCGGCTTGCGCTATGCAACGGATAATCCCGCGCAGCTGGCGGAATGGGAGGCCTGGCAAGAAGTCGCACGCCAGTTTGGCGTCGACAGCCGCATGCTGAGTGGCGAGGACGCCACGGCAATGATTGGGTCCAGCGGCCGCACCTGGCTGGGAGGTGTCTATTCCAGGAACGACGGCAAGGCGGAACCGGCGCTGGCCGCTCCCTTGATTGCGGAAGGCGCGCGTGCGCACGGCGCAAGCATCCACCAGAACTGCCTGGCACTGGGGCTCGATGTCACCAACGGTGCCGTCAGTGGTGTTGTCACTGAGCGGGGGCTGATCCGTACAGACGCGGTGTTGTGCGCCGCAGGAGCCTGGGCATCGGCCTTCTGTCGTGATTACGGAATCAGCTTCCCCCAGGCCTGTGTGCGACAGACGGCGCTGCGCACGGCCCCGGCGCCGGACATAGGCGGGGCCGTTTACACCCCTGATTGTACCCTGACCCGCCGCCTGGACGGCAGCTACACCATGGCCATCAGCGGCAGGGGGCGCATTGAGATCACGCCCCAGGCCCTTCGCTACACCCGTGAATTCCTGCCGGCGTTTATCAGGCGCTTCAAGAATGTGACTTTCGGCATAGGCAAATCCTTTCTTGAGGGACCGGAAGCTCTGGGGGGGTGGCAGGGGGAGAAAATCATTGCCCAGGATCACCTGCGGGTGCTCGACCCCGAGCCTGATCCGCGCTTGGTGGCCCGCACCCTTGAACGGGTGCGGAAATTGTTCCCGGCCCTGGCGGATATTCAGGTCGCTGAATCATGGGGCGGCTATGTGGACTGCACCCCTGACTCGGTGCCGGTGATCTCGCCGGTGGATGGGCTGGCGGGCTATTACCTGGCCGCGGGGTGTTCCGGGCACGGCTTTGGCCTTGGGCCCGGGCTGGGGAAGCTTGCCGCGCAACTGGTGGCTAACGACGCCCCCTATGCGGATGTGACGCCGTTTCGCCTGTCTCGCCTGGTGGATGGATCCCGGCTGGAGGTTGGGTCTATTTGAGGCCCGGTTCAACCGACGGTGACATAGATTTTCTTTACGGTTTCAATGGTCCGCCACAGGCCCTTGTAGCCGGGTTTCATGATGAAGCTGTCTCCGGCCCGGTAGACAACCGGCTCCCCGTTTTCGGGGGTCAACTCGATCACGCCCTCAAGGATGTGGCAAAACTCGAATGTCTCTCCCTTGATTGATCGGGTCACGCCGGGGGTCGCCTGCCAGATGCCGGTTTTCACTTCGTCATTTCGGGCTGCGTCCAGTGGCCAGGTCTTGAACTGCGGGTTGCCCTCCACCAGCCTCTCGGGGTCGGCACTGGATTCGCGCGGCATGGTGGGAGGGTTGGAGTTGACGGTCACCAGTAATGACATCGGAGATCTCTCTTTTTGGGGTGGGTGTTACCCCACAGCATAAGAGCATTGCAAAGTGTCCGCTGTTGTAGCAGGGTTGAAGGAACGGCGGAAATCCTGTTTTTCTGTTACTGCGCGGCATTTTCTACCGCCAGTGGTCAAGCGTGATAAGGCTCTGGTGTGCGCCCGGGTCGCAGTGCGGCAAAGTCTGTTGATTGGGCTGCCAAAACAAATTTTTCTGCGGCCCTTTACCGCAAAATTCGGGACTATCTTTTGGAAGTGCCGTGCTGTAATGGGTCCCGATTCATCCACTCAACAGATTTCTGGAAGGCATACCATGACCCAGTTCAAGCCCAAATACATAACCTTTGACTGCTACGGCACTCTGACCCGTTTCCGCATGGCTGACATGACCCGGGAGATGTTCGCCGACCGCGTCCCCAAGGATCGCATGGAACAATTCGTCAAGGATTTCGCGGCCTATCGCCTCGACGAAGTGCTGGGTGCCTGGAAGCCCTACGCAGACGTGATTCGCAACGCGGTGGAGCGCAGTTGCAAGCACTGGAAGATTGAGTTCCGTGAGCAGGATGCCCGCGTCATCTACGAGGCCGTGCCCACCTGGGGTCCGCACCCGGATGTGCCGGAACCCCTGAAGGTTGTTGCCAAGGAAATCCCCCTGGTGATCCTGTCCAATGCCTCCGATGACCAGATTCACCACAATGTAAAGCTGCTGGAGGCGCCCTTCGCACACGTATTCACCGCACAGCAGGCACAGGCCTACAAGCCTCGCCTGCAGGCCTGGGAGTACATGTTCGACCAGCTGGGCTGCGGGCCGGAAGAGATGATGCACGTCTCCTCCAGCTTCCGCTACGACCACATGTCGGCCCGGGATCTGGGCTACGGCGCACGAGTGTTTGTGGCACGCGGCCACGAACCCTCTTTGACCGAACATTACGCGACTCACGAAATCAAGGACATTGGCGGCCTTCCCGGTCTGCTGGGACTGTAAGGTATGGCAGATGCCTACTGGCTCGATACGGCACCGGAATTTGTCGGGGACGTGGGTGAGATCGCGGCGCAGGCGGATGTCGCCATTGTCGGCGGCGGTTTCACAGGCCTGTCCGCGGCCCTGGCGCTGGTCGGGCGGGGTGCCTCGGTCACCCTGCTGGAGCAGGGCAGGGTGGTGGGCGAGGCGTCGGGGCGCAACGGCGGCCAGTGTAACAACGGCACCCTGCAAAATTATGCCGCGCTGGCCGCAAAAGTGGGCATCGACAGGGCCAGGTATTACTACCAGACCTATAACACGGCTGTGGATACGGTAGAGCGTCTGGTCTCGGAAGAGGGCATCGACTGCAACTTCCAGCGCACCGGCAAACTCAAGCTGGCCGCAAAGCCGTCCCACTACGAGGGCCTTGCCCGAGCCTGTGAATCGCTGAGCAAGGATGTCGACCCCGACGTGCGCCTGCTGAGTGCGCAGGAGCTGCGCGGGGAAATCGACTCTGAAGCCTTCTACGGCGGCCTGATCCAGCCCCTGAGTGCACAGCTGCACGTGGGCAGGTTCGGGGTCGGTCTCGCAGAGGCAGCGCGGCGCCAGGGGGCAGCTATCCACGAGCAGGCGCCGGTTACCGGCCTGCAACGGCTGGCATCGGGTCGCTGGCGGGTCACCACCCCCAGGGGTTCGGTTGAGGCCTCCCAGGTGCTGGTGGCTACCGGCGGCAGCGGGCCAGGGCCCTTCGCCTGGTTTCGGCGCCGGGTGATTCCCGTGGGCAGTTTCATCGTGGTGACAGAGCCCCTGGGTCAGGAGCGGGCCCTGGGCCTGATTCCCGGCAATCGGGCCTGCGTAACCAGCATGAATATCGGCCACTACTTCCGGCTTACTCCGGACTGGCGCCTGTTGTTTGGCGGCCGCGCCAAATTCACTGTGTCCACTCCGCGCAGTGATAGGCACAGCGGCGAGCTGTTGCGCGCCGCCATGGTCAGGGTTTTTCCCCAGCTGGCGGACGTGGGCATCGACTATTGCTGGGGCGGCAGCGTGGATATGAGCGCCGATCGCCTGCCGCGCGTCGGTGAGCGTGAGCCGGGACTGTTCTACGCCATGGGCTACAGCGGCCACGGCGTGCAGATGGCGACGCATATGGGCCAGGTGATGGGCGAAGTACTGAACGGTGATTCGCGCAACAATCCCTGGGATCTGCCCTGGAGGCCGGTGCCGGGCCATTTCGGCAAGCCCTGGTTCCTGCCTGCAGTCGGAGCCTGGTACGGGATGCTGGACCGGCTCAGCTGAGCCTCACGCCAAACGGTGGGAAAATACAGGATGAATGACAGCAACAGAAACTACGGCGGCATGTCTCGACGGGAGCTGCTCGCGGCTATTGGCGTCGTCGGGCTTGGTGCGGGCCTTGGCGGCGCGCTGTCACTTCCCGGCAGTGCCCTTGCGGCCTCGAATAGACCCCGCCAGGGTGGCCGCATTCGCGTTGCCTGTATGTCCAGTTCCACCGCCGACACGCTCGATCCGGCCAAGGGGGCACTGTCCACGGACTATACCCGCCACTACATGATCTATAGCGGGCTCACGCAGTTCGACGGTGACTTGAATCCCTTGCCTGCGCTGGCGGAATCGATTGCCAGTGACGACATGACGGTGTGGGTGTTCAACCTGCGCCGGGGAGTGGAATTCCACAGCGGCAAACCCCTTACGGCCGCCGACGTTGTCTATTCCCTGTTGCGGCACAAGGACAAGACTGTCGCCTCCAAGGTGGCTTCCATCGCGGCCAATATCCGTGGTGCGCGGGCCCTGACCCCGCATCAGGTGGAAGTTGAGCTGACCGGTCCGAACGTGGACTTCCCCGTTGTGCTTGCCACCTCCCATTTCCTGATCGTGCCGGAGGGGACCACGGATTTCACCACGGCACCCGGCTGCGGTCCCTACAAGTTGAAGGAGTTCGTGCCCGGGGTGCGCACCTCCGTCATCCGCAACCAGAACTATTGGAAGCCCGGGCGACCCTACCTGGATGAGATTGAACTGATAGCAATCAGCGACGAGATGGCGCGGGTAAACGCCCTCCTGTCCGGTGATGTGCAGCTGGTAAACGCAGTGGACCCAAGGTCGATCCGGCGCATCAGTGCTTCCGGCACGGCCACGGTGCTGGAGGCCAGTTCCGGGCTCTATAGCAATCTGATCATGCGGCAGGATCAGTTTCCCGGCAACAACCCCGACTTCGTGCTGGCACTTAAGTACCTGTTCGACCGGGAGACGATCAAGCGGGCCCTGTTTCGCGGCAAGGGCATGCTCGGCAACGACCACCCCGTGCCACCAAACCACAAGTTCTACGCTTCGGACCTGCCGGTGCGTGCCCATGATCTGGATCGTGCCGCATACCACCTGCGGCGGTCGGGGGTGGGCAAGGCGCCTTTCCCCTTGTTCGCCTCGCCCGCTGCCACCGGTTCAGTTGACATGGCGGCGCTGCTGCAGTTGTCCGCCCACAAAATCGGGCTCAACCTCCGGGTCAACCGGATGCCGTCGGACGGCTATTGGTCCAACCATTGGATGAAGCACCCTCTGAGCTTCGGCAATGTCAACCCGCGGCCGAGTATTGATCTGTTGCTGAGCACCTTTTTTGTCTCCACCGCTCCCTGGAACGAAACAGCCTGGCACCACCCCGGGTTCGACCAACTGGTGATCGCAGCCCGGGGTGAAGCCGATGAAGCGCGGCGGCGCCAGATGTATGTGGATGTCCAGGTGATGATCCACGAGCACTGCGGCGTGGGTATCCCGCTGTTTATCAGCTTTATCGATGGCTTCGACAAGCGCCTGCAGGGAATGGGGACCATCCCGACCGGCGGCCTTATGGGCTACTCCTTCGCTGAGCATGTGTGGTGGAACGGATGATCAGGTTGGCCGAATTCGTTCATCGCGAGGAGTGTAGTCGATGAAAAGTGTCCTTTTCCTGATACTTCGCCGTATTGGCACAGTCTTGCTTACCCTGCTCCTGGTGTCGATGGTGGTGTTCTCGCTGTCCAGCCTGCTGCCGGGGGACGCGGCCCAGCAACTTCTCGGCCAGAGTGCCACGCCCGAGGCGGTGGCCGCCCTGCGGGAGGTCCTGGGGCTCGACAAGCCGGGCCACCTGCGCTATCTGGACTGGCTGCGGGGGCTGATTGTCGGGGATCCCGGTATCTCGCTGGCCAATGACCTGCCGGTGGCCCAACTGGTGGCGGAGCGGCTGCCCCGGTCCCTCCTGCTGGCCGGTATCGCCGCCCTCGTGTCCGTGCCCCTGGCCTTGACCCTGGGTATTGCGTCCGCCATGTACGGTGGCACGCGGCTGGATCGCTTTCTCAACACCCTGACCCTGACCATGGTCGCCATTCCGGAGTTCCTGGTGGCAACCACGCTGGTACTGGTGTTCGCGGTGAAGCTCAACTGGGTGTCGGCCCTGTCCTACGCCCCGCCCGACGCCAGCTTCGGGCAGTTTATCGCCGCTTACGCCCTGCCGGTGTTGACGCTGTTCTTCGTGCTGGTGGCGCAGATGGCGCGGATGTCACGCGCTGCGGTGCTGGACCAGCTGAGCCAGCCCTACGTGGAAATGGCGGTGCTCAAGGGCGCCAGCCTGCCCCGCGTAGTGCTGCGCCACGCCCTGCCCAATGCCATCGGGCCGATCGCCAATGCGGTGGCCCTGAGCCTGTCCTACCTGCTGGGCGGGGTTATCATTGTGGAGGTGATTTTCAACTACCCCGGTATCGCCAGTCTGATGGTGGACTCTGTCGCCAACCGCGACATGCCTCTGCTCCAGACCTGCGCCATGATTTTTTGCGCGGCCTATCTGTCGCTGGTGCTGATCGCCGATATCTGCGCCATCGTCTCCAATCCCAAATTGCGCACCTAGGTGGCCGCCATGAATCTCTTCCGCACTCTGCGCCTCTCCGGCTCCATTGGCCTGATCCTGGTCGTCTTCTGGCTGGGGGTCGCCCTTGCAGGTCCGGCTCTGGCGCCCCATCCCCTGGGCGAAATCGTCGACTACGATGTGTTCCTGCCGATGAGCAGCACGTACCCGATGGGGACCGACTACCTGGGCCGGGATGTTCTGAGTCGCATTCTCTACGGTGCCCGCTTCACCATTACCATCGGCGCCGCCGCGGCGATTTTCGCCGGCATCCTCGGCACCTCTCTGGGCATTTTTGCAGCGGTGAGCAGCCGTAT
>JBFHFJ010000085.1:0-11990 GCA_041583655.1 Haliea sp. | reverse complement strand
CTGGCATTGGTGGCGATCCTGCCAGTTCTCACTGCATGCTCAGATGGCTCCGATCGGACTTTGGCCGTAGTGCCGCCACCAGCGGAGGTAGAACCGGAGGCGGCACCGTTCCAGGAGTTGCTTGACCAGGGCATCGCCCGGTACCTGGGGCAATATACCCCCATGCTGTCGGAGCAGGACGGGGATGTGGTCAACCACAGTTTTGGCGCCGGGGATGGGCCGCTGTGCCTGACCGGAGGCGAGTACACCATGGCGACCCGCGATACGGGTTCGGAGGATCTGGTGATTTTCCTCCAGGGCGGTGGTGCCTGCTGGTCGGACCTTTGTCTCGCTACCGAGGAGGCGGCGCCAGGTATCCCTCCCCTGGGGGTGCTTGACCCTGCCCGCGCGAACAATCCGCTATCTGGCATGAGCATGGTCTATCTGCCTTACTGTGACGGTTCCCTGCATGCGGGTGACCAGGATGTCGATACCGATGGTGATGGCCAGACGGACCGCTTCCACCGGGGCCTGCACAATCTCTCCGCGTCCCTGGATGTGGCGGTAAGCACTTTTCCCGCGCCCCGACGGATTGTGCTCACCGGCGTCAGTGCTGGCGGGTTTGGTACCACCTACGCGCTGCCGCTGGTGCGCCAGCTCTACCCCGATGTCCCTATTGAGCTGATCAACGACTCAGGTATTGGTCTTGGCCGCATTGACCAGCCCGAATTTATCACCCAGCTGTTGACCGAGTGGAACGCCACTGCCTTCTTTCCGGAAAGCTGCGAGACCTGCATTGGCGACGACGGCCACATCACCGACTACCACAAGTACCAGTTGGAGGAGGACGCCAACCTCCGCCTCGGGATGATGAGCTACACCCGCGACACGGTCATTGCCGTGACCTTTGTGCAGGTGGGTGGCGAGGCCTTTGAAGCGGCGTTGCTGGGGGAGCTGGACGATCTCGAAGCTGCCTATCCCGAGCGGGTGAAGAGCTTCGTGGCGGAAGGCTCCAGCCACACCTTCCTGATCGGCAATCTGGCCCAGAGTGCTGGCGGTGTCACTGTCGCGGACTGGGTCAGTTCAATGCTGGCAGGAGACGGGTGGGAGACCACGCGCGATTAGCCCTGGCGGGAGCAAAAAAAAGCCCGGCAATCGCCGGGCTTTTTTTATGGATACGGCTACCGGGCTAGCCGCCCAGGCTTAGCCCGTCGTCGTCGTCTTCGTCTGCCGGTGCTTCCGTGCAGGCGAAGGTCGCGGTGCTCGGGATGCCACCGCCGTCAACCGTGATGGTGATGGAGCCACCGGCATTTTCGGTGATCCTGAACGCCGGCAACTCGAAGGCGCCGATTCGGTTGGTGTCGGCCAGTTCGACGTCAATATCACCCCCCACGATTTCGCAGCCGTCATCACCGGAGACAGACACCGAGCTGCCTACGGCCGGCGGGTTGTTGTAGATGTCTGCGACATAGGTAGTGTAGCTGCGACCGGCGCTGATGGCGGTGGGGCGGCGGTTGGTGCTGTTGTCGATCAGCAGGATATCGAAGCCTGACTCGGAAGACATCACCAGCACCAGGCTGTCCCGCACATTGACCAGTCGGCGACTGCAGAATACGCCGTCACCTTCGACCGGGCATAACACGCCGTTGTAGAAGCTGTTGGGAGGATTGTTGTTGCGCGAGAACTGTCCATCGTTGTTCAGGTCAACGAAGGTTTCCTCGGACCCGGCTTCGGCGCAGTTGGGGCCGGAACCTGCGGCGCAGCCCTGTACCGGGTTGTAGCGACCGTCTTCGTTGTGGTCCAGGAACGCCTCGGTCAGGTTCTCGTAGGGCTCGCCTTCATCATACAGGCCGTTGCCGTTGCTGTCGGTGAAGGTTTCCTCGCCCAGGGCGGTAACCAGCACCGTAGAGCGCAGCCCGCGGATGTAGCCCAGGTCATCGGGGCAGGGGCCGGAGCTCATCGCATGGCTGGGGCAGCGGTAGTTTGTGTCCCGGGTGGTGCGAACCAGATGGGAGTTAAAGGTGGGGAAGCGCGGTGACTGGCTGGTCCAGGTGACGGAGCAGGAGCCACCTGTTGTCACACAGGAGCCCTGGATGGAGCCGTATTCGGTACGGAACACGGCGGCGGTGCCATCCGGAACAGGATTGTTGAACTTGTCAGCCATGCGTACGGTCAGCGTGCTGGTAACGCCGTCGAACTCGCGGGCCCCGGCAACACTCAGCTTCGAGGCCGAAAGGCTGATTGAATTCTGGTCCGGCAGGCCGGTGGTTACCGCGAGGACGTCAGACACTGTGGTCAGGTCAAACATCTGGCCGCCGGAGGTCTGCACATCAATGCTGGCTACCACCCGCACCGAGGTGGCGACATTGCCCGACCTGACGACCGCATTGACCAGCCCTTCGGCGTTGGAGACGGCGCTTCTCTGGGACAGCGACAGGCCGCCGACCGTGGTGGTCAGGGTAAAGTCCACCGGGATTCCCTGCAGGGGGGTGTTGTCGGCATCGACGACAAGGAATGTAACGAAACCGGTTTCCTGCAGCCCGCTGCCACCACCGGTTCCGCGCAGGGCGAGGACGGTCGGGTCCGCGGACTGGAATACGATGGATGTTACTTCCGGCGGGGCCACGGTGATGGTCGCGGTGGCAGTGCTGCTTACACCCGTAATGCTGGCGGTTACCGTGTCCTCACCGGAACAGCCGGTGGCAGTGTACTCGACAGTCACGCGACCGTTGGTGGTAGTGGCGGAGGCGGGCAGTTCTGCCTGCCCGGAGCGCTCGCAGTCGCTGCGGAAGCGGACCACCTCTTCGGTTTCGACCGGCTCGCCGTCCTCATCGACAACAAAGACGGTCAGCGCGACGGTGCCGTTGCGGGCTACGGTATCACCGCTCTGGGCAATTTTGCCGGACACGAAGGTCCCGTTTTCAAAAGATCCCAGCCGCACCTCCGCCTGGTCTACGGAAAAATTGATCACTTCGGAAACGATGCCGGCTGGAGCGGTCACGCTGACGGTGATGGTGCCGGCGCCCAGGGTGCCGTCGCCGCTGATCGTGAGACTGGCCACACCGTCCGAGTTGGTCAGCGCGGTACCGGTGTCCGGAGTAATGACACCGATGGTGGTAGTGGCAGAGACCACCTCGTCAGGCACCGGCGTTCCGTTTCGGCTGTTCCGGGTGACCTTGACCAGCAGGGTTGCGGGTGAAGTGGAGGTTACGCTGCTCGTGGGATTGCCGTTCGCATCCTGCAGGGTCAGGTCGATGAAGTACGTCACGTCACCGTCGCCGGGCTCCGGCAGGAAGCTGCCTCCGCCACCACCGCCGCCACCGCCGCAAGCGAACAGCGTCAATGACAGGGCTAGCGCGACTGTGAGTCGGCTGGTGAGAGTGGCAAACCAAGTATTCATTGTCTTCCCCTTGTGCCCGCTGTTGTGATGGAGAACGTCTTATTTTGCTCTCGGACCTGTATCCGGCAGACGCCAGCTGAACAGATCAAACCCTGCACAGGTTAGCACGGTTGCGCAAGCAAAACTCCATGAATAACATGATGATAGACACTTTTTGTGATTTTCTGCACAAACAATGGAGGGTTCTGTCCCCGACCGTGGCTACGGCCTCCGTTTCCGTCCTCCCAATATTCCAAGAGCGACCCGCTTTGGCAAGCACTTTCCTTTTAAAACGGCACGAAAGCGCACAGTTCAGAGCCAGCCTGCCACTCCCAGCAGTTTGACCAGGCCGAGGCCGACTGCCACCGCCACCACAATGGCACCGAGCAGGTTGGCGACCGGGCCGTTGGTCTGCTCTCCCAGCAGCGTCCGGCTGTTCATCACCAGCAACAGGAATACGGCGACCACCGGCAGGAGCAGGCCGTTGGCCATCTGCGCGAAGAGGATCGCGGTCAGTGGCCTGGCCCCCAGGGCGGCGAACAGGGTGCCGGTCAGGAGAACCGTCATCCAGACCAGGCGGAAGCCGGGGGCAGACAGATTGTTGCGCCAGCCAAGGGCGCCGCAGACGGCGTAGGCGGCCGCCAGCGGGGCGGTAATGGCGCTGGTGAATCCGCCTGCAAACAGGCCGGCAGCAAACACGTAGCCGGCCGCCGGTCCCAGCAAAGGTTCCAGTTGCCGGGCCAGGGAGCCGCTATCGAAGGCCAGCCCGGTGCTGAAAAAAGCCGCCGCGGCGGTGCTCATGATGGCCAGCGTGATCAGTCCGCCGAGTCCTATGGACAGCCCGCTGTCCAGTCGCGACTCGCGGATGGCCTGTTCGACGGGGACGCTTGCCGGCCACTTTTCGCGTACCGCGTTGGCGTGCAGGAAGAGGTTGTAGGGGACAACGGTCGTACCGACCAGTGCTATCACAACCATGATAGAGCCGTCGGGCAGCGTGGGGCGCAGAAGCCCGAGCAGCAGCTCTGTGGCGGGGGGCGCCACGACGATAGCTGTCAACAGGAATACGATACTCATGGTGACGACCAGCAGGATCAGCGTGCCCTCAAGCAGTCGATAGCGGCCACTGGCCAACAGCAGGGTGGCGCTGCCACCGATCACGAGCGCCCAGATGCCATCTCCCGGATTGGCGATATTGTTCAGAGCCAGTGCTGCTCCCGCAATATTCCCGGCCTCATAGGCAGCGTTACCGAAGCCCACAGCTGCGACGATCAGCAGCACCGCCAGCTTGCCGAACAGGGGACTGCGGAAATGGGCGCGCATGGCCTCGGCGAGGCCCTCGCGGGTGACCAGCCCCAGTCGCGCGCTCATCTCCTGCAGGACCAGGGTCGCCGCGACAGAGAACAGGAGAGCCCAGAGCAGGGCAAATCCGAAATGCGCGCCGGCGCTGCTGGCGGTGGTGATGGTGCCCGGCCCGATAAAAGCCGCCGTGACGAGCAGGCCTGGACCAAAACGGGAGCGACGCGGGGAGCCGGAGTTGTTCATGGTTGGGAGACCGTTGCGGGACTGAAACGGTGATAGTAGCAGCACCGGGCTAGGTTGTGACCCGCGCCTGCTGCTACCATGCGCTCCCATGAGCACACCCCCCCCCTCCTTGCCCAGCCTGTGTGTGTCTGTGGTCCTTTACCACAGCGACCCCGCGCGCCTGGAGGAAACCCTGGCGTCCTTGCGGCGAGCGTTGGCGGCCGCCCGCGGGGCCGGGGTTCTCGGCACTGTGACCCTGGCAGTGATCGACAACTCTGTCTGCGGCGAGTACCACCGGGCACTCCGCCAGCAACTGGACCAGGAGGACTGGAAGGATGCGGGTATCAGCTGCGAGGCGCTGCCCATGCCGGTCAACTGCGGTTACGGCGCAGGCCACAACGCAGCCTTCAACCGTCACCCCTGCGACGTATTCCTGGTACTCAATCCCGACGTGGTGATGGCAGATGACGCCCTGTGTCAGGGGCTTGACTACCTGCGGGACCACCCGCGGGTGGCGATGGTGTGTCCCCGGGGCGAGGCGGGGGATGGCAGCCCCGCTTACCTCAGCAAGCGTTTACCCAGCGTGCTGGTGCTGGCTTTGCGGGCCTTTGCGCCCGCCTGGTTGCAACGCCGGTTTGCCGCGCGACTGGCCCATTATGAGATGCATGACCTCCATGCCGTCGATCTACCCTCATCTGTGCCCCTGGCCAGCGGCTGTTTCATGCTGGTTCGCGCCACGGCACTGGCGGCAGTAGGCGGCTTCGACGCGCGCTATTTTCTCTATTTCGAAGACTTCGACCTGTCCTTGCGCCTGGCGCAGCAGGGGGCGGTTGCCTGTCTCCCGAGCATGACCGTGCGCCACTACGGGGGTGGCAGTGCGGGCAAGGGTTGGCGCCATCGCTGGTGGTTCCTGCGTTCGGGGCTGCGTTTTTTCAACAGCCACGGCTGGCGCTGGATCTAGCCTGCTTGCCCCCGGTGCACGGCATGGCTCCGTCTCGGAAAGCTGGTAGACTTGCGCCTGAGCCTGCCCCGGAGCTGTAATGTCGACCGTTCGCGAACTCCACAAACTCGCCTGCCTGGATGCGCTAGGGCTCCAGCTGCTGGTGGCGCGCAAGCCGCTGCCCGGCGCAGCGCCCAGCGTTCCCAGGGTGAAGATGGTGCGCACGGCCGCAGTGCCGGAGTCTGGGCCGCCGTCCGCCCCGTCGCCGGTCGCGGGTGGGCCCGGCAGCGTCTCGCACGTGAGCGCAGCCCAATCCGCCGTGTCGGTGCCCCGGCTGGATGTCGGGCGCAAGGCGCCGCGGCCCGCGGCGGCCAGCCGGGTACAGGTGGCGGATGCGCCGACGGGCGTCCCGGCGTTACATATGGCGGCGGTGGTGACCGGTGGCTGTCTGTGGCTGGATCCTCTGTCCGGCTCCGAGCCAGAGCCGGAGCGGCTGCAGCTCATCCGGGCCATGGCATTCGCCCTGGTACGCAGGCAGGAGACTCCGCAGTTGACGCGTTTTGACTGGCCCGTGCACAGCAATCGCCAGCTGGATCTCAGCGCCAGCGCGGCGGCCGCAGCGCTGACAGGATTTGTCCTGCGCCAGGTGCAGGACCGCGGTTGCCGGGCTCTGGTGTTGCTGGGCCCGGACGCGGGGGAGTACCTGCTGCAGCCTGAGCTGGACGGGGTGCCCATTGTGCGCCTGCCGGCCACAGCAGAGCTTCTGTCCAGACCGCAGTCCAAGCTTGACGCCTGGCGGGCACTCGCCGCGCTGGGCATCTAGTCGTGCCCGCTATCCGGCCCGGGGTGCCGGCCGATGCGGTACAGATGGCGCGGCTGGATGAGTCGTCTTCACCCTGGCCCTGGACCGAGGCGCAGTATCTGCGCAGCTGTACCCCCGTGGCGGACAATCGCGAGCGGGCCCTGTTGCTGGAAGCCGACGGCGACCTGCAGGGCCTGGTGGTCTTTGCCCGGGAGTTTGATGACGGCAGTATCTACAATATCGTGGTCGCTGCCACTGCCCGCCGTCGCGGCTACGGGCTGCTGTTGCTGGAGGCCGCAGTCGACGCTCTCGTGGCGACCGGCGCCCGCCGCTGCCTCCTGGAGGTACGCAAGTCGAACACCGCTGCGCGGCGCCTCTATGCAGCCTTTGGTTTCGAGGTGGACGGTCTGCGACGCAACTATTACCCCCTGGCCGCGGGCCGGGAGGACGCCATCCTGATGTCACTGGATTTGTGAGGAAGCTATGAACGTGCTGGAAACCGAGTGGTGGTCGATGGCGCTGGCACCCGAGTGGTGGGCGGACGTCGAGGAGGATGGCACCGTTCTCGTAGGTGATGAGGACGATGTCGGCTGCCTTGAAATCACCACCCTGCACAAGGAGCGGGGCGTCTTTGACGACCGTGAGCTGCTGCGCATTGCGCAGACTGAGTCGGCCGCTCCCCAGCAGTGGCAAAAGGCAGTTTGCGGGGACTTCAGTGGCTGGCAGGCGGGGTTTGCTGAGGAGGACGCCGCCGTGCGGGAGTGGTACCTGGGCGCGGGATCGCTGCTGTTGTTTGTCAGCTACAGCTGCGACCTGGACAACCAGGGTATGGATGATGCAGCGGTGGACGCCCTGCTGGAAACCCTGGTGGCTGTGGACGCCGACCCCACCTGAGATTTGCCCCCGGTCAGGTAATGGTGCCGGTCACCCTGACCCGCTTGGCGCCCTTGACCGGCTTGCTCCTGAGCGCATCCTCGCGCCGCTTGATCTGCCGGTCCACCAGGTTCTTGCCCGCAATCAACAGGCCGGTAAATATGAAGGCTCCCGGTGGCAGGATGGCGAGCAGGAAGGGCTGGTAGTCGGCCACCAGCACCAGCTCCCAGCTGGCGGCCATGGGGCCGAACAATAGCTCCATGTCGGCAAACAGCGCGCCGGTCCCCAGCAGTTCGCGCAGGGCGCCCAGCAACACCAGTACCGCCCCGAAACCCAGGCCCATAAGCAGTCCATCGTAGAGGGCGGGTCCGATGGCATGCTTGCTGGCAAAGGCATCGGCGCGGCCGAGTATGGTGCAGTTGGTGGTGATAAGGGGCAGGAAAATGCCGAGGATCTGGTACAGCTCGAAGGCGAAGGCCTGCATCAGCAGCTCAGCACAGGTGACTGCGGAGGCGATGATCATGACGAACACCGGCAGGCGGATGGCATCGGAGACGACATTGCGGATCAGCGACACCGCGGTATTGGAGCACACCAGCACCAGGGTGGTGGCCACTGCGAGCCCCAGGGCGTTGACCACACTGCCGGTAACCGCCAGCAGCGGACACAGTCCCAGCAACTGCACCAGCGCCGGGTTGTTCTTCCACAGCCCGTTGAGGGTCAGTTCGCGGTAACTCGGTGTGCTCATGGTGCTTCTCCCGCCGGTGCCGGGCTGGCGAACAGGCTGGCCCGCTCGCTCTCGACATATTGCAACGCCCGCAGGATTGCCGCAACCACGGCCCGCGGGGTGATGGTGGCGCCGGTAAACTGGTCGAAAGCGCCGCCGTCCTTGCGCACAGCCCAGCGGTCGGGCAGGGGGTTGCCCAGGGAGCGGCCGTCAAAGTCCAGCAGCCAGTCCGATTTCTTCAGGTCCACCTTGTCGCCCAGCCCCGGGGTTTCCCGGTGGCTCAGTACCCGTACGCCGGCGATGCTGCCGTCGGCATTCACGCCTACGATGAGTTCGATATCGCCGCTGTAGCCGTCGCGGGCCACGACCGGCACGATCACGGCCACCGGCTGCCCGCCCTGTCGCGCAATATACAGGGGGCGGTCTTCGCGCAGGCCTAGACCGTGGCTGCCTGCCCTCAGCAGACGGGTGTCGTCGAGCATGCTGTTGTCGTGACGCTGCCGGGGAATGATCTCCAGCAGCGCCCGCTCCTCCGCCTTGCGCCGCTCTGCCGCGATGGTATCGCCGGTCAGCAGCCAGGTGCCGGCGATCAGGAACGCGGTGAGCAGGGCAAACAGTGCCAGCAGGGCGCTGTTGCGGGTGACGGACCCAAGTACGCGCATCAGGGCTGCCCCCCGCTTTTGCGGTGGCCATAGCTGCGCGGCTGGGTGTAGTGGTCGATGAAGGGCGCCGCGAAGTTGGCGATCAGCACCGCGAAGGCGACCGCATCGGGGTAGTTGCCCCAGACCCGGATCAGGTAGACCAGTACGCCGATCAGGGCACCGAACACCAGGCGCCCGCGTACCGAGACCGCCGAGGACACCGGGTCGGTGATTATGAAGAAGGCACCGAACATGGTGGCGCCGCTGAGCAGGTGAAACAGGGGCGAGCCGCCGCTGGCCGAGCTGCCGCCATCGTGGAACAGGGCGGCCATCAGGGTCAGTGCGCCGAGCATGGCCAGTGGGGCGTGCCAGGTGAAGATGCGCCGGTAGAGCAGCCAGGCCCCTCCGGCCAGGAAGGCCAGGTTGGCCCACTCCCAGCCGATGCCGGCCCAGCGCCCGAACTGGGCGGTCTGCTGCCAGAGATCCTCCAGCAGCAGGCTGTCGTTCTGGCGCAGGATATCCAGCGGTGTGGCCATGGTTACCGCGTCGTAGCTCGCGGGCAGGAAGCAGGCTTGCAGGGCCTGCCACAGGCCGGGAACTTCCTCGAGTCCACGCGGCGGCGCCCAGGCGGTCATCTGCATGGGGAAGGAGATCAGCAGGACGACATAGCCGACCATGGCGGGATTGAAGGGGTTGTAGCCCAGGCCGCCGTAAAGGTGCTTGGCCATCAGCACCGCCGCGGCGACGCCGATGCTGATCAGCCACCAGGGCGCGTAGGGCGGCAGGGCGATGCCCAGCAGCACCGAGGTGACCAGGACGCTGTAGTCCTTCAGGTAAAAACCCGGGGAGTGGCCGCGCAGGAAGACCGCCAGTGTCTCGCAGGCAACCCCGACAAGGCAGGCCCAGAGCACGTTGACCAGGGTGCCGAAGCCGAAGAAATAGGTGAGTACCGCGACCCCGGGCAGGGTGGCCAGAAGCACCTGGCGCATCACCGAGCCGGTGCTGGTGGCTCCGTGGGCGTGAGGCGAGCTGATCCTGATCAATGTCATCCGCGGGTCTCGCTCTCGGTTGCGCCAGCGGCGTCGGCTTCCGCCTCGGCGAGCTTGCCCCGCAGGCGCGCAACCGAGGCCTCCAGGGCGGTAATAATCTTGGCGTCCTCACCCGCTTCCCGGCCCTGGGCCAGGCGCTGTTCCGACTTGGCCAGCTTCTGCCGCAGCGCATCCAGCGGTGCTGCCGCCGGGGTCGGGGTGTCCGCTTCGCCCGCGGCCTGCTGGGCCGCTTTCTTCGCTTTGGCGCGCTCTATGGCCGCCTGGATCGGGTCCTCGCCCCCCTCCGCGGCAGCCATCTGAGCGCGCTTTTCAGCGGCCTGCTTGCGCGCCGCGCGTTTGGCATCGCGCTCTTCTTCCTCGCGCGCAATCCTGGCCTGGCGGGCCTCGAAGCGCAGCCTGGCCTGCTCGGCCCGCTCATGGTCGCGGCGTGCAAGCAGGATTTCCGCCTTGGACGCGCGGTAGTACTGCACCAGGGGGATGTGGCTGGGGCAGACCCAGGAACAGGCGCCACACTCGATGCAGTCGAAGAGGTTGTGCTGTTCCAGTTTGTCGAACTCCTTGCCCTGCGCGAACCAGAACAGCTGCTGTGGCAGCAGGCTGGCGGGGCAGGCCTGGGCGCAGAGTCCGCAGCGGATGCAGGACTGGGCGGGCGGCGGTGCCGGCAGTTCGGAAACGCTGGGCGCGAGCAGGCAGTTGCTGGTCTTCACCACCGGTACCTGGGGGCTGGCCAGGGTAAAGCCCATCATGGGCCCGCCCATGACCAGGCGCTCGCAGCGTTCGGGCTGGAAGCCGGCGAGGTCCAGCAGGTGTTGCATGGGCGTGCCCAGCAGAACCTCGAAATTCTGCGGCTCGGCAACCGCCTCCCCGGTCACCGTAGTGATGCGCGAGATCAGCGGTTGTCCGCGCAGCACGGCATCCGCCACCGCCAGCGCGGTACCGACATTCTGGCAGACAATGCCGATATCCGCGGGCAGGCCGCCGCTGGGCACCTGCTTGCCGGTAAGGATCTCGATCAGCTGCTTTTCGCCACCGGAGGGGTATTTCGTTGGAAAGGTAACCACCTGCACATCGGTTCCCGCCGCGGCAGCTTCCAGCGCGGCGATGGCGGCGGGCTTGTTGTCCTCAACCCCCAGCAGCACTTCCTCCGGTCGCAGGATGTGGCGCAGGATCGCAATGCCCTCAAGAATCCCCGTCGCCCGCTCCTGCATCAATATGTCGTCGGCGGTGATATACGGCTCGCACTCGGTGCCGTTGATGATCAGCGTGCTGATCGACGCTCCCGGCTTGCCCGCCAGCTTGACCGCCGCCGGGAAGCCCGCCCCGCCCATGCCGGCAATTCCGGCGCTGCGTATCAGTTCCAGGAGTTCCGTGGCTTCGCAGTCGCGGAAATCCGCGACGCCCTGGTGTTCAATCCACTCATCCCGGCCATCACAGTCAATGACGATGCAGGGCGCGGTGAGCCCGGAGGGATGGGGTATGGGCCGCTCCTCGATCGCGGCGACGGTCCCGCTGCTTGGCGCATGCAGCGGCACGCTGACGTAGCCGCTGGCCTCGGCGATCATCTGTCCCTTGAGCACCCGCTCCCCGGCCTGGACCAGCGGTCGCGAGGGCGCGCCGATGTGCTGGGACAGAGGCAGCACAAGCTGCGGGGGGACGCCCGCGCTACGGATCGGGCTGCGCAGGGACTGGAACTTGTTCTCGGCGGGGTGAATGCCGCCGTGGAAGCCGTAGACCCGCCTCATGCTGCACGCTCTGCGGGTTCACTGTCCGTGGCGATGATATCGAGGTTGCGACTGGCTGGTTCCGGCAGGCGCCAGTGCCAGGCCTGCAGGCCCTCGGCCAGTGGAATCATGTCTATACAGTCCACTGGGCATGGCTCCACGCAGAGGTCGCAACCGGTGCATTCGCTGACGATGACGGTGTGCATCTGCTTGGCGGCACCGAGGATGGCGTCTACCGGGCAGGCCTGGATGCACTTGGTGCAGCCGATGCACTCGTCCTCCCGGATGAAGGCGACGGACTTGACCTTTTCCTCGCCGTGCTCGGCGTCCAACGGGGGCGCTTCCACATCCAGCAGGT
>JBFHFJ010000084.1:0-12137 GCA_041583655.1 Haliea sp. | reverse complement strand
CCTGGCCGATGTCAGCAATCCCGCCACCGGCGCCTATGTGGCGCTGGAAACACTGATCGGGCTCCGCTTTCCCGCCACCCAGTTGCAGTTGACCCGGCGCAATCGCGCCCTGAGCGCACTGGCCGGGCCCAACAAGGCAAACTTCCGCGGCCGCGGGATTGATTTTGAAGAAGTGCGCAGCTACCAGCCGGGAGACGATATCCGCACTATCGACTGGCGTGTCACCGCACGCACCGGAAGCGCCCACACCAAGGTGTTTCGCGAGGAACGCGAACGCCCGGTGCTGGTGGTGGTCGACCAGCGAGGCAGCCAGTTCTTCGGTTCGCAAAACTGCTTTAAATCAGTGCTGGCAGCCCACCTGGCCGGACTGCTGGCCTGGAGCGCGCTGGGTAACGGCGACAGGGTGGGCGGGCTGGTGTTCAACGACAGCCGCCACCGCGAGGTACGCCCGCGCCGCAGCCGCAAGACGGTGCTGACGATCCTGTCGCAAATCGAGGCCTTCAACCGCCGCCTGCCCATCACGGGCAGCGGCAGCGGCAGCCTGGCCGGAATCCTCGACACCTTGCGCCGCATCGCGCGACCGGGCACCAGCATCTACCTGGTCAGCGACTTCTACGGCGCCGAGGACCCCGCCGTGCGCGAGCACCTGTTCCGGCTCGCGCAGCACTCCGAAATCACCGCCCTCGCCTGCAGCGACCCACTGGAGTCCACCCTGCCACCACCGGGTCGCTATGCGATCACCGACGGCGAGCAACGCAGCGAACTACTGACCAGCGACCGCCGCCTGCGCCAGCAGTACCAGGAGGAACAGGAGTCACGGTTCGCGGCGCTGGGCACGGACCTGCAGCGCCTCGGCATCCCGCTGCTGCGCGCCTCAACCACCGAATCGCCGTTCCTGCTGCTGCAGCGTTACTTCGGGGAACAGCGTCGATGAATGCGCAGGATCCCCTGGCCGCCCTGCAGCCACTGCGGACGCCGGAGCCCCTGCCCTGGTGGCCACCGGCGCCAGGCTGGTGGCTGCTGGCCGGCCTGCTGCTTATCGCTCTGGGCTGGGTCGCCTGGCAGGGCTGGCGCCACTACCGTCACAACCACTACCGGCGCGCCGCCCGCCGCAGCCTGCAGGCAATCCTTGCCCGGCATGCCGAGCACGGCGATCCGGCGCGAACCCTGGGCGAACTCAACACACTCTTGAAAGCCGTAGCCCTGTACGCAGGCCAGCGCGCCGAGGTCGCATCGCTCAGCGGAGAGCGCTGGCGCAGCTACCTCAATGACGGCCTGGCGCAGGCGCGCAGCCCGTTGCGCTTTCCGGAGGCCATTGCCCTTGCCCACACCCGGAGTCCCGGGCCGGTGGACACCGTGGCGCTGCAGCGCTGCGCAGAGACCTGGCTGCGCAGGCACCGGAGGACACAATGATCACCTGGCTGTGGCCCTGGCTGGCGCTGCTGCTGCCCCTGCCCCTGCTGGTGCACCGGTTCTGGCCACCGGCATACAGTGAAGAACCCGCATTGCGCGTACCTTTTTTCCAGCGCTGGCAATTGCTGGGGCGACGCCAGGCCCGGCGCGGAGGCGGCAGCCGCACAGCGCTGCTCCTGCTCTGGCTGCTGTGGATCTGCCTGCTGCTCGCCGCGGCGCGGCCTGTCTGGATCGGGGAGCCCGTCGAGCTGCCCAAGAGCGGCCGGGACCTGATGCTGGCAGTGGATTTGTCCGGCAGCATGCGGGTCGAGGACATGCAGGTCGGCAACAACCTGGTCCGGCGGGTCGACGCGGTGAAAGCGGTCGGCGCGGACTTTATCGGCCGTCGCCAGGGCGACCGGGTGGGCCTGATCCTGTTCGGCAGCAATGCCTATGTGCAATCTCCCCTGACCTTCGATGTGGCCACGGTGCAGCAGTTTCTGCGCGATGCCCAGATCGGCTTCGCCGGCCAGGAAACGGCCATCGGTGATGCCATCGGTCTCGCTGTCAAACGCCTGAGGGAGCGTCCCGCTCAGAGCCGGGTCCTGGTGCTCCTGACCGACGGCCAGGATACCGCCAGCACCATTGGCACCATGGATGCGGCCCGACTCGCACAGGGCCTGGGAATACGCGTCTACACTATCGGCATCGGCGCCGACCAGCTGGCCCTGCCCGGGATCTTCGGTTCCAGTTTCGGCAGCCGCCGGATCAACCCGTCGAGTGACATGGACGAGGCCGCGTTGCAGGAGATAGCCGGCATGACCGGCGGGCGCTACTTCCGTGCCCGGGATCCCCAGGAGCTGGCCGGCATCTACCAGCTGCTGGACGAACTTGAGCCCATAGAACAGGAGGCCGCCACCTACCGGCCACGCCAGGCCCTCGGCCACTGGCCGCTGCTGCTGGCCCTGCTCCTGAGCTTTGCCCTCACCTGGCAACGCCTGGGGCCGCGGCCTGCCAGCCCCGCCACTTTCCGGGAGGCTTCGCGCAGCAATGCCTGAGACGCTGTTCGGACTCCACCTGATGCGCCCAATGTGGTTGCTGTGCGCCGTTCCTGCGCTGTTCTTCACCGCCCTGCTGTGGCGGCAGCGCGGCCGTGCCGGGGGCTGGAGCCAGGTCATTGACCCCGAGCTGCTGCGCCACCTGGTCCCCGGGCAGCAGCAACGCCGGCGCAGCAATCTCCTGCTCCTCGTGTGTGCGGGCTGGCTGCTGGCGAGTATCGCCGCCGCCGGGCCCAGCTGGAAGAAAATTCCGCAGCCGGTGGAACAGGTGGAAGACGCCCTGGTGCTGGTTCTGGACCTGAGCTACTCCATGAAGGCCACGGACCAGGCGCCCTCCCGTCTTGACCGGGCCCGGCAAAAGCTGCTGGACCTGCTGGCGACCCGGCGCGAGGGCCAGACCGGGCTTGTGGCCTACGCCGGAGACGCCCATGTGGTCACTCCGCTCACCGATGACACCGGCACCATTGCCAACCTGTTGCCGGCCCTGAATCCCGACATGATGCCGCTGCCTGGCAGCGACACCGCCGGTGCACTGCGCCTGGCGCTGGAATTACTCGAGTCCGCGGGGGTCAGCGGTGGGCGAATACTGTTGTTGACCGATGGCATCGACGAAGACGAGATACCGCGTATGGCGCGGCCACTGCGCAGCGCCGGGGTCACCCTGTCCGTGCTGGGCCTTGGCACGGCCGATGGCGCCCCCATGCCGCTGCCACGCGGAGGGTTTCGGCGCGATGAGTCCGGGGCCATCGTCATTCCCCGACTGGAGGAGCAGCCACTGCGCAAGCTGGCGCAGGCGGCAGGTGGACGCTATCAACGCCTGCGGGTCGATAACAGCGACCTGGATACCCTGCTGTCCCAGGCGGCTGCCGCCACCGAGACCAGGCTGGCGGAGGATCTGACCGCGGACGCCTGGGAGGACCAGGGCTACTGGCTCATCCTTCTGCTGCTACCGCTGGCACTGGCCCTGTTCCGGCGTGGCTGGCTGCTGGGAGTCCTGCCCCTGCTGTTGCTGCTGGAACCGGGGACCGCCCGTGCCCAGGGCTGGCAGGATCTGTGGCTCACCCCAGACCAACAGGCCCGGCGCGCCCTCGAGGCCGGCGATGCAGAGCGCGCCGCAAACCTGTTCCGTGATCCGGCCTGGGCGGGCACTGCCGCCTACGAAAGCGGCGACTATGCCACCGCTGCCGAGCGCTTCCGGGCCAGCGACAGCGCCGATGGCTGGTACAACCGCGGCAATGCCCTCGCCCGCGGCGGTGACCTCGATGGCGCAATCGAAGCCTACCGACGCTCGCTGGAGCTGGATCCGGGGCAGGCGGATGCCGCCGCGAACCTGGAACTGGTGGAAGACCTCAAACGACAGCAGCAAGAACAGGAGCAGCAGGCAGGCGAGGACAGCGAGCAAAATGAACAGCAGGACCCTGGCGAGGACGGCCAGGGCGAGCAGCAGGGGCAGCCCCGGGAGGATCAGCAACAGGAGCAGCAGCAACAGGGCAAGCCCGAGCAGGACCGGGACTCCCCTGACGACTCCTCCCCTGAAGCACAGGACGAGGCGGCCGCGGAGGAAGATGCCGCGCCCGGCAAACCCGAGCCGGCCCCGGAATCGACACCCGACACTGAGCCGCTGACCAACGTCGAGGTGCCGGAGTTGTCCCTGGAAGAGGCCGAGCGCAACCAGGCCATGGAACAGTGGCTGCGCCGGGTACCCGACGACCCCTCTGGCCTGCTGCGGGAGAAGTTTCGCTATGAGAGCCGCAAGCGGCAACAACAACCCGGGAGTGGAAATGAGCGTGACTGGTAACCGGACCTTGCTGGGACTGGGACTGCTGATCTGGCTGTGGTGCGCCGCAGCACAGGCTGCGCTGGAAGTCGCTGTGGACCGCCAGCAAATAGCACTGGGCGACAGCCTGCGCCTGGTTGTTGCCGCCACCGGCAATGAAGACCTGGACGGTCTGGACCTGCGCAACCTGCTGGCGGACTTTGAGATACTCCAGCGCAGTACGAGCAGCAGCACCAGCATTATCAACGGCCAGACGACGCGCACCCGCCAGCTGTCGCTGGACCTCATTCCGCGACGCGAAGGCACCCTGGAGATCCCTGCGTTTCGCGTCGGCACGGAGACAACCCGGCCGCTGAAAATCGAGGTGGGCCCTCCGCCGACCCTGGCCGATGCCGACCAGGACGTGCTGTTCGAGGCCGAGGTTGATCGCCAGGAAGTCTATGTCCAGGGCCAGGTCCTGCTGACACTGCGGATCCAGCAAGCGATCAACCTGGACTCCCGCAGCGTCAGCGAGCTTGCGCTGGACCGGGCATTTGTGAAGCCGCTGGAGCAGAATTCTTTTCAACGCACGGTTAACGGGCGGCCCTGGCTGGTGCATGAAGTACGCTACGCGATCTTCCCCGAGCAGAGCGGCACGCTGGAAATTCCCGCCCAGGTTTTCACTGCCCGCGAGAGCAGCGGCCGGCGCAGTGTCTTTGACCTGGGAGGCAGTGGCCGCCAGTTGCAGCGGCGCACGGAGCCCCTGACAATCACGGTCAAACCGCGTCCTGACGCCTTTCCCGCCGGCAGCACCTGGTTGCCGGCGCGCAATCTCATCCTGGAGGAGGACTGGTCCACGCCCCCGGACCAGCTGCAGGCAGGCGAGTCTGCCACCCGCACGATTCGCCTGCGGGGCGAAGGCCTGCAGGGAGCGCAACTGCCACCGGTTGAGTTCGCGGCGCCGGACGCCCTGCGCTACTACCCCGACCAGCCGCTGGTAGACGACCGCGAGGATGCCAATGGTGTGGTTGGACTGCGCCGGGACAGCGCGGCCCTGGTCGCCAGCAGGGCAGGCACCTGGACCCTGCCGGAAGTGCGTATTCCCTGGTGGGACACCCGGACCGACAGTCTGCGCTACGCAGTACTGCCGGCCCGGGAAATCGCCATCGCCGCCGCGCCCGGCACCGCTGGGGAGGTCGGCCAGGCGACAGCCCCCGGAGCGACTCTCCCGCCGCGGGCTGCCCCCGCTCCGGTCATCATCGAGCAGCACTCGCAGCACTTATGGCAGGCGCTGGCGGGAATCTTTGCCCTGGGATGGCTCGCCACGCTGGCCTGGCACTGGCGCCACAAGCAGCGCAGCGCAGCGTCACCGTTGGCGCAGGATACGCGAAACACCAGCCCCGGAGAGGCGCGCGCGTTCAAGCAGCTTCAGGCGGCCTGCGCCAGCAACAGCGCTCCCCATGCTCGGCGCGCGCTCCTGGCCTGGGGCAAGGCACACCTGCCCGGCAGGGCCGGGATGAATGCCGCGGCGCTGGCCGCGAGCCTGGATGACGCCGCCCTGCGCGATGCCGTAGCGGTCCTTGATCGCGCGCTGTACCGGGATGGCGGTAGCGGCTGGGATGGATCCGCCCTGCTCGCCGCCGTGGCGCGCTTGCGCCGCACAGCACCCGGCAAGGGCGACGTCCAGCGCGCCGAGGCGCTGACGCTCTACCCCCACAGCGCCGCCTGAGTCGGTCGCGCAGCAACCAGCAGGCTCAGTCGGCCAGGGCCTTGTCGAGGACCTCGTAAACGTCCCGCGACACGGCGGGCAGTGCGGCCAGCCGCTGCAACTGGGCGCGCATCAGCTGCTCTCGCCCGAGGTAATTGCGCCACCTGGTCAGCGGCGTCAGCAGGCGCGCGGCGATCTGCGGGTTGCGGGCGTCGATTTCCTCGATCCTGTCCGCCAGGAAGCGGTAGCCGGCCCCGTCTGCCCGGTGGAAGTTCACCGGATTGGCAGTGCAGAAGGCGCCGATCAGGGCCCGCAGCTTGTTCGGGTTGCGGCTGTCGAAAGCCGGGTGCTGCAGCAGTCGCTGCACCCGCTCAAGAGTATCCGGCGCCTGCAGCGTCGCCTGTACCTGCAGCCACTGGTTGATCACCAGGGTCTCGTGCTGCCAGTCCTGGTAGAACCATTCCAGGGTCGCATCGCGCTGCGCAGGGCTGCCGTGGTTGGCCAGTATCTGCAGGGCGGCTAGGCGATCGGACAGATTACTCGCATCGGCAAACTGGCCGGCCGCGAGAGCCACGCCCTCCTCTCCCGCCAGCGCCAGGTAGTCCAGGCAGATGTTGCGCAAACTGCGGGCCCCGATCTGGACGGAATTTGCAGCATAGGGCTCACTGCTGGCGAGTCGCTGGTAGCAGGCCAAAAATGCGTCGGCGTGGCGTTGCGCGAGGGCCTCGCGGACGGCGTTGCGGGCAGCGTGGATGGCGTCCACATCGGCACCGCCTCGGCTGGCGGCCAGCTCGGCGAGATAGCTCTCCCCCGGCAGACGCAGCATCTCCGCAACCATGGCCGGGTCCAGGGCGGTATTCGCCAGCAGGTCGCCACAGGCCTGGTGATACAGCGGCTCTACCGTCACCGCCTCACCCGCAGCCAGCTGCTCCCGAGCCGCGTCCAGGACGCGCAGGGCAAGTTGCTGGGCGGCATCCCAACGCACGAAGCCATCGTCTTCCCGGCTCATCAGGGCGCAGAGATCCGCGCTGCTATAGGCGTAGTCGAGGCGTACAGGCGCGGACAATCCGCGCAGGAGCGCTGGCACCGGCGGCTCCATCACGCCCTCAAAGCAGAAACTCTGTTCCTCCTCGGTCAGCACCAGCACCCGGTGGGTGTTGTCGGCGGTCTCCGCGTCCGCCACCTCACCCGCCAGGCGCAGGGGCAGGTTGCCCGCGCTGCCAAGCAACCCCAGGGCAACGGGAATCATCAAGGGGGCTTTGTCCGGCTGCCCCGGCGTAGGTGGCGTGCCCTGGCGCAGGGTCAGGGTATAGCGCCGGGCCTCGGGGTCGTACTCACCGCGGGCACTGAGCGTCGGTGTGCCGGCCTGGGAATACCAGAGGCGGAACCGGGTAAGGTCCTCACCCGAGGCCTCCTCCATTGCCCGCACGAAATCCTCGCAGGTCACAGCCTGGCCGTCATGCCGGGAAAAATACAGGTCCGAACCCTGGCGGAAGCGCTCCGCACCCAGCAGGGTGTGGATCATCCGCACCACCTCCGCGCCCTTTTCGTAGATGGTCACGGTGTAGAAATTGGAGATCTCGATAAAGGAATCGGGCCGCACCGGGTGCGCCATGGGCCCGGCGTCCTCGGCGAACTGGGCGCTGCGCAGCCGGTTAACATCCTCCACCCGTTTTACCGTTCGCGAGCCCATGTCGGCGGAAAACTCCGCGTCGCGAAAGACGGTGAACCCTTCCTTGAGGCTGAGCTGGAACCAGTCCCTGCAGGTCACCCGGTTGCCTGACCAGTTGTGGAAGTATTCATGGGCGACGATGCTCTGCACTTTCTGGAACCCGGCATCGGTGGTCGTGTCCGGGCTGCACAGCACGCAGGAACTGTTGAAGATGTTCAGACCCTTGTTTTCCATGGCGCCCATGTTGAAATCGTCGACCGCAACAATATTGAACACCTCGAGGTCGTATTCACGGCCGTAGACCTCCTCGTCCCAGCGCATGGACTGCTGCAGCGAGAGCATCGCGTGGTCGCACTTGTCGATGTCCTTTTCTTCCACGTAGATACGCAGGGTGACGTCGCGACCGCTGGCGGTGCGGAAGCTGTCCTCGACATGGCGCAGATCCCCCGCGACCAGGGCGAACAGGTAGGACGGCTTGGGAAACGGGTCGTGCCAGCTGGCGCGGTGCCGGCCGTTTCCCAGCGACTCGCGGGACACGGGGTTGCCGTTGCTGAGCAGCACGGGATAGCGGGACTCGTCCGCTTCAATCGTGACATGGAACTCCGCCAGGATATCGGGGCGGTCGAGGTACCAGGTGATCTTGCGAAACCCCTCCGCCTCACACTGGGTACAGAACATGGCGCGGGACTTGTACAGGCCCTCCAGTGACGTGTTGTTCTGGGGCTGTATGCGGGCCACGCTGCGCAGTTCGAAGCGCTCGGGCACCCCTTCGATCACCAGGTGTTCGGCGCTGAGCCGGTACTCCGCTGGCGCCAGCTCGCGCCCGTCCAGCATCAACGACAACAGCTCCAGCTCCTGTCCGTGCAATTCCAGCGCAGCGCCGCGCTCGGCCTGGGGATTGCGTCGCAGGTGCAGGCAGGCACTGACCAGGGCGTGATCCTCATGCAGGTCAAAGGCAAGCTCAGTGCGATCGATCAGAAACGCAGGTACCTTGTAATCCTTCCGGTAAATGACTTGCGGCTGTGCATCGCGCATGGTTTTCCTCAGTGTTGTGACAGGGCGACCTGGTAGCCGCCGAACTTGCGAAGATTGATGACTCCGGTATCCAGAATCAGGTACTGACCCTTGATCCCGAGCAGGGTTCCAGACACCAGCGGGTTCTTGTCGAAATTGAACGAAGTGACCTTGCGGGGATATTCCAGCACCGGATACTCGATCCCGACCACCGCCTGCTGCTCCAGCTCTGCCAGGGCCTGCAGCCCATGTTCACATTGCAGGGCGGCGATCTCGGCGGCGCAGACTGCCATCAGGCGCTGCCGCTCGGACTCCAGGTCGACCGGCGCAGAAGGCCCCTTGAGCATCGCCTGCCAGTTGGTCTTGTCTGCGATATGCGACTTGAAAACGGTCTCTACCAGGCCGGACTGGAGGCGGCTGCTGACGCGGAAGATCGGCAGCGCCTGGGTCGCACCCTGGTCCATCCAGCGGGTGGGGACCTGGCTGTGCCGGGTAATACCGACCTTGAGCCCGGAGGTATTGGCCAGGTAAACGAAGTGGTCGATCATGCAATTGGCTTCACCCCACTCCGGTTCCCGACAGGTACCGAGGTGGTAGTGACACTTTTCGGGGCTGAGTATGCAGCTGTCGCACTGGGCGAGCCGGCGAAAGCAGGGGTAGCAATATCCCTGGTTGAAGCTCTTGCTGGTGAGGCGGTCACAGTGGATGCAGTTGATCGCGCCGAGAAACTCCAGCTGCAGTGCCTGCCCCAGCAGCGCGTTGAGCGGCACCCGGGCCTCGCCCAGCACCATCTCGTAGCTGACAGGCGCCTGCAACCGGGTTTTCATCTTGCGCAGGGCCCCGCGGGCCAGTTCCATCACCATGGCTACTGACTCCCCGGCCCGTCGCGCCAGCGCAGCGGCTCTGGCTGGGGATCATCGCACTCACTTCCGGCCTTGCTGCCCTTGTCGATGTAACCGATACGCTGCTGGGGCGGCAGGTGGCGTTCGCCCCAGGCGATCAGCGCCTGCAGCGCGTTGGCGCGCTGCTCGGGCGTGACCGGACGGCCGTCAGGCCAGCGGCCCAGCTCCACCGAGCGCTTGAGGCTCTGGTAGATTTCCGGGGTGAGCTGATTGATGACATCCTCGTATTCCATGGCGGCTCCGGGGTACAAAAGCCGCGCATTATAACTGTCTGTGCCAGCTGCTGTCCCGCCCGCTGGGTCTCAAGGGCCTGGTCGGGCCCGCGACAGCAGGGCCATACCGGCGCCGAGTACCGCGCCGGCCAGCAACCCCCCAAGGTGCGCCGCATTGGCAATGGCGCCAAAACCCAGCACCTCGATCACGCCCATCATGCAGAGGACCAGCCACCCCACCATCAGCAACATGATGGGTCGGCTGGGTTCAAAGCCCCAGCTGGGCTGCAGGCGGGCACCCGCAAAACTGAAGCCGAGCAGTCCGTAGACCACCCCGGACATGCCGCCGAAAATGGAAGGCCCTCCGAACAGGTACTGACAGGCGTTGGAAACCAGGGCGATAGTGAAAAACAGGCCCGCCATGTGCACGGACCCGAGCGTACGTTCCACCTTGCTGCCGAGTTCCCACAGCCAGAGGCTGTTGAACACGATATGCAGCCAGCCGAAGTGCAGGAAGACAGGCGTGATCAGGCGCCAGTATTCCGCCCCCATCCGGCCAAATCCGATTGCCTCCCCCTGCAGGGTGAAGGGGGCAAAGGTGAACAGGGACAACCAGGACATTGGTGCCCGCAGATATACCAGCAGGAACCCCGCCACGCTGAGGGCCAGCAGAACCACGGTGACCGGAGCCGAGAGCCGCGCCTGCGAACTGGCGTCTGGCGCCGCTGCCAGCGCCTGCGTCCGTGGTGCAATCTCGATCTGCAGCGTCCCCTCGCGCCAGGCGCGATAGAGATCCAGCACGCGCTCGGCCTGGGCCGGATCCGCGACTTCCAGCACCTGCTCGCCACCGGCCTCGTAGACCCGGTGCGGGACACGCCGGTGCTGAAGCAGAACAAGAAACGGGAGCAGATCGTCACCCGCCGGCGCCCGCAAAACCTCGTACCCCTGGCCCATCAACTCACCAGCGCGGTATTCCAGCGCAGTTTGTCCCTGCAACTGGCATAGAAACTGTGCCCGAGCGGGTGCAGCAGGGTCAGGCGATGGGGCTTCTTGGTAATGAGAACAGAGTCACCCGGGCGCGCGGTCATGTTGACCTGGCCATCGCAGGTGACCGGGGGGTGAATACGATTGCGCTCAAGGATATCCAGCCGGATCTCGCTGTTGCCGTCCACCACGATAGGCCGGCTGCTGAGCGCGTGCGGGAACATGGGCACAAGCACCACCGCATCAAGCGTCGGGTGCATGATCGGGCCGCCACCCGACAGTGAATAGGCGGTCGACCCGGTGGGCGTAGAGATAATCAGCCCGTCAGCCCGCTGGCGGTAGACAAAAACACCGTTGATATAGAGTTCAAACTCGATCATCTGGGCAGAGGTGCCAGAGTTGACGACGACATCGTTGAGCGCATCGGCCCGCCCAACCGTCTTGCCCGCGCGCACAACCCGGGCATCGAGCAGGAAGCGGCTCTCCCGGGTGTACTCCCCGGCCAGTACCGCAGGAACCTGGGTGGCAATGTCGTCAGGGGTGATGTCGGTCAGAAAACCCAGCCTCCCGCGATTCACCCCGAGTACCGGCGTTTCATACTTGGCCAGGGTGCGGGCGGCACTCAGCAGGCTGCCGTCGCCGCCGACGACGACAACCAGGTCGCTGTCCTCGCCAATTTCATCCAGGCTGGCGCGGGGAATGCCAGTGTCGGCAACCAGCTCCCCGAGCCGGGCCTCCAGCACCAGCTCCTTGCCCTGCGCCTGCAACAAAGCGATCAGCTGCTCCAGCACCTCCGCCAGACCTTCCTGCTGGCTGCGTCCCACCAGGCCGATCCTGTCAAAGTTTGTCTGCATAACCGCACTGCCCTGTCCGTACGCAAACGCCATTATAAACACACAGTGGTTTGCGGGCATACGCGAGGCACTGACGCCATCAATCGAGCCAGGGGTAGCCGCGACGTCCTTGCAGGCCACCGGTATGCACCAGCACCAACGGGTCGCGCCCGGACCAAGCACCGGAAGCCAGCATAGCGTGCAGCGCCAACAGGGCCTTGCCCGTATACACCGGCTCCAGCGGCAGACCGAGTTCCCGCTCGCTGCGCAGCATCAGCGCCTGCAGGCGGGCGTCCGCGCGCGCGAAGCCACCGCAGTGAAAATTATCGTGAAGGCGCCAGCCTGCGCATCCATCCGCAGCCGCTGCCCGCAGCCAGCCGGAAATCGAGTCCGCCACGCCAGCCGCCCCGCGCAGGGCGAGGATCCCCTCGACGGAAAACGTTGCCGGGAGGGCCGCGACCAGTCCGGCGAGCGTGGTCCCGGTACCGACCCCGACGACGATCCGTGCGCCCTGCCGGAACCGGGCATTGATCATCTCCGCCAGGGGGCGGCACCCCGCGACAGCCAGCTGCCCGGCACCGCCCTCGGCTATCACGTAGTCAATGG
>JBFHFJ010000083.1:0-12167 GCA_041583655.1 Haliea sp. | reverse complement strand
TGTTGCGGTTTCTTCAGCCTGGAACCATCGCTGCGGATCTCGGCTTCCAGCTCGGGCCTTACCCCGCCTGTGACCAGGTGTTCATTGAGCGTTGCGAAAAACTTGCCCAGCTGGCGGATGAAGTGGGTGACGAAAAAGTCGTAGATCCTGGGCGTCAGACGGTGCGGCACATGGAACTCTTCCAGTACCAGCTGCAGGGCGCGGCTCAACTGGGCGACGTGCTCGGGCAGGCGCAGGTGCATGGGGTCGGCGTTGGCCAGTTCGGCGACCCGTATCTGCAGGGCCTCCAGCGGCACCCGGTACAAATCCTCGCCGATGGCAACGATCCGCTCAATAGCGAGGAAATCCTCGAAGGTGTTCAGGTCCACCAGGTCGAGTGTGCCGCCCTCATCGATAAGGTCCGACCACTGGTTCAGTTCGGAGGGCGATGGAGTCAGGTTGGCATGGAAATGGCGGAGTTGTTCCAGATAGCTGGCCACCATGCGCTTTCGCTGCAGCTGCAAAATGGTGACGCCCTCCGCCACGGTGCTGCGGCTGGCCTGCCCGGGTTGCCACCCCGGATTGATACTCAACAGGTGATCGCTGAGCTCTTCCAGGAACTCATTGAACCTGTCCTGGAGCTCGCGCTCGCTGAGTGCCCGGTAACTGTCCAGCAGACTCAAGCGGCTTCCTCCGGTGAAAGAATCCAGTATACCGTCATGCGCAGCGGGGACAAATAGATCGCCGTTCCATGCCAGCCACGGTCAGTGCTGGCGCGCAGTGCCCGTGGACAGTGGCAGGCTGAACGCCAGCAGGGCATCGCCGGCCTGGGACCAGCCGTGCCCGCCTGCCGCAAGGACGATGAACTGGCGCCCCTGCGGGTGTGTGCGGTAGCTCAGTGGAGTGGCGTTACCGGTGAACGGCAGGTCAACTTCCCAGAGCAGCTCGCCGCTGGTGCTGGCGAAGGCCCGGAAGCGGGAGTCCGTGGTGGCGCCAATGAAAACCAGTCCGGAAGCCGTGGTCAGCGGTCCGCCGGCGTTGGGGCTGCCGGCGTCAAACCAGAAGGGCCACGGCGCCTGCCCGCGGGTGTTGCCCAGGCTTCGGGTCCATACGGTCTTCCCGGTACGCAAGTCCACGGCGGTCAGGCTGCCCCAGGGTCGGGGGTTGCAGGGCGCACCCAGGGGCGACATCAGGGGGAACCGGCGTACCCCATCGGGGCTGCCGGCCATGGGATAGTGTTCCAGGGGATAGCCCGGCGCCGGGTTCAGCGCATCGTACTCTTCACGAGGAATCAGTTGCACCACCGAGGCCAGGTGCATCTGGTTGACGATCAGCAGGCCCCGCTGCGGGTCGATACTGATTCCACCCCAGTTGATCCCTCCCGTCGCGCTGGGGTAGAGAATACTTCCTTCCAGGCTGGGCGGGGTAAACATGCCCTCGTTGCGATATCTGGCCAGCTCCCGCCGGCAGGCGAGCCTGTCCAGCCAGACGAACCCGTCCATGTGCTCGGGACCCAGGCGCTCGGGCAGGTGCAGCGGTGGCGGGTGGGTCGGAAAGGGCTGGGTGGGGGACAGGGTCTCTCCCGGTACGCCATTCCCGGGTACGGGACGTTCCTCAACGGGATACAGTGGCTCGCCGGTCTCCCGGTCGAGCAGGAATATGTGGCCCATCTTGGTGGCCTGGGCCAGCCCCGCACGACCGGCGCCGACTCCGGGAATCCGGAACAGGGTGGGCTGCGAGGCCACATCGTAGTCCCAGACATCGTGGTGCACGGTCTGGAAGTGCCAGCGCAGTTCCCCGCTGCGATCGTCAAGGGCCACTACTGAGGAGCCATAGGCGTCTATGCCATCGCGTTCCCCGGCGAAGAGGTCCGGTGCCGGGTTGCCGGTAGGCACATAGACCAGGCCCACGTCCGGGTCGCCTGCAATGGGTGCCCAGACGTTTGGGCTGCCCTGGTGGTAGCGGGCGTTGCCGAGAGCGTCCCGATGCCGCTCCCGGTACTCCGGGGTTACGGGCTCCCAGGCCCAGACCAGTTGGCCGCTGCGCACATCGAAGGCGCGCACCACTCCGGAGGGCACATCCTTGCGCTCATTGTCCGGTACCAGGGCGCCAATGACGGCGACGTCGTTCTGCACCCAGGGGGGTGAGCTGGGGTAGTACACCAGCGGCTCCCCGCCGGTAATGTCCTCGCGCAGGGAGACCCGGCCGTTGTTGCCGAAATCCGCGCAGGGTTCGCCGGTGGCCGCATCCAGCGCTATCAACTCGGCGTCGCGGGTGCCGTACAGCACCCGCGTCCCGCAGTTCTCCGCAGCTTCCTGCGGGTCCGCAGCCTGCCACAGGGATACACCGCGACAGACTGCCGGGTACACGCCGCTGCGCCGGTTCTGTACCTCGGGGTCGAACCGCCAGCGCTCGACACCGGTGTTCGCGTCCAGGGCGAAGACGCGGCCAAACGGCGTGCAGTAGTAGAGCGTATCGTCTTTGACGACGGGAGTGACCTGGAACGAAGTCAGCCCCCAGTCGCCGCTGCCGTCACTGAAGTCACCGGAACGGTGCTCCCAGGCCAGCTCCAGTTGCCCCACGTTGTCCGGGGTGATGTCTGTCAGCGGACTGAACTGGCTGGCGTCGCGGCCGCCGTAATTGGGCCATCCGGCAGCCGGGGTTTCGCCGCGCGGTGCATCCGGTATGTTTTCCTGGGCGCCGTGGCAGCCTGCCGCCAGGCCCAGCGTCAGCACCATAGTGCCCAGGCAGTGGCGCCGGCTCACCCGCCGGTGCCCGCGTTCGCAGCCTGCAGGAACGCCGGCTTCTCGCCCCCGCCATGCACGGCGATGCTGCTACCACTGATATAGGAGGCGAGGGGCGAAGCGAGAAACAGGCAGGTGTCGCCGACATCCCCCGGCACCGCCATGCGCCCAAGCGGGATAGTCCGGCCCACCGCTGCCACGCCTTCAGCGTCGCCGTAGTGCAAATGCGCCTGCTCGGTCTCTACCAGTCCGACGATAATGGCGTTGATGCGCACCTTCGGGCCCCACTCCACCGCCAGCGAATGCCCCAGATTGACCAGGCCGGCCTTGGCGGCGCCGTAGGCGGCGGTGCCAGGTGAAGGACGGATGGTGCTGACACTGGCGATATTGATGATGCTGCCACCGTCCTCCTGCTGCTGCATGACCCTGTTGGCCAACTGGGCAGCGTGCAGGGCAGAGGTCAGGTTGAGGGCGATAATGGATTCGTGAAAGCGCGGCGAGGCGGTTGCGGCATCGGCGTGGGGCGCCCCCCCGGCGTTGTTGACCAGCACATCCAGGCGCCCGCAGCGTTCGACTATGGTGTTGATCAGGGCTTCCAGCTGCTCATACCGGCGCACGTCGCAGGCCACGAAAAACGCTTCGCGCCCGTCCACCATCGGCAGTGTCTCGGGTGGATTGCGGCCGCAGATGGCCACGTCGGCCCCGGCCGCCAGGAAGCGTTCACTGATGCCCTTGCCGACGCCCTTGCCACCCCCGGTCACCAACACCGTGCGGCCGCTGAAGTCCATGGGATTGTGCATGTCACTGCTCCTTGCTGCTGTCGTGTGGCAACTTGTGATCGGCAGGTGAATTGCCTAAGATGCCCCGGCCCTGTGCATCCTACCCCCTTCCCCGGGATCGGGAAATGCCGTCGGGGCCAGGATCATTTTCCGGGCGGAGAGAGGCGGTCGCGGTAGACTTAGCTGAACCACCAGTCCCTTCACCAAAACAAGCAGGAAGAAAACTATGGCAACTGAATCATTACCGGTCCTCGCCATCCTCGGCGGCACCGGCGATCTGGGAACGGGTCTGGCCCGGCGCTGGGCGCAGGCGGGCTACCGTGTCATCATCGGCTCTCGCACCCAGGAGAAAGCCGAGGCCGCTGCCAGTGACCTGCGCGATGTCATGGCCGCACGGGGTACTGCCGCGGTCAACGTCGAGGCCATGGAGAACCTGGCCGCCGCTGAAGCTGCGGATATTGTTGCTCTCACCGTGCCCTTCAGTCACCAGAAGTCCACCCTGGAGCTGGTGGCCCCGGCCCTGCAGGGCAAGATTCTGATCGACGTCACGGTACCGCTGGTGCCGCCGCGGGTGGCAAGAGTGCAGCTGCCGGCGGAAGGCAGCGCGGGCCAGATCGCCCAGGACCTCCTGGGGGAGGGCGTGGCCGTAGTGTCCGCGTTCCAGAATGTGGCCGCGGCGCACCTGCAGGACACCGGAGCCGTGGACTGCGACGTGCTGGTCTGCGGTGACAAGAAGGACGCCCGGGCGGAGGTTATCAAGCTGGTAGAGGCGGCCGGTCTGCGCGGCTTCCATGCTGGCATGATTGCCAATGCCGCGGCGGCGGAGGCCCTGACCTCGGTGCTGATCACCATCAACAAGCAGTACAGCTGCCATGCCGGTATCCGCATATCCGGCCTGGACAGCCATGAATGAGTGCACGCCTCGAGCTGATTCCGCTGGAGAATTTTCCCGAGGTTGTGCCGGGCGATGACCTGGCGGCATTGATTGCCGCCAGCCTGGAAGCCAACTCGCTGGTCCTGCAGGACGGCGATGTGCTGGTACTGGCACAGAAAATCGTGTCCAAGGCCGAAGGCCGTTACCGCCGCCTCGCGGAGGTGCGGCCAGGGCCCCGGGCCCTGGAACTGGCCCGCAAGGCTGACAAGGACCCGCGCCTGGTGGAACTCATCCTCGGGGAGTCCCGCGAGGTATTGCGGGTGCGCCCCGGCGTAATCATTGTCGAGCATCGATGCGGCTATGTGCACGCGAATGCCGGTATTGACCGCTCCAATATCATCAACGATCCGGAGGATCCCCGGGTGCTGCTGCTGCCGGAAGATTGCGACGCGTCAGCGGCGGTGCTGCGAGAGAAGCTGGGGCACCTCTGCGGCACGGCTCCGCAAATCATCATCAACGACAGTGCCGGCCGTGCCTGGCGTGTAGGTACCGTGGGCATGGCGCTGGGCACCGCGGGCCTGGACCCGCTGTTCAACCAGATTGGCGGGCAGGACCGGTTTGGCAACCGTCTGGAAGTCACGGAGCCCGCGGTGGCCGATGAGCTCGCCGGCGCCGCCTCCCTGGTCATGGGCCAGGCGGCTGAAGGCCTGCCGGTCGTGCTGGCCCGCGGTGCCAGACTGCGACCCTCCGCGCGCGACGGGCGGGCCCTGCTGCGGCCCCGCGAGCAGGACATGTTTCGGTGACAATGCCTGCGGGCCCGGTACTGGCGCTGTCCGGCGGTGTTGGCGGCGCCAAGCTGTGCCTGGGCCTGGATGACCAGCTGCCCGTCGGGCAACTGCATATCGCCTGCAATACCGGTGATGACTTTGAGCACCTCGGCCTGACCATCTGTCCCGACATCGATACCGTGCTCTACACCCTGGGAGGGGTCAGCAACTCACGGCAGGGCTGGGGCCTTGAGGGGGAAACCTGGCAGGTACTGGCCGCACTGGAACAGCTGGGCGCGGAAAGCTGGTTTCGCCTGGGCGACCGCGACCTGGCCACCCATCTCTGGCGTGCCGGTGAGCTGGCCCGCGGTGCGACCCTGTCTGCGGTGACTGCGGACCTGGCCCGGCGCCTGGGGGTGAAAGCGTCAGTGTATCCCATGAGCGACGAACCGGTGCGGACCATGGTGCACACAGCGGAGGGCCTGCTGCCGTTCCAGCACTATTTCGTGCGCGAGCAGTGCCGGCCTTCAGTGCAGGGATTCAGTTTTGCCGGCCTTGCCAGCGCCGAGCTGCAATCGGCGCTGGCCACCCTGAGCACCCCGGGGACCCTGGGCGGGGTGATTATTTGTCCTTCCAATCCCTTTGTCAGCATAGACCCCATCCTGCAGCTGGACAGCTTCTGGCAGACCCTGCGAGAGTCGCGGGTACCGGTTGTGGCGGTGGCGCCCATCGTTGGCGGCCAGGCGCTGAAGGGGCCGGCGGCGAAAATGATGGCGGAGTTGGACCTGCCGGTCACCGCGACTGGCGTGGCGGCGCACTATGCACAGCGCTACCCGGGTTTGATTCGGACCTTTGTGGTCGACCACAGTGACGCTACACTGGCGCAGGAGATACAGGAGCTGGGCATGGAAGTTGAAGTGACGGCAACCATAATGCGCGAACGCGCCGACAAGCAGGCCCTCGCAGCGGCGTGCCTGGAGATACTGTGCCGGTAGAAGATTCGCTTGTGATACACGCACTGCTGCCACTCAAACACCTGGCCGGGGCGAAAACCCGCCTGGCGGGCCTGCTGGGTAGTGAGCAGCGCCGCAGTCTGGCGCTGGCCATGGCCGGGGATGTGGTGGCGGTGCTTGCCGCCCACCCGGCCATCGGGAGCATCACCCTGGTATCGGACGATGGAGACGCCGCCCGGCTGGCTGCTGCAGCCGGGGTGCGCCTGTGGTCCGAACAGGCCCTGCTGTCGGCGGGCGAACCACTGCCCGCCACGGGACCACTGCCGACCTTGAACGGTGTGCTCGCCGCAGCCTGTGAGCGACTGCGCCGCGAGGATGCCTCCGGTGATGCCCTGGTGCTGGTATTGCATGCCGATCTCCCGCTGCTGACCGCGGCAGACATCGACGCCGCCCTGGCCTCTGCCGAGGTCCACAGCGGGCTGGTCGTGGGGGTGGACGCCGCTGGCTGCGGCACCAACCTGTTGTTGTTTCCCGCCTGCCGGCCCCCCCGGTTTGCCTTCGGGCCAGACAGCGGCGACGCTCACCTGGCCTGGGCGAAAAAGCATGGCCTGCCCGCGCGCAGCCTGTGGCGTGAGGGTATTGCCCGCGACATTGATACTCCCAGTGATCTGCTGCGGCTGCATCACCAGATGGCGAGCCTGCCTGCCGGGCACACCCGCAGCTGGTTGACGACCCTGGCGGAGCCGGCGGACAGGGCCCGGGCCCTCGCCCTGGCGGACTGCGATGACACCCCCGCGCTGGTGGCGCTTGCGGGCCAGTTGCGGGACCTTGGGCACGGCAATGTGGTTACCTATTCGCGCAAGGTATTTGTTCCCCTGACCCGGCTGTGCCGGGATGTCTGCCACTACTGTACCTTTGCCACCACCCCGAAAAAGGTGGAGTCACCGTTCATGAGTGTGGACGAGGTGCTCACCCTCTGCCGGCAGGGTGCGGCGCTGGGTTGCCAGGAGGCCCTGCTGACCCTCGGCGAGAAGCCCGAGCTGCGTTACCGTGCCGCCCGCGAAGCCCTGGCCGCCATGGGCTTCGCCAGCACGCTTGAGTATGTGGCGCACGTCGCCGGGCGCATTCTTGAGGAAACCGGGCTGCTGCCGCATATCAACGCCGGCTGCATGACCGCGGAGGAGATAGCCTTTTTGCGCCCGGTCAGTGCCTCCATGGGCATCATGCTGGAGTCCGCCGCCGAACGCCTGTGCGAGAAGGGCATGCCTCACCACGGATCCCCCGACAAGGTGCCTGCCGTGCGCCTGCGCACCCTGGCCCTGGCCGGTGAAGCCAGGGTGCCATTCACCTCGGGCATCCTGATCGGCATCGGTGAAACCCGCCGCGAGCGCATTGAATCGCTGCTTGCCCTGCGTGCGCTGCACGAAGCCCACGGCCACCTGCAGGAAGTAATCGTACAGAACTTCCGCGCCAAGCCAGGCACGCTGATGGCACAGGCACCGGAACCGGATCTGGAAGACCTGCTGTGGACCCTGGCCGTGGCGCGAATCATCTTCGGTCCTGCCATGAGTATCCAGGCGCCGCCCAACCTGAGCCCCGGCGTACTGCCCCAGCTTCTGGCGGCGGGCATCAACGATTGGGGTGGCGTGTCCCCGCTCACTCCGGACCACGTCAATCCGGAAGCACCGTGGCCGCACCTGGACCAGCTGGCGCGGGAAACGGCCGCCGCAGGCAAGTTTCTCGAGCAGCGCCTGACGGTCTACCCAGCCTATGCGAGCGCGCCGCAGACCTGGCTGGATCCCGCCCTGCAGTCGGCCGTGCTGCGGCAGCAGGATGCCGCCGGCTTTGCCCGTCGGGACAGTTGGGTGCCGGGCGAGGAGGCGCCGGTGCCGCCCGTGGAAGCCGCACTGCTGGGTGAGGCACCCAATGCCTTTGCGGTCGGCGCTGACCTGCGCGCAATCGTCGAGCGTTGCGAGAACGGCGCAGCTCTCGGCGAGGCCGAGGTGGTGCGCCTGTTCGCCGCCCGCGGCCCCGAATTCCGCTTCGTGGTGGACGCCGCCGATCGCCTGCGCCGTCAGCGCTGCGGCGATGCGGTAAGCTACGTTATCAACCGCAATATCAATTACACCAACGTCTGCTACTTCAAGTGCCAGTTCTGTGCCTTTTCCAAGGGCAAGCACAGCGAAGACCTGCGCGGCCGCCCCTACGATATCAGTGCCACCGAGATCGCCCGCCGCTGCCGCGAGGCCTGGCAGCGCGGGGCCACTGAAGTCTGCATGCAGGGCGGCATCCACCCGGACTACACTGGGCAGACCTACCTGGATATTGTCGCCACCGTGCGCGCCGCCACACCGCAGATGCACATTCACGCCTTCTCGCCACTGGAGGTGTGGCAGGGCGCCGCTACCCTGGGTGTATCCCTGGAGGATTTCCTGCGCCAGCTGCGGGCAGCCGGTCTGGACACCTTGCCGGGCACCGCCGCTGAAATCCTTGATGACGAGGTCCGTGCGACCCTGTGCCCGGACAAGCTCAACAGCGCCGAGTGGTTGCAGGTAATGGAAACCGCGCATCGGGTGGGTTTCCGCACCACCGCGACGATCATGTACGGCCATATCGAACAGCCCCGCCACTGGGCCAGGCATCTGCTCGCAATACGCGAGCTGCAGGCCCGCACCGGCGGCTTCACCGAACTGGTGCCGCTGCCCTTTGTGCACATGGAAGCCCCGATGTTCCTGCGCGGCCGCGCGCGCCGCGGTCCCACGTTCCGCGAGGCGGTGTTGATGCACGCAGTGTCGCGGCTGGTGCTGCATGACTATATCGACAACATACAGACCAGCTGGGTAAAAATGGGTGCCGCAGGTGTCGATGTGTGCCTGAACGCGGGTGCCAATGACCTCGGTGGCACCCTGATGAACGAGAGCATCACCCGCGCCGCCGGTGCCGGGCACGGCCAGGAATGGGCTCCTGCGGTGATGGAGCAGCGCATTCAGGCTTTGGGGCGGGAGCCCCGGCTGCGGACGACGCTTTACGGCGATGCTCCGGCGGAGCGGCGTGCAACAGCCAGCCTGGCCGTTGAGTTGCTGCCGGTGGAGAACGCCGATGCGGGCAAGCGCGCCCGGGACAAGCGTCTGCTGCTGGCTACGGACGGGCAGCGACCGCTCGCCGGGGAACAGGTGGTGTTCATGGCTGCCTGCAACTGATCATGGCAGGTGCGGTACAGCTGGAACCGAGCTGGCTGGGGCCACTGGCGGACGAGTTCGGGCAGCCATACATGCTCCAGCTCAAGGAGTTCCTGCGGCAGGAAAAGCGCGGCGGGGTGAGCGTGTTTCCCCCGGGCCCCGAGATCTTCAACGCCTTCGCCCACACGCCGCTGCACAAGGTGAAGGTGGTCATCCTCGGCCAGGATCCCTACCACGGCCCGGGCCAGGCCCACGGCCTGTGCTTCTCGGTGCGTCCGGGGGTCGCCATCCCACCGTCGCTGCAGAATATTTACAAGGAAATCCAGCGTGACCTCGGTATCGCCCCCCCCGGCCACGGCAACCTGACCGCCTGGGCCGACCAGGGCGTGCTGCTGCTGAACAGCGTGCTCACGGTGGCGGCCAATCGCGCGGCCTCGCACCAGGGCAAGGGCTGGGAAACCTTCACCGACAGGGTGGTGGACCTGGTCAATCGTGAGCGCGAAAACGTGGTGTTCATGCTTTGGGGCAGCTATGCCCAGCGCAAGGGCGCGGTTATAGACGCGCAACGTCATTGCGTGTTGAAAGCGCCTCACCCCTCGCCCCTGAGCGCCCACCGAGGATTTCTTGGCTGCGGGCATTTCAGCGCGGCGAACGCCTACCTGCAGGCGCACGGGCAGGCGCCCATCGACTGGACCCTGCCGGCGGCATAGTGCCCTAGCCGAACGGTACGGGGTAGGGCAGCTCCAGGACCTGTGCTGCCTCTGCGGCGTCCGGGGTTAGCCGCAGGCCTTCCCCGGCAGCGGGCTGGGTAGTGGAGACTAACGCCAGCGTCGTGCCGTCGTCGGTAGTCGCAGCGTTCACGATGTCTGCCGCCGGCTGTTCCTTTCCCTGCAGATACAATGGTTCTCCGGCGCTGGCCGCCGCGCCCGCGGGCAGCTGCACCAGCAGCAGGCGGCGCTTGGCCTTGCCCTTGTAGTGCATGCGCGCGATGACTTCCTGGCCCGGATAGCAGCCCTTGCGGAAATTGATGTGTCCGCTCAGGTCGTAGTTGAGCTGCTGCGGCAGCAGTTCGCCAGTCGTCGCCGCGGTAACGCGGGCGATGCCGCGGCGCAGGGTCGCCGCTTCCCATTCAGCCTCGCTTGCAGTGGCGGGAAACGCGGCCTCCAGCTGCAGGGTCGGCTGCTCGCCGTGATCAACCCAGACCTCGAAGCACTCGCCGCTGCCGTCGAGTTGCAGGAGTATGGCGCCATCGCCGCCGCTCCAGGCAAGATCCGCCGCGGGTTGATCAGTGAATACCCGTCCCAGCGCTGCTGCGCTGCCGGCGCCCTGGCAGCCGAGCAGCTGCCACCCATCGCTTGCGGCACTCAGGGTAACCCTGGAAAACATGGCAAACCGCCCCAGCGCGGCCAGCGTGCTTTGCAGGATGTCCCGCCGCAGACGCAGCAGTACACGTTCCGGGCCCGGTACCAGGGCGATAAAGTCTGCCAGTACCCGGCCCTGGGGATTGCAGAACGTACCGTAGCTGGCGCGGCCCGGCGCCAGGTTTTTCAGGTCGCAGCTGGCCTGGTTGTGCAGGAAGGTTACCGCGTCCCGGCCCGTGACCTCCAGCAGCGCTTCTGCCTGGAGCCGGGTGAGGGTGGGGCCGTTGGCGGTTGGGTGACGGACAGGTGTGCTGCTTGCTGACACGGTGACGAGTGCTCCTCCAGTGAGTGGTGCTGTGTTCCCGGCCATTTCGCACTGTGACCGCCGGAACGGCTATAATAGCCGTTTTTGATGTTCACGTACCGGATCGGAGCTGCCATGCTGGACACTGAAGAACACAATCGCATGCGCTGGGCCAGTCGGCGCGGCATGCTGGAGCTGGATCTGGTTCTCGAGCCATTCGTCAACCAGCGCTTCCCGCAGCTGGATGCGGCGGATCGCGAACGCTACCGGCAATTGATGCTCTCCGAGGATCAGGAGCTGTTCGGCTGGTTCCTGCGTCGTGAGGTCCCCGAGGACCCGGAGCTGGCCGCCATTGTCCGCATCATACTCGCCTTCACTCGACCTGACCTGGACTGACCACCGTCCGCGGCCTGCCTGGTACCTGCTGTGCCTGCTGCTCCTGGTTGCCTCGGGAGAATTCGCCTGGCGTGTACACAGTCTCTGGGCGCTGTCCGTCCTCGTATTCCTGATCCCGCTCGCCTGGCTGTGCATGCCGCCCCCACCGGTTCCGCAAACCCTGTTGCTGGGCCCCCACACCTGCCTGTTGCGGCAGGGAGTTGCAACGGTTCCCGCCAGTATCATCCTGCTGCCCGGCTCGGTACTGCTGCCCTGGGTGGTTGTTTTGCACTGGCGACCCGTGGCGGGCGGTGGGCGGCGCTACCTCTGGCTGTGGGCCGCGGACCTCGGGCAGGACAGATTCCGGGACCTGCGCCGCTGGTTGCTGGTGTTTGGCCGCAAGAATCCGTGAGCAGGGTCTGATTCTTGAGCATTGCAGCGCTCGCCGCACTGTTCCTTTCTGCCTTTGGCGCAGCGACCCTCCTGCCCCTGCAGTCCGAGGCCGTCCTCACCGGCCTCCTGGTGCAGGGGGAGCAGCACGCTGCCCTGCTGGTCGCCGTGGCCACCGCGGGCAATGTCCTGGGGGCCACCGTCAACTGGTGGCTGGGTCGCTATATTGAACGCTGGGGCGAGCGGCGCTGGTTTCCGGTCAGCGCCGATACACTGGCGCGGGCGCAGGCTGGGTATCACCGCTACGGCCGTTGGTCCCTGCTGCTGTCCTGGGCGCCGGTCATCGGCGATCCTTTAACCCTCGTGGCAGGGATCATGCGGGAACCACTCTGGAGCTTTCTGCTCTTGGTGATCGTGGCCAAGGCCGGGCGCTACCTGGTGCTGACTGTCCTGGTGCTGGGA
>JBFHFJ010000082.1:0-12172 GCA_041583655.1 Haliea sp. | reverse complement strand
GGAGCGGCGGGAAGTCTACAGGCAATTGGCCTCCAGGTTAAGGAAAATCATTGCAGTCAGGGCCGCGATTGCTATAATCGCGCGCTCTCCACGGGCCAGCGTTCAACGCCCGACACCCTTCTGCCGGAGTGGTGAAATTGGTAGACACAGGGGATTCAAAATCCCCCGCCGTAAAAAGCGTGCCGGTTCGAGTCCGGCCTCCGGTACCAACTTCATCCCGCGGCACGCTTGCGCGCACCGGCCGAAGTGTCGGACCATCGAGTCCGGCCTCCGGTACCAACTTCATCCCGCTGCACGCTTGTGCGTGTAATCCCTGCACCCACGCTGTAACATTTGACCGCTGGCCTCCGCTTGAAACACTGTGCGCGCTTCATGCCGCATGCGCCTCGGGACCGCCAGCACTACCAACCGGCTGGAAGGGAACACGAGGTCCATGAACCAACACACCGCAACTGGCCCGTCATCGGTCTGCGCGTTACTGCCCGCCTGGCAGGCTGGCGACTTTATTCAGCCAACCCTGGACTCCCTTTCGGCGCAAACCTACAGCAACTTCCGCGTCATCGTATCCGTTGATGACTGCACCGATGACACGTTTGCGCTGTGCCGCGCACATGCCGCCCGCGATCCGCGCTTCCAGGTTGTTCTGCAAAGTGAGCGACAGGGCTACGTTGGCAACTGCAATGCCCTGCTCCAGCTCGCCGATTGCGACTACGCGCTGTTTGCCTTCCATGACGACATCATCGCACCCACCTATGTCGAGCGTCTGGCCGCCGCTCTGGACGACGACCCTGAGGCTGTTGTCAGCTTTTCTGATGTGCACCTGACGCACACCGATGGCCGCGAGGAGCACTGGGTGCTAAGTGAGCTGGAGGGTATTACCAACCCCGCACAGCGCGGGCACTTGATGCTGGCCGGAGGCCTGAAGTGGTGGGTGCCCAACCGCGGTGTCTTCCGACTGTCGAAGGTGCGCCAGATCGGTGGCCTGAAATTGCACGGCGCCGGCGAGTTCTCTACGGATTGGCCGTGGCTGTTCCACATGAGCCTTCTGGGTAACTTCCTGCGCGTGCCAGAGACTCTGTGTTTCAAATACTACAAGCCCGGAAGCCTCTCGCGCAGCTGGGCATTCACCCCGGAGCAGCGCTTTGAGGTACTCTGCGCCTGCCTGCGGGAACTGTGGAATTCCGGCATCAGCAGCAGCGCAAAACTGGATATCGCAGTGCCGCTGGTCCAGTTCCTGCACCATAATCGACCCGAAGACGCTCCCGCGGCATGACGTTACTCGCCTCTCCGGAAGCACAGTGGTTCGAGGGCGCGGCACGCCTGCTGCCAGTGCAGCGTCACAACGACCACAGGGGTTCCCTTATGCCGCTGGACTTCGCGCAACTGCCGTTCAGGCCTGAACGCGTTTTTACCGTTTCAGCGGTAACCCCTGGCACCCGCCGCGGGGGCCACGGCCACCTGCGCGGCAAGCAACTGCTGGTCTGTCTGTCGGGAGAGATTCTCGTCGCGCTTGACTGCGACGGCGAGCGCGTGGAAATCACCCTCGACGGCGCGAGCCCTGCGCTGCTGGTGGGCGCGGGCATCTGGGGTGAACAGACTTACAACCAGGAACACAGTGTGCTGCTCGTGCTGGCCAGCGATCCCTACGATGAGACGTCATACTTTCAGCTCAGCGGCGCAGCCCCGTGACCGCACCCCGCCACATTGCCGTGCTTGGCGCCGGAATCATGGGATGTTCTGTTGCGCTGTACCTGGCCCGCAGAGGCGTTGCAGTGTCACTGTTCGACGAGGCCGGAGAGCCCTTCAGCGGCGCCAGCCGCTGGAACGAGGGAAAGATTCACCTGGGCTATCTCTATTCTGCAGACAGTACACTCCGCTCGGCGCAACATGTGCTCAGTGGCAGCCTGCTCTTTGGAAAGCTGACCAGCGAACTGCTGGATACATCTCTGGATGGTGTTATCACCGAACAGGACGACCTCTACCTGTGCCACCGTGACTCGCTCGTGTCTCCCTGCGAGATGGAACGCTATCTGGCGCAGGTCAGCGATCTTGTGCGCTCACATCCCGATGCGGGCAATTATCTGGTGGACGCCTCTCGTGCACGCGCGCGCCGGATGTCTTCTGCCGAGTTGGCCGCAATCGCCGGCTCAGAGCAGATAGTCGCCGGCTTTCAGGTTCCCGAACGCTCAGTGCAAACCAACTGGATTGCCGACCGTTTTCTAGAGGCGGTAGCGGCTGAGCCACGTATTACGCTGCGCATGGGCGAACGGGTTCTGGCCTCGCGCCCGCTCGGCGACTCGGTGCATGGCCGCTGGACGGTGGAAACGAACACCGGACAACCGGAACACTACAGCCATGTGATCAACGCGCTCTGGCACGGACGCATGAGTGTTGATGAGAGCGCCGGGATTGCACCTTCAGGCGTGTGGTCAAACCGCTATCGCCAGTCCTTGTTTCTTCGCACACGGCAACGCGTGCGAACCCCCTGCGCCATCATTGCCACCGGACCCTTCGGCGACATCAAAAACTACAATGAACGCGATTTCTACCTGTCGTGGTACCCCGCCGGCTTGCGAGTCGACAGTTCCGCTGTCGAACCACCGCCTTTACACACACTGGAAATGCCGGATCACACGCGTTTGGCGAACAGTATTCTCGATACGCTGCAAACGCTGTTGCCCTGGGTGGCAGACATTCGCGCAAACACGGAGCGCGTGCGGCTTGAGGGAGGCTGGGTGTTTGCTGCCGGGCGCGGCGAGCTTTCGGACCCCACAGCGACGCTGCACAAGCGTTACGACTACGGTGTTACCCACAATGGTAATTACCTGAGCATTGATACCGGAAAATACGCCACAGCGCCCTGGGCTGCCCTCAACCTTGTGCAGGCACTCTTTGACGGACGGCCAGCGTAAACCCGCCAGATCAAGTCAGCGACACGACAGGTGGTGGCACGCAGTGGCCGGCAAGCACCTCGCTGTGTGGACACTCAAGCCGCGGAGTCGCCACCCATGCCCGCGCGGCAAACCACGCGCGCCGGCCGAAATGTCGGACCATCGAGTCGGCCTCCAGTACCAGTTAATCTCAAGCCGAGTGCCTCAATGCAGCGGGCTCAGGCTTCAGGGCACAGCATGGAGGGCAGACAGTCCAGCGCATTCAGCCTCGCTTCGTTCCAGGGATGCTCAAAGCTGATACGCAAGCAGTTACTAAACTGCCCCGTAACCGAAAATAGCGGCCCGGGGGTGATGACGATTCCCTTTTGCAAAGCCCTCGTATACGCGGCCATCGTGTCTACTGCCGTGGCAAGTTCCACCCAAACCGTCAGCCCTCCATTGGGGCAGCTGACCCGGACCTCGATGGGCCACTTCCGCAACGCTGCGATCAGGCAGTCGCGCCGCTCCCGAAGTACGTTCCGCTGTCTTCGCAAGTGTGCCGCAAAGCCACCGTCGCCCATAAACTCCGCCAGGCCCCTCTGGAGATAACGACTGGTCGCCAACTGGGTCACGAGCTTCAATTGCTGGATCCGGGCATGCCATCGCGCTCCTGAGATCCAACCAAGCCTGATATCACGAGACAGGCACTTGGAAAACGAGCTGCAGAGGATAACTCGATCCTGCGTGTCCAGTGCCTTGATGGGATCGGGAGTGGCGCCATGTGATGTGTCAGCATAGATATCGTCTTCAATGATCGCCAGGTCATATTGATCCGCGAGAGCCAGGATTCGCTTTTTGGATTCGACAGGCATTAGGGCTCCGCCCGGGGTCGCAAAGGACGGCGACAGGACGCAGGCGCGGATGTTCCAGCGCTTGAGCGCCTCTTCCAGAGCGTCGATCTCCATCCCGGTCACGATCGACGCAGGCACCTCAACAACCCTGAGGCCGAGTTGCTCCAACAGCTGCAGGACACCGTAAAATCCTGGCGACTCGACTGCCACGACGTCTCCTCTGTCACAGCATGCGAGCAGCGCCAGGAATAGCGCATGCTGGCAGCCGGACGTGATGCACAGCTGATCCGGAGAGACATGCCAGCCGCGCCTGGCATTGTGGAGGGCCAGCTGTTCGCGAAGACTGAGATCGCCCGCAGGCTCGTCGTAGTAGTGATAGTCCTCACCGCGCTGACGACGCAGCGACCTCCCAATTGCGCGATTCAGCGAATTGACTCCCGGGGAAAGCTCCCCTGTGTGAAACGCTGGCAGCAGGTCAAAAGCGCCGCTTCTACGCATAATGTCGAGCAGAACATCACTGACCGTGACCAGGCGTGGCGAGGTAATCAATGCTCGACGTGTCGGCGGGGCCTCGCTACTCGGCGGCAGTGCGACGAAATAACCTGCTTTGGGTCGGCTCTCTACCAGACCTTGTGCTTCCAGGCGCTGCAGGGCGTGCTGCACCGTTGCGCGAGAAAGTTTCTGGTCCCGGCACAGAGTCCTGATCGAAGGCAAGCGTTCGCCGAGCCCCCAACGCTGCTGCTCTATACCCTCGATCAGCCACCGTTCCAGCCTCTGGTAGAGATACTCAGATTCCATCAACTTGCTCGCCAGCAAACGTAACTGTGTCTATTAATTATCATATTTCTGTCCCTGTCACCATACCGCCCCCTGAGCTATTCTTGGGCTGCAATTTTTCAACAGACCACCTGGCATGGGATTGATACTGCTAGCGAAGACCGGCAGGACGACTTTCAATCTTTGGAAGAGTGGTGAATCGGCAGGGCGGATACCACCAAAATGATCGTACAACACAAAAACCCGGATCGGCTTACGATCTGGCAGGTTCTGGGCAGTGTTCTCGCTTCATTCTTCGGTGTGCAAAGCTCCAGAAACCGCGCGCGGGACTTTACCTCCGGCAAGGCGCGAGATTTTATCCTGGTCGGCTTTATACTCACCGTGGTGTGCTGTTTTACCTTGTTTTTCTTGGTTTCGATGATAATTCGCATCCATGCATGAAGACGACTGCGGGAAAACGGTGCCTGACATACGAGGCCTGGGAAAGAAGCCGCGGGATTTTGTCTATGTAGACGAATTCTGGGATGCAGATGAAGACTGGCCACATTACTTTCTGAACAACCAGCTGTGGGTCTACGTCGACACCTACGATGCGGAGCTGGCCGGTGATGAAGATCACTGCAGGATCATCATCGATGCCGGGAGAGATTACAGGTGGTTATACAAACGCGCTCTTGAGGAGCAAAAGCATGTGTTTGAGGTCCTGAAAAACATACAGCGACCTGTTGCGGAAACTCAGCTCGAGCAACTTGGCTTCACCCGCTGGTGCGGCACCCTCTCCTGAGTTCGACGTCAGAGACAGCGCGGCTATCCGACAAATGCATCCAGTCCTGCTGTAATAGCTGGACTCCATTTTCTAAATCCAGTACTTTCCAACGCATGCACTGTGCGAGTCGCGAAGACAGCGCTCGATACCCAAGCACACATGCAACACGACGCAGGCCAACACAGACCGCGCCTGTAATACTATCTACAGCTTTTGGGGAAGACTATGCGAACTCAGTTCTGGATTGCCGGGGTTGTTCTGTCAACCATAGGCGCAGCTGCCAATGCCGACACCATTTATACCGATCTCAGTGTCGACGGAAGCCTGTGCGTGGGAGCAGCCTGCGCAGACGCGGAGGATTTCGATTTCGACACCATCCGCCTGAAAACTGACAATCCGCTTATCAAGCTGATCGATACCAGCAACTCGGCGTCATTCCCCAGCAACGACTGGAGCCTCGGGATCACCGATGATGGTGTTCCTGGCCCCACGCGATTTTTCATCAGGGACGAGACCGGCGGGCGCGATGCGCTGATCCTCGACCCCGATGCCGGCGGCGCAGTGAGCCTGGGCGTCGGCTCCACGCCGGTAGACGGCGCAGTTTCCGTGGGTTCCACCGGCGCTGAGCGCCGCGTGGCGCACGTCGCCGAGGGTGTGGCAGATACCGACGCAGCCACTGTTGCGCAGCTCAACGCCGCCGAAGCCCTGATAGCGAGCAACTTTGCCGACGAACTGGCGGATGACAAGGCGGCGCTGGACGCCGAGATCAACGGACTGCAGGCCGAGATCGACGAACTGAACACGCGATTGGACAGCCTGGTGACGCTGCTGGGTCTCGATTGATGACTTCTCCGGTAGAAACACCCAGAGGTGCAACCACACTCCGGAAATCCCGGCGCGCCGTTGCGGCGGCGTTGGGGCTCCTGACTTCACTGACCGCAGGCGCCGCGATCATTAACGACGATGTGCTGGTGCAGGGCCCCATGTGCGTGGGCCTGGACTGCCCAGCGGCGGAAACCCTGTCTCTCCCCGATGACTTTTTCAGTCTGCGGGAGAACAATCTGCGCACCCGGTTGATCCAGGCATCGGCGCCGGACGAGTTGGGAAAGTCATGGAGCCTGCTGGCAAACTCAATTTTCAACTTCGGGGCATCGTACTTCCGTATCGAGTTGACGTCGCTGACCAAGGACAATGTAGTGATCAGCGATGGCACCGAGCCACGCTACGATTGCTCCGCGCCCTTTGACCTTACCAACCCCGATGAACCACCCCGGGACGGTGTACATCCTCCCGGTGAAGTCGTGCTGGTACCTCAGATCAACCCCGACTATCCGGGCTCTGGTGATCCCTATGCCTGTCTGCCACGGGAAGACTACACCCGCCAGGCCCTGCTCACCGTAGAAGCGGATGGCGCCGTCACCCTCGGCTACGGCAGCGTGCGCGAAGCCGGCCAGGTTTCGGTAGGGAATATCGGAGCCGAGCGGCAAATCAAGCATGTCGCCGACGGCCAGGCTGCAACGGACCTGCTGAACCTGGGACAGGTCGCCGCAATGTCAACCCTGGCGGACAAGCAGGCCGAACTCGACGGCCTGCGCGCCCAGCTGGCCGCCCTGACTGCCGTGATGGAGAGCCTGGAACAGGCGGATCAGGACGGCGACGGCGTAGCGAACATCGATGACCCATTCCCCAATGCGAGAGAGTCGTTACCGGCCGGTGACATCGTGATTGGCATTGTGCCTGACACCGCCTCCTCAAGCTGTACTCTGGTGGAGGGCAGCATGATCCCGGCGGCATCCCTGCCGACGCCACCCGAGGGGGTGCTGGCATACACAAACGCCGCATCCTTCAGTTTGAGCGGCTGTGACATCGGTGAGACCGTCACGGTGAGAATCGATCTGGGCGAAGCGCCACCTCGGAACTCGGTAGCGTATAAAATCGGCGAGAGCTGGGTACCATTAACCGGTGCGACGATCAACGGCTCTATCCTGACCTACCGGCTCGAAGACGGCGGCCCCTTCGACGCAGACGGAGTTGCCGACGGTAATATTTCGGACCCGGTAGGTATTGCTTTCCCTCCCCCTGGCATACCGACCATGAGCGGCCTGGCGCTGGCCTGCCTGACACTGCTCATGGGCCTGGTCGGCTTCAACACTGCGCGCAGCAGAAGGCCTGACTGACTGCCACAGGGCGCGGGGGTGCCCCCCGCGCCGCCCCCTCCGCCCCGGGCCCGGCCCGTTGATTGCCAAGCCGCCAGGAGCAGCTATAGTCTTCTGTGGAACCTAACTGATACTCCGGACCAGCGGCGGTTTAGGGAGACGGTTTTTCTACCTGACCGGGCGCAGGCTTTTTGCGGCGACAGGTCGCTGGGCAAACGTTCAGGACCTTGACCCGGGAGGATAGATAGCCATGAGTATACAGACTCTTTTCGTACGGCCATTGCAAGTGGTGTTCTTGCTCACATTGGGCCTGACAGGGGCAACCCCGGCGGGCGCGGAGCAAGCGACAGAACTGGCGGTCTCCTGGACAGCTGATGATCCAGGGCTTGAATGGGGCCCCTGCCCACCATTCCTTCCCGAAGGATGCGTGATTGCTGTCCTGCACGGTGACCCGGCGCAGGACAATGTCGACATTTTCTTCAAACTTCCGCCGGGTTCGAAGTTTCCGCTGCACTGGCACACCTCCGCGGAGCGCATGGTGTTGGTAGCAGGCGAACTCCACGTTACCTACGAGGGGCAGGAAACGGCGATTCTCAAAACGGGCACCTATGCCTATGGTCCCGCCAGAAAAAAACACCAGGGTGCCTGTGTAAGCGAGCAACCCTGTATTCTCTTCATTGCGTTTGAATCGCCGCTGGATGCGATTCCGGTAGAGGCCACGGACCAATGAACGCCGCCTGCGCCTACGCCATATAAAACCGCGTCAAGGCGAGTGAGCAGGACTTGAGTCAGGCTCACCCGCCCCCGTCTCCGGCATCTGCAGCAGTTCCAGGTAAAGCGGAAATTCCGGATGCTCGAGGTAGGCAAATACCGTGCCGGCGTTCCAGCGCTTATACCAAAACGGGCTGTAACCTATTGCCTCGAGCTTCCTGATCCAGGCGTCGGTATCCGCAACGCGATACCGCAGGTGATGCATTCCCTCGCGACCGGATTGGATGAACTCGCTGTGGGGACTGGTGCCGTCCAGCCACTGGATCAGTTCTATCTCGACGTCACCGCTGCGCCCGAAGGCGATCTTTAAAACCACATCCTCACGCCGGCCGCGAAAATCAGCGCTCTTCACGGAACCATCCATGAAGGTAAACGGGCCAAATACCGGTGCAAACTGGCGCACCCACAGGTTCAGGTCTTTTACCACGAAACCAATCTGGTCGATGGCCGGCAAGCCCAATTGCTGCAACTGCGGGTCCTGAGTCATGACGCTTTCCTCTTGTGCCAGCGGGCGCCGCGCTATCGCGACCGCAACGCTGCGTTTAGGCAGCAATAATGCATTGCCATTAAATTTAGGATCTGAAACTCGACAATGTCTGATCAAACAATATCTTTTTATTGGATTAATCTGCAACCAGTTTTAATATAAGCATATTAATTATGTATGGGAGAGCACCGTGGACCCGGTAAGACAACTGGTGCGGGAACGCCCGGACTTTTTCGCCAACCGCCCCGCCCACCTGGAAAAGCCGATCCAGATCAATGACTTTACCTGGATGTCCCCCGGCCTTTCCGCCGCCTACATGCTGGTGACCAGCGCGGGCCGCATTGTGATCAACACCGGCATGGGCTTCGAGGCGCCGATTCACAGACAGGCTTTTGACAGCGTCTGCCCCGGACCCACCCCCTACATTCTCCTCACCCAGGGGCATGTGGATCACGTTGGCGGCGTACACCTGTTCCGGGAACCGGGTACGCAGCTCATCGCCCAGGCCAACAACGGTGTCTGCCAGCGCGATGACGAGCGGATACGCGACGTGCGCACCCGCCAGGCCTACATCTGGTTCAGGGAGGCCCTTGAGGCCAGCGCAAAACTCGCCGCACAGCATCCCGGGGCAATCACCCAGGACGTGCCGGCACCCGACCTGGTGTTCGATGATCTCCACCGCCTGGAGCTCGGTGGCCTGCAGATAGAACTGCACGCCGTGCCGGGCGGGGAGACCATTGACAGCTGCGCGATCTGGCTGCCACAGCACAGGATCCTGTTCAGCGGCAACATGTTCGGCCCGCTATTTCCGCACTTCCCCAACTTCAACACCATTCGCGGCGACAAGTACCGGTTTGTGGAGCCCTACCTGGACTCCCTGCGCCGGGTGCGCGCCCTGGAGCCCGAGATGCTGCTTACCGGCCGCTTCGACCCAATCGTCGGCGCCGACCTGATTCGCCAGTGCCTGGACCGCCTGGAGGCGGCAGTGGACTACGTGCATCGCACAACCCTGGAGGGTATGAACGCGGGCAAGGATATCTGGACCCTGATGCGCGAGGTCCAGCTGCCGGAAGAACTGTATGTCGGCCAGGGCTACGGCCGGGTACCCTGGGCGGTGAGGACCCTGTGGGAGTCCTACATGGGCTGGTTCAAGGCCCAGGCAACCAGCGAGTTGTATCCAACGCAGCCCGGCGAAGCCCATGCCGACCTTGTTGAGCTCGCCGGGATCCAGGCAGTGGTGGCGCGGGGCCGCGAACGCCTGGGCCGCGGCGACCCGGAAGGTGCGGAGCTGCTTGCCGAGGCAGCACTGACACACGACTCCCGGAACAGGGATGCCCTGCAGCTTTCCCTGGCCTGCCACACTGCGCTGCTGGAGCGCTCGGGGGCTGAAAATTTCTGGGAAACCGGCTGGCTGCGCACCCGCATCGCGGAATTGCAGCAGGCTCTGGCCGGCTGACAATGCCGGGCATGGATAAGAGCCCAGAACGCCAGCGCCTGTCCCCCCGCAGCGCGGCCACCCGGGCCAGGTTGCTCAGCGTGGCCGAGCGCCTGTTCGCCGAGCGCGGGGTGCAGGGCGTTCCGCTCAGCGACATCAACAAGGCCTCTGGCCAGCGCAACGCCAACGCCTGCCAGTACCACTTCGGTGGCCGGGAGGGTTTGCTGCAGGCAATCATCGACAAGCACGTGCCCGGTATTGCCGCGCGCCGCGGAGAATTGCTGGACGAACTGGAAGCGCGGGGCCCGCTCACCCTGGACGGACTGGTGGACGCCTGGCTGCAGCCCGTGGTGGAAAAACTCCAGGATCCGGATGGCGGCCGGGAGTTCATCCGGGTCAACGCGCAGCTGACTGCACAGCATATGCTGTCCCTGCTCAAGCCGGGCCAGGGCGCCCTGCACGCACCCGGCGCCGCGCGCCTGGTCAGCGGCTGGAACCGGGTGCTCGCCAATCTGCCCGCTGCCGTGCGGCAGCAGCGTTTGCACCTGGCTTCTATCCTCGTATTCCACGGGCTGGCGGACCACTCGCGATTGCAGGAGCAGCTGGGAGACGATGACCCCGCCCACGACACCGGGCTGTTCGTCGCGACCCTGCGCGATGGCATCATCGCCCTGCTCAGTGAGCCGGCCTCCCCGCTCTGCCTGGGCGCAGCAGCGCTCGCAGCGGGACCAGGGGCGTGAGGCCGCGTAGTTCCGGGGCGCCGCGCAGGCAACTATACGCTTTTGCTCATCAATCCGGAGATTCCTGATGTACAAGGACCTCGAAGCTCGCATCGCCGTCATCACAGGGGCCGGCAGCGGTATTGGCCGGGCCTGTGCCCTGCGACTCAATCGGGAGGGCTGCCGGCTGGTGCTCAATGACCTCGACGCAGCAAGCCTGGAGTCAACCCGGGCCCTGCTGTTGGCGCCAGACCTTGCCGTAGGGCTGGCGGCAGACGTGGGCGCGCCGCAAACCGCGGACGATTTGGCGGCACTGGCGCTGCAGTCTTTTGGCGCCCTGCATGTCTGGGTCAACAATGCCGCAATGGTGCGCTGGGGGCCGGTGGCGGACTGCCCCGACGAGGACTGGGAGGCCGTCTTCCGGGTGACCCTGGACGGCGCCTTCTACGGCATCCGCAGTGCCATCCGTGCCATGCGCGGGAACGAGGGGCCGAACCGGGGCAGCGTCATCAATATCGCCTCCGGTGCGGCGCTCGCCGGGGAAGAAGGGCTGGGCGCCTACGGCGCGGCCAAGGCCGCCCTGGTCAATCTGACCCGCACCACCGCTGTGGAACAGGCCAGGGAAGGTATTCGCTGCAATGTCATCCTGCCCGGCCCCATTGCCACGCCGGGGATGCTGGCCGCCGCCGCACAGGCGCCCGGCGGCGTCGCTGCCTGGGAGTCGCAGATCGTACCGGGAAGGATGGGGCAGCCCGAAGAGATCGCCAACGCTGTCTGTTTCCTGGCGTCCTCCCAGGCCAGCTACATCAACGGCGCCAGCCTGAGCGTGGACGGCGGCGTATCTGCCCGGACCAACTCCCCGCGTTTCAGCAAGACTGCCGGGCAATGAAGTCGTCCAGCACCTGGTACAGGTACTGGCAGTCCTCGGTGGTCATGGTCGGGTGGCAGGGCAGCATCAGGCCGTGGCGCATCACCCGCTCGGCATTGGGGTAGCCAGCGGGATCAAGGCGGTAGTTCACCTCCCTCATCATCGGCTGCAGGGCAACGTGGCCGGAGAATATCACCCGGGTGAAGATGCCCGCTTCTTCCAGATGCACCTGCAGTTTGCGCCGGCTCCAGCCCAGCTCCGGACGCAGCATGACCGGGTAACAGATCCAGGTGGTAAACACATCGTCGGACACACGCGGCTTGATGAAGTACTCACTGTGGCTGTCCATGTACTCATCGTGCAGGCGAAAACGCTCCTGGCGCAGCCGGGTGAATTCGTCCAGCTTGTTCAGCTGCTCGTGCCCGAAAGCGGCGCCAGCCTCGTTGGGGATGAAGCCATAGCCCAGCTCCTC
>JBFHFJ010000081.1:0-12179 GCA_041583655.1 Haliea sp. | reverse complement strand
CTGGCGAAGAATACCCGGCGCGGCCAGGGCAGGGCGGCGGATGACCCGATCCTGCGCGACAAGCTGATGCAGCAGCTGATCAGGGAGGAGGGGTTAAAGCAGAACCAGCGGCGCACCCGGGTTCAGGCGCTGCTGGATCACCCCATGCGCCTGCCCCTGCAGAACAAGTTGCTGGCCAGCGAGATTGCCCAGTCCATCAGCGCCCTGGCGCTGGAGGTGGAGGGTATGAGCTCATCCCTGTACCTGGCTGATGGCAATGCGCCCGCAGGCGGGCAGTGGCCGATGGCCTACATGAATTCCTACGGCATGACCATTGCAGCCGGCACCAGCGAGGTGCAGCGCAATATCCTGGGCGAGCGTGTGCTCGGCCTGCCCAAGTCCAAGTAAGCTGACGCCCGCGTATCTGGAGGCAAGATCATGGCTCAACCCAACAATTACGGCTTCGGCGAGGAAGCGGCGCTGCTCAAGGAATCGGCCCGCAAGTTTTTCCGCGAACATTTCTCCACGGAGCGACTCCACACCCTGGTTGCAGCGGACCACAATCCCGACCGGCCGCCGCTCTGTCACTGGGACCGCGAGCTGTGGCAGCAGCTGGTTGAACTCGGCTGGACCATGCTGGCGGTGCCGGAATCTGCAGGCGGTGTCGGCATGCCCGTGGCCGCCGTGGCGGGGCTGGTGGAGGAACTGGGGCGCGCCGCCTTCCCCTGCCCCTTGCTGGGAACCCTGAACGCGACCTACGTGCTGGCTGGCTGCGGTGCTGACGGGGAGGCGGCCCTTGCCGATATCGCCGCAGGCGAGGCCGCGACCCTTGCCCTGACCAATCGCCTGGGGGAATGGGACCCGGCGCTCACCGAAGTGGAGTATCGCGATGGTGCCCTGCACGGCGCCGCCTGGTTTGTGCAGGACCCGGCCAAGTGCGACAAGTTGCTGGTCTGCGCCAGCACGGGTAGTGGTTTCGGCCTGTTCTGGCTGCCTGTCACAGCCTCTGGCGTCACCCTGGAGGCGGACGCCATCGTCGACCTCACGCGGGACCAGGCCCATATCCGGTTTGACGGCGCGGCGGCTACCCAGGTCAGCGGCAACGCCCTGGCGGTGCTCAACGGAGCATTCCCGGCTATCTGGACCCTGTTGGCGGCGGACATGGTGGGTGCGGCGGAGTGGCAGCTGCAGACTACCGTTGAATACGTTGGTACCCGCAAGCAGTTTGATCATCCGCTGGGTTTTTTCCAGGCCGTGAAGCATCCGCTGGTGGAGGTCATGGTGCAGATTGATGCGGCGAAATCCCTGGTCTACAACGCTGCCTGCGCCTGCGATGCAGAAGTGGAGAAGGCGGCCCAGTATGCGCACATGGCCAAGGCAGCCGCCAGTGACATGGCGGCCTACGCCAGCAGCCGTTCCGTACAGAGTCACGGCGGTATTGGTTTCACCTGGGAGTGCCATGTACATCTGTACTTCAAACGCCAGAAACACTCACAGATGCTCTGGGGGGACGGCGTCTGGCACCGGGCGCGACTGGCGGATGTGATAATTGGTACCGCCGCCTGATTGCAGGTTGGCCAGCAGAGAGGATACGGAATGAGTTGGAAAACCTGGTTGGCGGTGACCGTGGCATTTGCCGTTGGAGCGTTCACGCTGTTTTCGATCGCGACAAGACTGCCGGCAGCGCCGGAACACCAGGTTTTCGTCAACGGTGACGTGCTGACGATGGATGCGGATAACCGGGTGGTCCAGGCCCTGTCGGTGCGTGCGGAGCGGATCGAGGCGCTGGGCAGCAACGAGGAGATCATGGCACTGGTCACCGACCGCACGGAGATTATTGATCTTGGCGGCCGGACCCTGCTCCCCGGATTCATTGATGCCCATGGCCACTTTCCGGCTTCGGGCCTGGACACGGTCGCGGCAGACCTGAACAGCCCGCCCCTGGGCACGATCACGGATATCGAGTCCCTGCTGGCGGCCTTGCGCCAGCGCGCGGCGGCTGTGCCCGAGGGGGAGTGGGTGACCGGTTTCGGCTATGACGACACGCTGCTGGCTGAGGGGCGCCACCCCACCCGCGCGGAACTGGACACCGTGTCCGCCGGGCACCCCGTTGCCATCCTGCATATTTCAGGGCACATGGTAGTGGCCAACAGTGCTGCCCTGGCGCAAGTGGGGATTGGCGCCGCCTCGGAGGACCCGGAGGGAGGCGTCATCGCCCGCCAGGCCGGCTCCCGTGAGCCCAACGGCCTCCTGGAGGAAACCGCGCGCTTGCCGGTCGTGGCGAAGATGCTGGATCTGGGCGCCCTGGATTTCCTCGGCATGATTCGCGCCGCCGTCCGCGAGTACGCGCAATACGGGGTTACCACCGCCCAGGCCGGCGGGGTGGCGCCCGACATGGCGCGCGGCCTGTCCCTGGCCAGTCGCCTCGGTGTCATTCCCCTGCGCCTGCTGCTGTTTCCCATGGAAGAGGACTTTCGCGAGCTGATTGCCGAGGGCAACTATCACCCCGCGGATTTCGAGCGCGAACGGCTGCAGATGGGCGCGGTGAAGATTATCGCCGACGGCAGTATCCAGGGCTTCACCGGCTACCTGACCCGGCCCTACCATACGCCCTACCACGGCGATGAGGACTACCGCGGCTATCCCGCGGTGCTCCGCGAGCGCCTGTTCGAGCAGGTGCTGGCCCTGCACCGTGGCGGCTACCAGATAGCGGTGCACGGCAATGGCGACGCCTCCATTGACGACATCCTGGACGCGTTCGCCGCCGCCCAGGCTGCGCACCCCGTGGCGGATCCACGCTTTATCCTGATTCACTCACAAATGGCCCGCAGGGACCAGATTGCTCGCATGGCGGAGCTAGGTGTGACACCGAGTTTCTTTGCTGCGCACACCTGGTACTGGGGCGACCGTCACCGGGATATCTTTATCGGTCCCGAGCGCGCCGCGCAGATCAGCCCCGCGGCCTGGGCACAGGAAGCTGGTTTGCGCTTCACTTCCCACATGGACACGCCGGTCACGCCGATGCGGCCCCTGCAGGCGGTCTGGAGCATGGTGTATCGGGAAACCGCCGGAGGCGATGTACTAGGCCCGCAGCAGCGGGTCGATGTGATGACTGCACTGCGGGCGGTTACCATCGATGCCGCCTGGCAAATCTTCCAGGAAGACAATCGCGGCTCGCTGGAACCGGGCAAGTATGCTGATCTGGTGCTGCTGAACGGGAGCCCGCTGCGGGATTCCCACGCCCTGCGCGAGCTGCAGGTGGACGGGACCTGGGTCAATGGTGCCCGGGTGTACAAGCGGCGCTGAGCGATACCGGTGGCCCGCGTGGACAGCGCAGGCACGATCCGATATAACGTCCTGACCGGGCCAGGCAGTCAGTCCGGGGTTGCGCACAGGGGGAGCCGCGCCAAATGTATCGCTACAGTGTCGACAATACGATTACCTATACCTCCGAAGACCTGGTCCTGTTCAAGGAGTCCCCCTTTGCCTCCTGGATGGAGCGCCTCACCCTGGAGAATCCGGGGCACGGCATCCAGCCCGATGCCGGCAGTGCGGCACCGGGCAATACCATGCTCCGCCAGGACGACGTCGCCGGCATGCTGCGCTCGCAGGGGCGCAAGGTCGTGCTGGTGGATTGGGAGGAGACCGAGGCCATGCGTCGCAGTGCGACCCTGGCGGCGATGGGGGAAGGCGCCGATTTCATCGTCAACGGCCAGCTGGCCGTCGGGCCGCTCGCAGGCTCCAGCAACCTGCTGATGAAAACCAGCGGCTACTCCGAACTGGGTGATTACCTTTACGTACCCTGCGACACCCAGGGCAAGACCAACCTGCACTCCGCCTTCCGCCTGTGCTTCCTCGCCGACCTGCTGCATAGCCTGCAGGGGGTCCTGCCGCCGCGCATGTTGATCATACGCGGGGGAGCGGACCTGCTGCCCTTGCAGATCGAGGATCATATCTACCACTATCGGGCGGTGAAGCAGCGTTTCATGGAGGCGCAGCGCAATTTTCGCAAGCACCGCATGCCCGACCCGTCCCTCTCCGCGCATTTTGGCCGCTGGTCGGACTGTGCCAACGAGGTGTTGAAGCAGCGGGCCCTGCAACCTGAGGCGCCCCCGGAGCCGTTGTCCGGGGAATCCGACGCGCAGGCGCCGGAAATGGAACAGCTGCGGGAGTTGCCGCCGGTGCAAGTTCTGCTGACCTCGGCACAGGCCGGAACCGGTGGGGCGGCCGCTTATGCCCCGGACCCGATGCAGGCAGGTGCGGAAGTGTTGCTGGAGGATCTGTCCTTCATTGGCAGAGCTGCCCGGCAGACTCGCGAACCGGCTGTGGAGCGCCGCCGCCGCCAGGCACCGCCGCCGGCACTCGGTGACCCTGAGCCCGTCGTGGCGCGCGAGACCCGTTCCCGTGAGGCGCATCCGCTGGACGCTCCGGGATTCAGTTTCGCCCGGCGTCCCTCAGTGGCGGGGCAGGGAAAGGCGCCAGCGGTGTCGAACCCGGCACCCACGTCGGGCCGGGCACGCGGTGCCATGGTTGACCGCGACGATGATCTGGACGGCCCTTTCACCCCGGTGCCGTTTTCCGCCAGCCTGAACACCCGGGACGCACTGGACGACTGAAGCAGGCTTTCCGGACGCGCTCAGCTCCTCTGCAGCAGGGCTTCTCTGGGCCTGACGAACAGGCACTCGCAGCTGGCGGTGAGTACCCCTTCCGCGTGCATTTCCCCGCTCACCACGGTTTTCCGGCCCACGCTCTCCTGCAGGCGCGCACTGAGCTCCAGGTCGGTGTTGAGCGGCGTGGGGCGGTGGTAGCGCACACTCAGCGTGCCGGTCATGCCAGGATTCTTGCCTGCCAGCTGCGCCATGCCCAGGAACTGGTCGAAAATGGCGGCGACAAAACCTCCGTGGATGAACCCCGGGGGACCTTCGTAGGCGTAGCCACAGCGCACGGTGCCAAACGCCTGGTTGCCCTTCAGCCACATGTTCAGCTGCGGTGACAGGGGATTGCTCCAGCCGCCCAGGGCATTCAGTTCATGGTTTACTTCACCGTGACCGCCGTGCTTGCCGTCGTGCAGGAATGCCAACAGTCCACGCAGGCGCGGCCCGGCGGCCAGGGCAGCTGCCTGCGCTTCCACCACATCGGCCAGGGCGTCTATGTCCCCGGTTGGCGCATCGCTGGTGACCAGCACATCAATCAATTCCCGCAGGGCCTGGGCGGCCCTTCGCTTGGCCTCCCAGTGGGGAGAAAACGGCGGGGAAACCTCCTCGGAGGTGAATGGGTTGAAAATCGTTTCGCTACCATCGTGGTCTGGAAACATGGGCTTGTCCTGCTGCGTGGCGGTGTTCAGCGCAACTGGCGGAAGCAATCCCGCAGCTCGCTGATCATCAGGTGTGGCTGTTCAAGGGCTGCGAAGTGGCCGCCAACGGGAAGTTCGTTCCAGTGGATAAGCTGGGGGAAACGCTTTTCCGCCCAGCGTCTGCTGCTGCGAAAAATCTCTTTGGGAAAAATCGAGCAGCCCACCGGCATGGTGATCGGCTCGAGATTGGGGCTGCCGAAGCTTTCCCAGTAGAGCCGGGCCGAGCTGGCGGAGGCGTTGTTGAGCCAGTAGATCATCACGTTATCCAGCAGCTCGTCGCGCTCGATTACATTCTCCGGGTGTTTGACTCCGTCCTGTTCACAGTCGGTCCAGGCGTAGAACTTCTCGATAATCCAGGCCATCTGGCCCACCGGTGAGTCTGCCAGACCGTAGCCAAGGGTTTGCGGCCGCGTGGACTGCTGCTTGGAATAACCCGAGTCCCACTGTCCGTAGAAGTTGATCGACTCCAGTGCGGCCTGCTCCTGCGGGCTGAGGTTGTTCATCGTGTCCGGGTCGGGTGCCACGATGGGCATGTTCACGTGAATACCCGCGCAGTGCGCAGTTTCCGTCTGGCCCATGCTCTGGGTGATCATGCTGCCCCAGTCACCGCCCTGGGCCACATAGCGCTCGTAACCCAGCCGCGCCATCAGCTCCCCCCACATACGCCCGATCACTTCCACCGAGGTTCCGGTGGTAGTCGGCTTGCCGGAAAACCCGTAACCCGGGAGCGAAGGGATGACCAGATGGAAGGCATCGGTGGCGTCACCGCCGTCAGCCACGGGGTCCACCAGCGCATCGATAATGTGGCGGAATTCCAGGATGGACCCGGGCCAGCCGTGGGAGATAATGAGCGGCATGGCTTCCGGGTGGGGCGAGCGAAAGTGGAGGAAGTGGATATCCTGGCCGCGGATGCGGGTGCGGAACTGTGGCCAGGCGTTCATTTCCGCCTCGCAGCGGCGCCAGTCGTAGTCGCGGGCCCAGTATTCCGCGAGCTCGCGAGTGTAGGCCAGCGGGATACCCTGGCTCCAGTCATCACAGGTTTCCCGGTCGGGCCAGCGGGTCAGGGCCAGGCGTTGGCGCAGGTCGGCGAGGTCGGCCTCTGGGATGGCTATGGTAAAGGGTGTAATGTCTTCGCTCATGGTTGTCGTCCCCGGGGTGGACGTTAACCGTAGCCACAGCGGCTCCCCTATGCAAGCCGCTGCGGCGGTATCAGCAGTGGTGGTTCAGCTGCTCAGCCCGTGCCTCCGGTTTGCTGCGCTGCCGGGCCCGTGCCCGGCTGTGGTTCTCCGCCCGCTGTTGCGCAGCGAGGCGGCGGAGAAGTCCCGCAGGAAAGGTTGCAGGGCGTCGCGCTCCGCTGGTCTGTCCCTGGTCCGGGCGAGCAGGTGCGTGGTTCGCGGCTCACGGTCCAGGAAAAGCTTGCCCGTCACCTTGCCCGCCTCTGTGGCCACCGCCAGCCAGACGATAGTGTCCGCGCCTTCCTCCGGACTGCGCAGGATGCGCCGGGTGAGCCTGTGGAATCCGGGCAGCGCGGTCTCCACGCCCGGAGTGTCAGCCCAGCCCGGGTGCATGGCATTGACCACAATGCCATCGCTCGCCCATTCCTGCGCCCACTGCTCGGTCAGTACCATCAGTGCTCGCTTGCAGCGGGCGTAGGCGACGCTGCCGGAATAACCTTCCTCCCGCGCGACCAGTTTCTCCACTTGCAGCGGCTGCGAGTACATGCCCCCGGAAACTACGTTGACCACCCGGCCTTGCGGCGCTGCCTTGAGTAGCGGGCGCAGACCCTCGGTAAGACGAAAGGGGCTAAGCAGCAGCAGGGCGAAGCTCTGTTCGATACCTTCCGGCGTCTCGCCGCGGGGATTGAAGAGCGCCCCTGCATTGTTGATGAGTACGTCAATCGGCCGGCCACGGCGCAGCAGGCGTTCAGTCAGGCGTTGTACCTCGGTCATCAAACTGAGATCGGCCACCTCGACGAAGATCGCCGTGTTGCCCGTGTCGCGCTGTAATTCATTCACCAGCTCGCCCGCTTTGGCCTCGTTGCGAATGACCAGGGTGAGTGTCGCTCCCCGCTCGGCCAGGGCCCGGGCGGTAGCCAGCCCGAGCCCGGAGCTGGCGCCGGTGATCACCACGTGCTTGTCTCCCATCCAGGCTGACATCGGGTTCCAGTGCGGGCGCCCCTTATTGTATCCACGGCGACTGAAGTGGGCGACGCCGGGCAGGAGCCAGCGGTCGGCGCGGGCGCTGCTTGCGGAAATCCTCGGGGCAGGGTAATCGTCCTCCAGTGCCCGCTTCATGCCCTGCACGGAGTTGTAGCCCATCCTCTCCATGCCTTTACGCAGCGCTCCCAGCGCCGGCCCCAGGGGGACCCGGAAGTTGAAGGTGGCCCGGTAGTCTATGTGGGTGCCCGTGGCGGTCTCGGAAAAATGAATCACGTCGTTGACTTCGAACAGCCGGCATGTGCCGTGGAGTTCGAGAGTCTTGTCGGGGTCCAGGTGGGTCACGGTGTAAAGCAGATCCACAGAGCCCACCGGCAGTTCGCAGGTGATATTGAACTGTGTGCCCACGGCGACCGGCCCCGCGCTCAGCTTCTCGGCTGCGATGGCGGTGGCATCCCACTCGGCGGTCGTGCGGAAATCCTTGATATAGTCGAAGGCCTCCCGGACCGGGCGCGGTACATCGATTTTCTCATGCAGCACTATCATGTGCCTGGAACCTCAGTGACTTGGTGAGGGTGTATACGTCCAGCGGCCGCGCGCAGATTTCTCCACGCCCTGCCGCCAGTATAGACCCCCGGCGGCGGATGCGCGGGCGTGCCGGTCGCGCGGGGCTGGGCTAGGGTATAGAATCTCCGCTGACGGGCGGGGGTCGCCCGTGCCGGGGCAGGCGGTGGAGGGCACGATGCGAACCAGCAGCAGACTATTTCCGCGACCAGTGCAGCTGGTCTTCATGGTGTTACTGGGGGCGCCGGTCGCGCTGGCCCAGTACGACATCCAGACCCGCCTACCCACATGCGCCTCGCTGAAGTGGTCCGCGGCCGTCCACGAGAGCTACCCGGACATAGACCAGATCTGCCAGGGCGTCTACGAGAAGGATGGTGTGCTCTATGCCCGGGCGGAAGTAGAGGTGCTGCGGGTCAGTGGCAATCGCCTGACCCTGCGGACGCTGCATACCGATGGCAGCCGCGGCCATCAGACCAGTATGCGGGTGGGGCCAAACTGGCGCGCACGGATTGACGGCAAGGATTATCGCGCGGGGGAACTTGTGGGCGGGCAGCGCCTGACCGTGTACATCCCCCAGGACCGGTTTGCCTTCGCCGTGGATGGCGCAAGCGGCGTCGCCGAGTACGATGACACACCTGCAGAGGGCAGTGAACCTGTGGAGGAGTAGGTCTACTCCTCCACCCAGATACGGCGCAGGGGTTCGCCGAAGTCGTCGTAGAGTGTTTTGCGCCGGGGTTGCGGCCGGCGGCTGCGTTTGGGGCCCGGGTTGCGTTTGAGCAGTGCCTTGCGGCGTTGTTCTATGGCGGCTACCACCTCCGGCACCAGTGTGCGTTCGGCCCGGGGTTCCAGGAACAGGCGGCGGGTCAGGTACAGAGGTGCCGCCAGCGGGTCCTTGCCGCTGATTCCCTGGGGTACGGATTCAACTTCTCCGCCCTTTTGCAGGAAGCGCCGGGTTTCGTTTTCCAACGCTTCCCGCAGTTCCGCCTTGCTCGGTGTTTTCTTCACAGTGATGAGTGCCTGCAGTGGGACCCGTCTGCCCGACCAAAATGCCCCAGTATAACGGCCCCGGAGCAGAATCATAGCTCTGCGCCGGCCCCTGCCTCCGTTGTGCAGCGCGCCGGCATTCTGGTTTAATGCAGGCCTCGTTTCCCCCGGAGTGTTTTCATGGTCTGGTTTATCCTGGCGATTCTGGCATTGCTCGCCTTCAGCATTCTGTTCCTGCGTGGCGAGGATTTGTCCCGCTACGATGCACCGCCACTGCCCGCCCCCCAGGGCAAGCCCAGTCCGGAGCATGGGGCGGTACTGGCAAAACTGGGCGAGTTTGCCAGCTCCGGACGGGCGCTTCACGGCCGCAACAGGTTGCAGGCGATTCGCGGCTACATGGATTCCCTCAGCGACGGTATCGAGTTTGCCTGCCAGTTTCAGGAAGTTGCCGAGGGCCAGTTGCGCGGGGAGTGGGTACTGGCGCCGGGCTGTGATCCGCGGCGGCGCCTGCTGTATATACATGGTGGTGCCTGGCTCGCGGGCAGCCCGCGCAGCCACCGCACCGTCACCGACCGCCTGGCGCGCCTCACCGGCGCAGCGGTGTTTTCCCTGGACTATCGCTTGCTGCCCGAACACCGGCGCCGCGACGGGATAGAGGACTGTCGCAACGCCTGGCGCTGGCTGCTGGTCAATGGCCCCGGAGGCCCCGAACCGCTGGACTACGGCATGGTCGCAGGGGATTCTGCCGGCGGCAGCCTGACCCTTGGCCTGCTGGCGTGGATCCGCGATGAAGGGCTGAGGGCTCCCGATGCGGCAATCGCCTTCTCGCCATCCACGGACGTCACCATGAGCGGGCCCAGCATGCGCACGAACCTGGGGACTGATCACATGCTGGGCCCGATGTTCGGCTGGATGTCTCGCGTTCCGAAGACGCTGCTCCTCTGGCTGACCTGGTTAAACAACCGTATTGTGCCCGCGCATGCCGATGTGTCCCCCTTGCGTGGCAACCTGGCGGGATTGCCGCCGGTACTGATCCAGGCCAGTGAGCAGGAAATGCTGCTCGATGACGCTCGACGCTATGTCGCGAAGGCTCAGGAAGCCGGTTCGCCGGTCGAGCTGCAAACCTGGCCGCACATGGTGCACGTCTGGCAGATATTCACGCCCGAGCTGCCCGAGGCGGAAGAGGCCTATGCCAACATCGCGGAGTTTCTCGCCAGTGCCGGGGTACCCGTTGCCGAGGGCGGTGAACTGTGAATACCCTGCGCTCTGTGCTGGTGTTTCTGTGGATGGTGGTTAGCGTTATTCCGATGGGCTTCGGCCTCATTGTCTGCTCCCTGTTCATGAACGACACCCGGCTGTGGTGGACCTTTGCGGTGCCCTGGCTGCGCGGCGTCATTGCCGCAGCCAGAATAGTGGGACTGGTGCGGTACCGGATACACGGGGCGGAGAACCTGCCCAAGGCCGAGGACATGCGTCGCATTGTTCTCTGTCCGAAGCACCAGTCGACCTGGGAGACCTTTTTCTTCCCCAGCATGACACCGCACCCGCTCGCCTACGTATTCAAGCATGAGCTGCTGTATATCCCGATTTTTGGCTGGTGCCTGGCGCGGCTGAAGATGGTCCACATCGACCGCAGCAAACGCTCGGAGGCCTGGGCCAAAGTGGCTGCACAGGGCAGGGTCCTGATGGATCGCGGCAAGTGGATCATAATGTTCCCCGAGGGCACCCGCACCGAGCGCGGCGCCAAGGGTAGCTACAAGACGGGCGCTACCCGGCTGGCAGTCGCCACCGGAGCCAGTGTTATCCCGATAGCCGTCACCTCCGGGCGCTGCTGGCCGCGGCGGTCATTCGCGCTCCGCCCCGGGGTGATCGATGTCTCCATTGGCACGCCGGTGTCCGCGGTGGACCGCAGGCCCGGCGAGCTGATGGAGGAGGTTGAACGCTGGATCGAGTCCGAAATGCGGCGCCTGGACCCCGAGGCCTACCATGCGTGAGCGGCATGCCCGTATTGCCCTAGTCAGTACCGACCATGCCTTTGCCACCGGCCTGGTGACGGAGCTCAACCGCTGCGCGGCGGGAGAGCAGCGCAGTACGCAGCAAGCGGAGCTGCAGTTTGTCCACGCCCGCGACACCGCGGAGGCTCACAGTCTGGCCAGCGAGGACGGCCTGCTGCAGGCGCTGGTATTCGATGCGGTCACACTGGCCGGCGCAGCGCAGGCCATCGCCGGCGTGGCGCAGCTGCGTCCGGAGCTGGATCTGTACCTGATGCCGGAGGCGGGCACGGACTACGGGCAGCTGCAGGTGGAGCTGCTTGATCGCCTGGACAGCAAGCCGGCGCATCTCTACCGCCAGGTGAGGACCGCGATCCAGCGTCGCGCCCGCACGCCGTTTGCAGATACCTTGCGCGACTACGTATACAGTGCCAAGGACGCCTGGCACACCCCCGGTCACTCCGGCGGCGACAGCCTGCGCGACAGCCCCTGGGTCAGCGACTTCTACCAGATGATGGGCGAGCATATTTTCAACACCGACCTGTCGGTGTCGGTGCAGTCACTGGATTCCCTGCTGGAGCCGCACAGCGTGATTCAGGAGGCGCAGGAGCTGGCAGCCCAGGCCTTCGGCGCCCGGCACACCTTTTTCGTCACCAACGGCACGTCAACGGCTAACAAGGTGATCATGCAGCAGCTGCTCGGTGCCGGCGGCAAGGTGATTCTCGACCAGGCCTGCCATAAATCGGTGCACCACGCGGTGGTCCTGTTTGGGGCGCAGCCTGTCTACCTTGCCGCGTCCCTGAATCCGCGCTTCGGGTTTTATGGCCCGGTGCCGCGACAGCGGGTCCTGGATGCGATTGACGCCCATCCCGATGCCCGCCTGCTGGTGTTGACCAGCTGCACCTACGACGGGTTCCGCTACGACCTGGCGCCGATCATTGCCCACGCCCACGCGGCCGGTATCAAGGTACTGGTGGACGAGGCCTGGTATGCACACGGTCGCTTCCACCCCGAGCTGCGCCCCTGTGCGCTGGACTGCGCGGCGGATTACGTCACCCAGAGTACCCACAAAATGCTCTCGGCGTTTTCCCAGGCCAGCATGATCCACGTCTCCGACCCGGACTTCGATGAGCACCGGTTTCGCGAAAATCT
>JBFHFJ010000080.1:0-12229 GCA_041583655.1 Haliea sp. | reverse complement strand
TCCACCGAATAGTGGGGAGGATTGGCCGTGAGGCATAACAATCAGCTACACGGGACAAATTTTCGCTGTCATCTTTTGTGCAAGAAGCCGCACAAAAGTCGCCATCAAAAATTTACCCGGTGAGCATGGCGTTAGCTTGCGGCTAGTCACGATGGGTATGAGTTGATAATTATGATTTTGAGAGGTGTTATACTCGCGTGTATTTTACCTTTAGCTGGGTGTTCATCGGCGTTATCTAGCTATATTTCTAGTCAACAAAGCTTTGGTTACGAACAGATTGCAAGTCGCGAAACATTGCGCGACCAAGGATTCTATGAATCTGAATTTTGTTCCAAGAAAACGGAATTGTGTATCAGTTACTTGACGGCAAAGCCATTGTCCAACAAGCAAAAATTAAGCTATCGCGTTGAGCTTCATGTAAATGGTCAGAATGAAGTAAATCAGCTAGAAATCCAGAGAGAGTCTACAAACGTCTACTCTGGTTTAGTTGTTTTAATACATGGGTTTCGGGCATCTAAAGAATACATGGTGAATTCCGCGTTATATTTCAGGTTTCTTGGTTTTGATGTTTTGCTCCCCGATCTTCTTGGTCACGGAGATTCCTCTCCAGGAATTCGCTTTGGTGTAGAAGATAGCAATGTTATAAACGAGCTAATAGAGAAGCTGGATCATCCGGAGAAAAATATTCTTATTGTTGGTAACTCATTAGGTGCAGTTGCTGCAACCCGATTGATTGACATGAGAAGAGATATAGTTGGGTTAGTGCTTCAAGCCCCAATGATAAGATTTGATCAGGCAGCAGTAAATTATATAGAGGCTTACTCTCCCTTCTGGTCCACTTTGATCCCTAGATCTTCAATCGAAGAGGGTGCTGGTAAAGCGTTGAAAGGTGCAGGTGTAACATTGGAGCAAACAGATATAATCCCGTTGCTCGTTAGAAACAGAATACCAACACTTATTCTAGTTTCGAGTAGCGATCCAGTCGCTCCGCCTGAAAGCTATAAGGAAATATCTAATGGGTATATTTCAGTGGCTGAGGTTTCGGCGAGAAGCCATCCATCCATGGCTGTCATTACCCAACAAGATGATGAGATAGTTCAGGGTTGGCTGGTCGGTAAAGCTAACAAAGCGCTGCAGTGAGGCGGCTTACCTTGTGCATCTTTTTACGTGGTCGCTACGTTCCATTTTTGCGCAAAAATGCGCCTAAGGTAGGCTGCGCCTGAACGCGGCGTTAAAAGTCTAAAACTACATCTTGCCAGCCCCTCCATAAAGCTATTTTCTATACCTGTGTATTCGTTCGAAGTCGATCCAAAGAAGAGTGAATCTAACCGGAAAAAGCATGGGATTGACTTTTTTGAAGCCCAAGCTATCTTGCAAGAACCTGATTTTATTGAAATTATGGCTAAGTCAGATGACGAGCCCAGGTCCTTGGTGGTCTGCATGATCCGTAAGGATAAGATTCGGATTATATCTGTCAGGCGGTCTCGAGAAACTGAGGTGGCACTGTATGAAAGCTAAATCACTGGATAAGAAATTCGACGATAACCAATCGGATATCGTCGATGAGCTTGATCTATCAACAATAAAGCGCCCCAATCAAACTCAGAGGCGAGTCAACGTTGATTTTCCTGCTTGGATGATCGAGTCCCTAGATAAAGAAGCTTCGCGTCTAGGTGTCACGCGCCAGTCCATTATCAAAGTATGGCTTGCTGAACGTTTGGAGCAATCAACTTTTAACAAGTCAAGCAACCGGGCGCAGTAAACTGCGCCTGCTTGAAGCGTTCAGCACCAAAATGCTGGTTAAACTATGCTGATCGCCAATCGCGTAATGACACAAGAGTACTCGCGTGGTTGAGGAAGCCTGGTGAAAGGAGGCTATGAATAATATCAAGCTTATCGAAGGCGACATCACCAGGGCAGAGGTGGATGCTATCGTCAATGCGGCTAATCCCGCCATGCTTGGCGGAGGCGGCGTCGATGGTGCAATCCACAGGGCGGCCGGCCCACGCCTGCTGGAAGAGTGCAGGAAGGTAAGGGTAGTAGACGGAGTTCGCTGTCCTTTTGGCGAGGCCCGAATAACTCCGGCAGGGGACCTGCCCTCCAGGTATGTAATACATACTTGCGGGCCGGTGTATCGGGAAGAAAGCGATCCAGGGAGCGTTTTGGCATCTGCCTACGAGAATTCGCTCAAACTTGCGCAAGCACATGGTTGTCGATCGGTAGCTTTCCCCGCAATCTCCTGTGGAGTCTATGGCTATCCGCCAGCGGAAGCTGCGACGATAGCGCTTGGCAAATGTTCGCAAGACCAGTTCAGGGAAATCAGCATATACTTCTACCTGTTCGGCTCCGGAATGTTCGAACTGTGGCGGTCTGTTCTTGAAAACGGTAACTCATAGCGAGTCAGTCACTGCCGTCAGCGTGCCCCGGCCTTCCCATCCCTAACCCGAACGCCACGCCTGGGTTCTGCTCCGCTACTGCGGGTAACCCGCGCTTGTTCAGGCCCGCCGCCTGGCGGAAAACTATGTATCAAGGAAAACACCATGAACCGGAAGCACATTTCCAGCGGCTCAGAATTTGAAGGCAAAATCGGCTATTCACGCGCTGTCGTCGACGGTGACTACGTCTTTGTCTCGGGGACCACGGGCTACAACTACGACACCATGTCGATATCCACTGACCCGGCGGAGCAGGCCGACCAGTGTTTCAAGAACATAGAAAAGGCTCTGATCGAGGCGGGCAGCAGCATCGACAACATTGTCCGGGTTCACTACATTTACCCCAACAAGCAGGACTTCGAACCCTGTTGGCCGGTATTCAAGAAGTACCTCGGTAAAGCCAGGCCCGCGGCCACGGTGTTTATTGCCGGCCTGCTTGATGATGCCATGAAGCTGGAAATAGAGGTAACCGCCAGACTGAATGGCTGACCCGGCAAGGTAGATGAGGCCGGGGCCTGCCGGGTGTTCGCTCCGGGCGTTGGCGTGTCGCTGTTAGCAGAACACTGGCCAGGTGCTGCCTGATTACAGTGCCGCTGTTCTAGGAATGGATCGCGGACTTTGTTCTCGAAGCCGGAGCGTCAGGGGCATGGCCTCAGCAGAAGGACGCAATGATGGGGCAGGGTTTATGGCGACTGTGTTCGCAGTCGTGAGCCAGCTTTTCCAGTGCGCCGCGGGCGGCTCGCAGCTGCGTTAGCTGCTTATCAATTGCCTTGATTCGCTCAAGCGCCAGTTGTCGTGCCTTGTGGTGATCCTGGGAAGCATCCATCGCCAGGAGTTGTGCGATTTCCCGGAGGGAAAACCCGGCGGCCTGGGCGCCCTTGATGAATGAAACGCGCTCAAGGTGGGAGTCGTCATATTGCCGGACCTTGCCGGAAGGTTCGGGGACGTGCAGCAAGCCTTTGCGTTGATAGAAACGTAAGGTTTCCACGCCTACGCCCGCACTCTTTGCCAACTTTCCGATAGTGAACATGTGAGACCCTTGACTCTGTACCATGGTACGGAGTTTAGCCTGTACATCGGGATTTACAACCAAAGGAGTTTTATCGTGAATACAGGCAGCAAGAAGGCGATTTTGTACCGCATGATGACCCCGAAGCATCAATGCCCCTATGGCTTGAAAACACTACATCTCTTATATCAGGCCGGCTTTTCTGTGGAAGACCATCATCTGGCGTCACGCGACGATATAGACACGTTCAAGGCAGAGCATGCCGTCAAAACCACCCCGCAGGTGTTTATTGATGGCGAGCGCATCGGTGGCTACGAAGCGGTAAGGGAGTACCTGGGCAAGCCGGCCCCGGATCCGGATGCAACGAGTTACCGGCCGGTGGTTGCGCTCTTTGCAATGACGGCACTGACCGCGCTGGCCCTGAATTTTGGAATGTTTGGGAGTTGGCTTAGAGTGGAGTCTGCGGAGCTGTTTATTGCACTGTCGATGGTTGTTCTTGCGCTTTTAAAGCTACAGAACATCGAGAGTTTCTCAACCATGTTCCTCAACTATGACTTGCTTGCACAGCGTTGGGTACCTTATAGCTACATTTATCCTTACGCTGAAGGGCTGGCTGGTGTGTTGATGGTGGGTGGTCTTTTGAATTGGCTGTCGATTCCCCTGGCACTTACTATTGGCACTGTGGGTGCAGTGTCAGTTTTCAAGGCGGTTTATTTAGACAAGCGCGCAATCAAGTGTGCCTGTGTTGGCGGCGCCAGCAACGTCCCCCTTGGGTTTGTGTCGCTGACCGAGAACCTGATAATGATGGGTATGGCAATTTGGATGTGGTACGCCCACGGGTGGTTCTGAAGTTGCGAGCCGGCTGGTCGCAAACGCAGTCCGATGGACGGTTCTATGCAGCTTGGTGACCTCGCTTTCGCGGAGCGGGACTATTGTAGAGATGAAAATGGGTATAAAACGCATTCATCACATAAACTTCGTCGTGGAAAACCTGGATGACGGCATCGCCCACTTCGAGAAGATCCTGGGTAGCCATGTCTTCGAGAAGGATGAATTGCCACAAAGGGGCGTGGTGACCGCCAGGGCCAGGGTGGGCGAGCAATGGTTCGTCCTGGTCCAGCCCACGGATTTCGATCTGGCGCCCGGCAGGCACTTGCGGGAGAGGGGCGAAGGGTTTTTCCTGATGTCGCTGGAAGTCGACAACATGGAAGATGCTGTGCGGGACATGGAGCGCAAGGGGGTAACGTTCACCAGTGAGAGCGATCGCAAGGGGCTCTTGAACTGGTGGGTTCGCGATCTGGAGCAGGAGCACACGTTTGGTGAGCAGCTTCAGCTATGTGAAGAGCGCGATCAGGCATAGTGGGCGATACGGCCAAGCCCGTATAAGGAGGGCGCTGTGAGAACCAGCTGTCATTGCGGGAATATCAGCATCGAGGTTGAGCCACCCGCCCAGGTGACATCCTGTAACTGTTCCATCTGCTCCAGGTACCAGGCGCTCTGGGGTTACTACCCGCCCGAAGCGGTGAAGATCGAGGTATTGGCTGACGGTGAGAGCGTCTACGCCTGGGGCGACAGGGAGCTGGAGTTCGTGCGCTGCGCAAACTGTGGCTGCGTAACGCACTACAGGACGCTGCCCGGCTCACCCAAACGCAGGATTGCCGTGAACTTCAGGATGTTGCAGGACGGTTCAGTGGAGGGAGTCCCCGTGCGCCATTTCGATGGCAGGAACATGCTCTGATCGCCGCTTCATCTGCAACAGATCACGCTGCGTAATGTCTGACAGCGAAGCCCGGGCGCATCTGCATCCGGGCTTCGGGATACTCTTCAGGAGACTTGAATGAACGCAATGTCCATATTGAACCAGATCATGCAACAGGCTACCGGCGGGCAGGCGGCAAATCCCCCGGGATCTGCGGGTGGCAGTGAGCTCACGAACCAGACTGGAGTAAGCCAGGGTCTTGGAGGCAGCGGGATCGATATGAAAAGCCTTTTGGGTGGTGGCGCCCTCGGCCTGCTGTTGGGCTCCAAGCGCGGGCGCAAGCTGGGCGGCAAGGCGCTCAAGTACGGTGCCGTGGCCGGCGTCGGGGCGCTGGCCTGGAAAGCCTACCAGAACTATCAGGGCGGTGCCCGGCAGGGTGCGCCTGTGCAGGGTGCGGCTGCCCAGCAGGGACAGCCGCTGGAGCAGTTGCACGGGAAGGCCCAGGAGCGGCGCGGCCTGGAGATTCTGCAGGCGATGATCATGGCGGCTCGCGCCGATGGTCACGTGGACGGCAGTGAGCGCGCCCTGCTGACACAGGAAATCGAGAAGCTGGGGCCCGACGATGAACTGCACGCCTGGATCCAGCAGCAGTTCGACGCGCCACTGGATGCATCAGCCCTGGCGGGCGCCGCCGACTCCCCCCAGGCCCGCCGTGAAATGTACCTGGTCAGCGCCGCCATCATCGATGAACAGAACCCCATGGAGCGCGCCTGGCTGGACCAGCTCGCCTCCGCGCTCGAGCTTGAGCCCAGCATGGCCAGGGAGCTGGATCGCCAACTCCAGGGTGGCGTCTAGCGGCGCTGCAGGCGCGGTCTTGTGAAGGGAGTCCATTACTGGGGCCTTTTACTGTCACTGTGTATTGCTGCCCTGCTGTTCTCCCTGTGGCTACGCGGCGGCACGGGAATGGTGCCGCTTGCGGTACTGGAAACTCTGGTTGTGCGGATTGAGGACTGGTGGCGGCAGCCAGTGACCATCCTTCCAGAAACCCCGGGCTTCGCAGAGTCGGGTCAGTCCGCTGCCGCCGACAGAGCTTCTGCGAGAGTCGGGTTCGATCACACGCGGGAGGACCAGCAGGCATGCGCCCGACCGCGGACGAAGTCGCGGCGTGATGCGGATCACCAGGTCTTTTACCGCTGGGTTGACGACAACGGCCAGACCCACATGGCGGACAAGCGGCCGCACGGGTATATCGCGACTGTGGTGGATCTTGGCATGGCAAAGCAGGATTTCAGCTACGAAATCCTCGCCGAGGACTTCACCTTGCCGCCGGGCTTCGATGGGCAGATCGCTGCAGGTTCAAAGCGAATGTACGATGTCTGGCACTTCTTCCTCGGCGAACAGCGCCTGCGCCAGTCGCGTATTCGCCTATTGATGGTCGGAAGTGCCGCCCGCTTTGATGCATACTACGGGCCTATTCCCCCCGGACGCGGCCCGGTTCAGGGCTTCTACCGCATGAGCAACCACCAGGCGGTTGTGAAGGCTGATTCCAGTGAGCCGGCCCGCAACCTGGCGGTAGCCTTTCATGAAGTGTCCCACCTTATTACAGCAAGCCACCTCGGTCCGACCCCACCCTGGTTGACCGAGGGGCTGGCAGAGTATTTTGAGACGCTGCAGGTCAGGGACCAGACCGGCGTCGCTAGCGTGAATGACGTCCACATGACCCTGTTGCGTAACAGGGCGTTACCCGCACTTTCCGATTATCTCGCCATCGACCGGGACGAGTTCTATGGCCCCGACCGCAGCCTGAACTACGCCATCGCCTGGTCACTGGTGCATTTCCTGTTGGAGGGGGCGCCCGGTATGTACGGGCTGCAGCAGGTGATCCAGCAGGCGGAGGCCCACTTCTGCCGGCCGTTTTCCGCGCCCGCCGAGTTGGATGCCGCCTACCCCGGCGGGTTGCCCCGGCTGGAGCAGGACTGGCGGCAGTGGCTGGGACGAGAGGAAAGGCAGAGACATCAGATCTAGATCTGGCGCTACCCAGCCAATACAGCCGTAGGAGAACCCGGCCACACTGGACTAGACTGCTCTACAGCAGCCGCAACCGGGGGAATCCAATGGAACTGCTCGCCATCGCCGCACTCGCCTTCCTGGCAACGCATCTCGGCATCTCCGGCACTCCGCTCAGGGGGATGTTGTTCTCATCCCTTGGTGAGCGAGCCTATCAGGGGCTGTACTCCCTGGTGGCTGTGTCGACCCTGGGGCTGATGATCTACGCCTACAGCGTGGTGCCGCACGATCACTATCTCTGGTATCCGTCGCGCGCGCTGCACCTGGTCGCCTCGGGCCTGATGCTGGTGTCCTCGGTGCTGCTGGCGATGGGGCTGCTGTCGAAGAATCCCACTGCGGTGGGCATGGCCTCGGCGGTCCGGCAGGACATTGCCGGTATCTTCCACATTACACGCCACCCGGTGCAGTGGGCTTTCCTGCTCTGGTCCGTTGCCCACCTGCTGGCGAATGGTGATGTCGCCACCGTGATTCTCGCGGGTACCATCGGCCTGGTCAGCGGGCTTGGCATGCTGTCCATCGATGCGCGGCGGCGCAAGCTCGACGACCCGGATTGGCAGGCGTTCTACCGCACGACCTCGCTCATTCCCTTCGCGGCGCTGGCCAGCGGGCGCTGCCGCCTGGCCCTGGGAGACCTCAACTGGGTGGCCTTCGCCGCCGGCCTGGCCCTGTATGTGGCACTGTATTCGCTGCACGGCTGGATTACCGGGGTGCCGCTGCGCTGAAACAGCTCCAATGAGTATCACCGGATTCGAAAGCCTGGTTTGCCCGCTGGACGGTGACCCGCTGCAGCGCGTCGAGGCGAGCTGGCGCTGCCCGGCCGGCCACAGCTTCGATATTGCCCGCCAGGGTTATGTGCATTTGCTGCCGGTGCAGAACAAGCGCTCCCGGGACCCGGGCGACAGCCGCGAGATGGTGGCGGCCAGGGCGCGCTTTCTGGAGGCGGGGTTCTACCAGCCGCTGGCTGTCGCGGTGGCCGCGGCGGCATTGCGGGGCTTGCCCGCCGAGGCGTCGGTAAGCTGCCTGGACGCGGGCTGCGGCGAGGGCTACTACCTGCGGCAACTGGCCGCTGCCGCCGGCTTCGGGCAAGCGCTCGCACTGCTGGGGCTGGATATTTCCAAATGGGCCGTACTGGCTGCGGCGCGCGCCGATCCGCGCCCGACCTGGGTGGTGGGAAGCAACGCGCGGCTGCCGGTGCCCGCGCACAGCCTGGACCGCGTGCTGTGCCTGTTCGGTTTCCCGGTCTACCCGGAGTTTGCCCGGGTGCTGAAACCCGGTGGCGAGCTGCTGCTGGCGGACCCCGGGCCTGCGCACCTGCGGGAAATGCGCGAGATCATCTACCCGACGCTGAAACCCCCCGCCGATGCTGTAGCCGCCCTGCCCGAGGGCTTCACCCGGGTGGCCGTGGACACCGTCACCTACCCCATGACACTGGTGGACCGGCAGGCCATATCCGACCTGCTTGCAATGACGCCGCACCTGTACCGGGCCAGCGCAGCGGGCCGGGAGAAGTTGTTGGCCCACGATCGGCTGGCGGTAACCGTGGATGTGCGCCTGACTCGCCTGCGGCTCGCGGGCTGAGCGCCGCGCAGGGGACGTGGCCGGCGGCCCGGGAGCGGATCGGGCAGCTGGCGACGGTTCCTGTTAAAATTTCGCTCCCCCAGCCCAGCAACAGGACACACAGCATCATGGCCGACGTCATCACCGTTCCGGTTTCCTTCGGCGAGGTTCTCGACAAGATCACCATTCTCGAAATCAAGTCCGAGCGCATCGCCGACCCCGCCAAATTGAAAAATGTGCGTCTGGAGCTGGCCGAGCTCAGCCGGACCTGGGATGAGGCGGTTCCCGACCAGGCCGCTATTGCGGAGCTGCGCCGGCAGCTCAAGACGGTCAATGAGTCCCTGTGGGTGATCGAGGACGATATCCGCGACCAGGAGGCGGCGCAGGATTTCGGGCCGCGGTTTATCGAGCTGGCGCGGGCTGTGTATGTCACCAATGACCAGCGCGCCGCCCTGAAGAAGGATATCAATCTGGCCCTGGGTTCGCGCTTTGTCGAAGAGAAGTCCTACCAGGACTACACGGCGAAGAAGCCGGGCTAGCCCCCCGCCCGCGCCGCCATCCAGCGGTCGAGCATGGCCGTGGCGTCCTCCACGGTGACCAGGTCCATCGCGCCGGGGAATTCCGCTTTCGCGCCCCAGCGCGCTTGCGCCACGGTCTTGCCGGTGAATTGCTGCAGCGCCTCGGGATAGCGGTTCACGCACCAGCGCAGTGAGCGGTAGGGCCCCGAGCGCAGCGGGTTGCTGGCGGCGAACAGGCCCAGCACGTCGGTGCCCACGGCGCTGGCGATGTGGGCGGGGCCGGTGTCCGGCGCCACCAGCAGGTCCGCATGGCTGAGCAGCGCAGTGAGCTGCTTGAGGGTGTCCTGGCCGCAGAGATTCAGGGCGGGCTCGGCCATCGCCGCGGCAATCGCCGCGCACATGTCCTGTTCGGATTGCGCCGGGCTTCCCACCAGCAGCACCTGCATGTTGTGCCGGCGCGCCGCGTGGTCCGCCAGCGCCGCGTAACGCTCGGCCCGCCAGTTGCGCAGGGGGTGGCTGGCGCAGGGGCTGATCACCAGGCTGCGGCGCGCCGGGTCCAGGTGCCTGCGCGCAAAGTCGTGATCGGCGTCCGCCAGCGGAATCGTCCAAAGCGGTGGCGCGGCCTTAAGCCCCAGAGGCTGCAGGAAGCTGGCGAGGCAGTCTCGCACATGCTGCTGCGGGGCGGGGTCGATGCGGCGGTTGATGAACAGCTGGTGCAGGTCCTTGCTGCGCGCGCGGTCATAGCCGACCCGGACCCGCGCCGGAATCACCGCCGAGGCCAGGTTGGCACGCAGCGCCACCTGCATGTGCAGCAGGGCGTCAAAGCGCCGCCCGCGCAACTGCCGGCGCAGGTCGCGGTACCCGCGCCAGCCCGCCTTCTTGTCAAATACGATGAACTCGACTCCGGGCAGGTCCCCCACCAGCCTGTGTTCCACCTTGCCGATAATCCAGGTGATACTGATGCCGGGCTGCTGTTGCTGCAAGCTCAGCACCACCGGGACGACGTGGGTAACGTCGCCGATGGCGGAGAGGCGCAGAATACAGATGGATGTGATCAAGGGGCTGCCTGTTATAATCGCTGGCCGTGATTCTAACCGAGTCCTCCACCGAGGTCTGTATTGTGACGACCCCCGCAGAGCTGGCGGTAGCGTCAGGCTCGTCCATGCTGCTGCGCAACCCGGCATTCCCCGCCGCCACCGCGCAGTGGCTGCTGCCCGAATACTGGGGCGACCAGGCCCGGCCTGTGGCCGTGGGCGGGCGCGGTGGCGCCTGGTTTGTGCACAGTGACGCGGGCGAGTTCGTGTTGCGCCAGTACCTGCGCGGCGGCCTGGTCGCGCGCCTGTCGCGGGCCAGCTATGTTTTCACCGGCTACCGGCGCAGCCGGGCCATCGCCGAATTCCGCCTGCTGCAGCGGCTGCGCGCGCTGGAATTGCCGGTGCCGGAACCGGTGGCGGCGCTGGCCTGCCGGCAGGGACTGTGGCGCTATCGCGCGGCGATCCTGCTGCGGCGCATACCCGGCGCCTGTCCCCTGCCCGAGGCGCCCGGCGTAGATGACGCCCTGCTCTGGCAGCGCACAGGTCAGCTGCTGCGCGCCTTTCACGATGCCGGCCTGGACCATGTGGATCTGAACTGCGACAACATCCTGGTGGCGGACGGTGCCTTGTGGCTGATCGACTTTGATCGTTGCCGCCTGCGCCCGGCGAGCCGCGAGGACAGGCCCTGGAAGAAGCGCAATCTCGCCCGGCTCCGGCGCTCGGTCAGCAAGCGTTGCCAGGGAATCGCCTGGCCCGTATTGTGGGCCAGTCTGCTGGAGGGCTACCGGCGCTGAGCCGCGCCTTCCCCAACTGGATGGAACCCGTCATGAATGTATTGGTTACCGGCGTCGCTGGCTTTATTGGCTGTGAAACCGCCCGCCAGTTGCTGGACGCCGGACACAGTGTGGTTGGCGTCGACAACCTCAACGACTATTACGATGTGGCCTTGAAGCGCGCCCGGCTGGCGCGGCTGGAGGGGCGGCCGGGCTACAGCCAGGAGCTGTTCTGCCTTTCCGATGCGCCGCGACTGCAGGCACTGTTTGCCAACTACAGGCCCGATCACGTGGTCCACCTGGCCGCGCAGGCCGGGGTGCGCTACTCGCTGACCCATCCCGAGGCCTATATCACCTCCAACCTCGTCGCTTTTGGCAATATGCTGGAGTGCTGCCGGCACAATCCCGTGGCGCATCTGGTCTATGCCAGCAGCAGCTCGGTGTACGGCAGTAACGCGCGGCAGCCCTTCAGTGTCAGCCACGGGGTCGACCACCCGGTTTCCCTGTACGCGGCGACCAAGAAAGCCAACGAGCTGATGGCCCACTCCTACAGCCACCTGTACCATTTGCCGACCACCGGCCTGCGTTTTTTCACGGTGTACGGTCCATGGGGGCGCCCGGATATGGCGCCGATGATTTTCTGCCGCAAGATTCTGGCCGGTGAACCCATCGAGGTGTTCAACCACGGTCAGCATCGCCGCGATTTCACCTTTATCGACGATATCGTCGACGGCATCATGCGGGTGCTCGGCTTGCCGCCACGCCCGAATCCGGACTGGGATGCGCTGGCGGCGGACCCGGCCACGTCCAGTGCGGCGTACCGGGTGTTCAACATCGGCTGCGAGCAGCCGGTACACCTGCTGGAATTCATCGGCCTGCTGGAGCAGCGCCTGGGTCGCGAGGCGCGCAAGATCATGCTGCCCATGCAGCCCGGCGATGTACCGGACACCTACGCCGACGTCAGTGCCCTGCGCGAGGCCACGGGCTACGCGCCACGCACCGGCATTGTCGAGGGGGTGGAGCGGTTTGTGGACTGGTATCTGGAGTTCTACGGGGCCGCGGCCAGCCGTTCCTGATACCAGGCGAGGGTGTTGGCCGCGGTCTGCCCGGCGGTGAACTCCCGGGCGATGCGCTCCC
>JBFHFJ010000079.1:0-12254 GCA_041583655.1 Haliea sp. | reverse complement strand
TGATCGGTCCGGAAGGCAAGATTCTGGAGGTTCAGATCCGCACCAGCCAGATGCACGAAGAAGCGGAACTCGGAGTGTGTGCGCACTGGCGCTACAAGGGTGCGGATTCCGGCGGTGGCATGGCCAGCAGCTATGAAGAAAAAATTGCCTGGCTGCGGCAAGTTCTGGACTGGCACGAGGAAACCGGCGATACCCGGGACGTAGCCGAGCAGTTCAGCTTTGATCTGGCGCAGGACCGGGTCTACGTTTTCACTCCCAACGGCGATGTAGTGAATCTCGCCCAGGGCGCCACCCCACTCGACTTTGCCTACCACGTGCACACTGAAGTGGGCCACCGCTGTCGCGGGGCCAAGGTCAATGGTGTGATTGTGCCCCTGACCTACACCCTGAAGACAGGCGAGCGGGTGGAGATCCTGACCAGCAAGCAGGGCACTCCCAAGCGCGACTGGCTGCAGTCTGGCCTTGGCTACCTCAACACGTCGCGGGCCCGGGCCAAGGTACAGCACTGGTTCAAGGCCCAGGCGCGCGAAGACAATATCGACGCCGGTCGGCACCTGCTGGAAAGGGAGTTTCGTCGCCTGGCACTCACCAGCGTCGATTACCGGCGTGTCGCCGACAAGGTCAATATGCCCACGGTGGAGGACATGTATGCGGCAGTCGGCGCTGGCGACCTCAGCTCTGCCACGGTGTTGAACGCCGCCCAGTCGCTGGTGGAAAAACGCCCCGAGCCGCAGCTGCAGGTGGCGAAGCCCGGCAGCGGCCCGGTCTCCCGCAGCCAGATCAAGGTTCAGGGCGTCGGCAATCTGCTGACGCACATGGCGGGTTGCTGCAAACCTCTTCCGGGCGACGCCATTGTTGGTTTTATCACCCAGATCCGCGGCGTCAGTATCCATCGCAGCGACTGCGCACGGCTGCTGAAACTACAGGAGACTTCCCCGGAAAGAGTGATTGAGGTGGCCTGGGGTGAATCTCCGCGGGAGAACTACGAGGTAGATGTTGCCATCGAAGCCTATGACCGGCAGGGCTTGTTGCGGGACATTACCGGCCTGTTCGCCAATGCCCGGATCAACGTGCTTTCCATCAATACCCAGACCAACAAGAAACGACACACCGCTACCATGCGCCTGACAGTGGAGGTGCCCGACCTGGGCGCGCTGTCCAAACTGCTGGAGCGCATCGATCGCCTGAGCAATGTAATCTCCGTCGCCCGGGTTTCGGAGTAGGTATTCAATAGTGGCGCACGAACAATACACAGTAAACGACCTGCTGCGCGTGATGCAGCGCCTGCGCGATCCCGATGGCGGCTGCCCCTGGGACCTGAAGCAGGACTTTCGCAGTATCGTGCCCTCGACACTGGAGGAGTGCTACGAGCTGGCGGAAGCCATTGAGCACGGGGATTTTCCGCACGTCGCTGAGGAGCTTGGTGACGTACTGTTCCAGGTGGTTTTTTATGCCAGGCTGGGTGAAGAGCAGGGATTGTTTTCCTTCCCGGACATTGTTCACACCCTGGTCGAGAAGTTGATCCGGCGCCATCCGCATGTCTTTGCGGACTCTGAGATTGAGGGCGTGGTAGCCAGCTCAGTGGATGTGGCGGAGGTAAAGCAGTCCTGGGAAGCGATCAAGCGCGAGGAGCGCGCAGCGCGTGCCCAGGGCGGCATACTGGATGATGTGCCGGTGGCCCTGCCGGCTTTGCCGCGTGCGCAGAAACTGCAAAAACGCGCGGCGCTGGTTGGTTTTGACTGGCCCGATGCTGCCGCGGTTCTGGCGAAACTGGATGAAGAGCGGGGCGAACTTGAGGAGGCGCTGAGATCCGGTTCGCGGGCGGCTGTCGCCGATGAGATGGGTGACCTGCTGTTTACCTGCGTAAATCTCGCCCGAAAGCTGGGGCTGGATGCGGAAGCCACGTTGCGTCAGGCGTCAGCCAAATTCGAGCAGCGGTTTCGCGCAATGGAGAAATCGGCTGGCGGTACTGGCAGGGATGATCTCAGGGCGCTCACTGCGGCTGAACTCGACGCACTGTGGCGCAGCGTAAAAGCGCCCCGCTGAGCCCCGGTCTGCCGCCCGGCTCGGGGCTTGTGCAATGTCCTGCCCCTGTGTATGGTTAACGCCCTCCGATTATCCGGCAGCGCAAACTGACTGCATTCCCCGTTGCGAAAGCCGCCCTATAGACATTGAGGATTCACCTGAATGCGATTGATACTTCTTGGCGCTCCCGGCGCAGGTAAAGGCACACAGGCCAAATTCATCACGGAAAAGCTCGGCATTCCCCAGATCTCCACCGGCGATATGCTGAGGGCTGCGGTGAAAGCTGAAACAGAACTCGGCCTTGCCGCAAAGCAAGTCATGGATGCCGGCGGCCTGGTGTCCGACGACATCATCATCGGTCTGGTCAAGGAGCGGATCAGGGAGCCCGACTGCGCAGGTGGCTTTCTGTTTGACGGTTTTCCGCGCACGATTCCGCAGGCGGAGGCAATGGTAGCTGCTGGTGTGCACATTGATCACGTCGTTGAAATTGCGGTCGATGATGAAGAAATTGTTGCGCGCCTGAGTGGACGTCGCGTTCACCCCGGGTCCGGGCGCGTCTATCATATCCAGCACAATCCCCCACAGCGTGAAGGCCTTGACGATGAAACCGGAGAGGCGCTGGTACAGAGGGACGACGACAAGGAAGACACAGTGCGCAAACGTCTTGATGTTTATCAGCAACAAACGCGCCCGCTTGTGGAATTTTATCAGTCCATGTCTGGAGCCCATGCTCCAGCTTGTCACCGCGTGGAAGGCGTTGGCAGTGTCGAAGACATTCGCAGGAAAGTATTCGCGGTACTCGGTGTATAGCCTGTAATTAAAGCTGTTTTTCCCCTTTCTTCGGGCGAATGGACTCGCCCGATCCTGAAAAAATAATCTTCCCGCCCCAAGAAATTCCTGATTAAAGTGATTTCGTCATTTCCACTTGATAAAAACTCTGTTGTAAGCTCTTGAGAATATTGTTATTTTCTCTTCCGTAGTTTGAAAGTTTAACGCTTGGGAGAGTGAAATCATGGCAACAGCCAAGAGCAAGGCGACAACAAAAACAGCGGCGCGAAAAGCGTCGGCAAAAAAGGCGCCGCGCAAGCAGGCTGCGTCCAGTGCGGCCAAAAAGGCATCGGTAGTTTCGGCGGCGGAGAAAAAATCGCGTGAAGCACTGGCGAAACTGCAGGCCACCGTTGAAGCAGAAAAGAAAGCGCTGGCTGATGCTCGGGCCCGGGTGAAAGCCGCGCGGGCGAAAGCGGATGCGCGTGCGAAGAAAGCCGCTGCCAACGCGGTAGCGCGGGCCAACGCCCGTCTGGAAACCGCGCAAGGCAAAATGCGGGAAACCCGTCAGCGAGTGAAGGAAATCGTCGCCGACGCGAAGCTTGTTGCCAAGCAGCTCGCTGCCCAGGAACGGATTCTCGAGAAGAAGGCAGAACTGGCGGCCAAAGCGGAAATCGACAAGGCCAGGGCGCTGGCCAAACACGCCAAGAAATGGACCAAGCAGCGCGCCAAGGCGGATGCTGCAAAAATTTCGGCGCTGGAAAAGAAGGTGCTGGGTCAGCTGCGTGCGGCTGAGAAAAAGGCGGAGGCCGCCACCCGCAGCGCTTTCAAGAAAGCCAGGGCCGGACGCAAGTCTCTCACCGAGGCAGCGGATTCCATCGCGGATTCGATAGCACCGGCGCCGAAGCGTAAGTCAAAGGCAAAAGCAAAGGCAGCCACCAAGGCCAAGGCCAAGGCCGGCAAAGCCGCGCCAAGGAAAGCGAAGGCTGCTGCAAAGAAAACCGCGCCGAAGCGAGCAAAGTCGGCACCGAGGAAGGCGAAGTCTGCGGCAGGTACGACGAGAGCCAAGGCAGCGCCAAAATCCGCCGCTGCGAAAAAGACCCGGGCCAAGGCCGCGCCTGCTGCCAGCGCCTGAAGGCCAGCAATGTCTGAAAAAACCGCGCCGGGTGACTGGCGCGGTTTTTTTTATGCTGTCGGCAGTGTCACGCCAGCGCCGCCGGGTCGTTGTAATTGTCGAAGGCGTTACCGGCATGCGTAAATTCCACGCCTGTACAGTTCAGTCCTGTATGCCAGCCGCGTACTGAGCGACCACCCCGTGCGAGATAGTCCGGCAAGCTGTCCAGGCAGCGCCGCCGCAACAGTGTGTGCAGGTAGTGCTGGCGCCCGCCGGCGCAGGCGTAGACGAGATCACAGTGTTCCGGTTGGGCGAGCATGGCCCGGTACAAGCGTGGAGCCAGGTCCGCGGGCAGGTGCGGCGTATCGCAGGGCACGACCAGCAGGAACTCATTGGCCTCTCCCCGCGGCAGCGCCGCGAGTCCCGCCAGTGGCCCCTGGTATCCCTGCAGCTGGTCGGTAAACACCCTGTCGGCGAAGCGGGCATAAGCCTCAAGGTTGCGATTGCAACTGATGAGCAAGCTGCAGGTCTGGGGTCGCAGGCGTTCACTCACCCAGGCGACCAGCGGTCTGCCTTCCAGCTCCAGCAGCCCCTTGTCTCGACCACCTGTGCGGCGGCCTGCCCCGCCTGCCAGAATTAGTCCGGTGATCGGCGTCCCCATTCCCATATGCCTCACCCTTTTTGTCCCTGGTTGCGGTTCTTGCCGGGGCCTGGCTGTGGGATAATCCCCGCCCCGGCGCCAAGCCAGGTGCGACTCCCGCCAAGCGGCGCGAACTTCCTGACAGTGGATTCTATGACAAGCATCCTCGCAGTTGATACATCGACAGAAGCCTGCTCCGTCGCCTTGTACCAGGAGGGCGAGGTTACTGCGCGCCATGAAATCGCCCCCCGTCGGCACAACCAGCTCCTTATGGGAATGTTGCGTGAGCTGATGCCCTCTGGGCCGGAGGGCCTCGACGCTGTTGCCTATGGCAGCGGACCGGGCTCGTTTACCGGGCTGCGCATAGCCGCCAGCGCGGTGCAGGGCATCTGTTTTGCCACGGGCCTGCCGGCACTGCCGGTGTCCACCCTGGCAGGCCAGGTGTATGCCGCCATGCGACTCGGGCATGTCGGAGAGGGCGACCTGGTGCTCAGTACGCTGGACGCCCATATTGGTGAGCTGTACTGGGCGCTGTACAGGGTCACCGCGGGGCAAGCCGATCAGGTCATCGGTGCGCAGGTAGGCAAACCCTTGTCCCTGGCGCCGGCAGGCACTGACGCGCTGGTCGCGATTGGCGGCGGGCTGCACTATCGGCACACCATGCCCGCGGCTGTCAGTGCGCGTTTCCGCGCCGTGTATCCAGAGCTGCTACCCAGCGCCCGTGACCTGCTGCCCGCAGCCTTTCGCGACTGGCAGGCTGGGCTCAGGCAGAGTGCGGAGCAGGTCTGCCCCATCTATGTCCGCGATGAGATCAGCTGGAAAAAGCTGGGGGAGCAGGGGCCGCGTCCATGAGCGACTGGTTGCAGGCGATAGTCCTGGCCCTGGTGCAGGGCGTCACCGAATTCCTGCCCATATCGAGCTCGGCGCACCTGGTCCTCCCGGCTTTGCTGTTCGGTTGGGAGGATCAGGGCCTGGCCTTTGACGTCGCCGTGCATGTGGGTACCCTGCTGGCGGTCGTGCTCTTCTACCACCGTGAGCTGTTGCAGATGGGTGTAAGCTGTATCGGCCTGCTGCGTGGCCGGCCTGTCAATGATGATGTCCGCCTGGTGGGGTACCTGGCGCTGGCGACCGTTCCGGTCTGTGTGGTTGGTTTTCTGGCGGACTCGTTTATCGAGAGTCGTCTTCGTACCCTGCCGGTGATCGCCACCACCACGCTGGTGTTCGGCTTGCTGCTTGGGCTGGCTGACTGGCGCGCGCGCAGCGGCGCTCCAGGAAGGCCGCTGCTGTGGGGCGTGGCGTTGGCGATAGGCCTTGCCCAGGCCCTGGCACCCGTGCCAGGTGTCTCCCGCTCCGGTATCACCATTGCCGCGGGCCTGTTGCTCGGTTTGGATCGGGCTACGGCGGCCCGCTTCGCCTTCCTTCTGTCTATTCCTGTTATAGCCGGCGCCGGCCTGCTGAAAGGCTTGCAACTGGCGCAGCAAAGCGCGCCCGTGGACTGGCTGTTGCTGGCCGTGTCGGCGCTGGTTGCGGCGGTCACCGCCTATGCCTGTATCACCCTGTTTCTGCGCTTGCTGGAGCGTTTGGGCCTGATGCCCTTTGTGTATTACCGTATCGCGCTCGCGGGCCTGCTCTATGCCCTCTGGGTATTCTGACGCCAGCGCGGCGGCCCATTGTTCCCCGAATTCGAGGTCTTTGCCCATGACACCGCAACAGTTCAACACGGATCTCCTGGCGTTTCTCGCCGAAGCGACCACCCCTTTTCACGCCGTCGCGGCGCTGGTTGCCAGGTTGGAGGCCGCGGGATTTACGCGCCTGCCTGCTGAGGGTGACTGGAACCTGCAGCCCGGCCAGCGCTGTTTCCTGACCCGCAACGACAGCTCACTGCTGGCGTTTACGGTGGGCGTGGAGTCCGCGCCGGAAACCGGCATGCGCATGGTTGGCGCCCACACCGACAGTCCCTGCCTGATGGTCAAACCTGCGCCAGAGAAGCTGCGGTCGGGCTACTTCCAGCTGGGGGTGGAAGTATACGGTGGTGTGCTGCTGAACCCCTGGTTCGACCGCGACCTGTCCCTTGCCGGGAGGGTGAGCTACGCCGATGGCAAGGGCAGGCTGCACACCGGCTTGGTGGATTTTCGTCAGCCGCTGGCGGTTATTCCGAGTCTCGCCATCCACCTGGACCGGGAGGCAAACCAGTCCCGCAGTATCAATCCGCAAACTGACATTCTGCCGGTGCTTGCCCTGCAGGCCGACAAGTCGGTACCCGATTTTCGCGATCTCCTGCGCCAGCGGCTGCTGGAGGAGCATCCCCACAGCGATGTCGGCAGGGTGCTGGACTATGAGCTCAGCTTCTACGATACCCAGCGGCCCGCCCTGGTGGGATTGCGTGGGGAGTTTGTTGCGTCGGCCCGCCTGGACAATCTGCTGAGCTGCTTCACCGGGCTGCAGGCGCTGTTGCAGGGCGATGGCAAGCAGAGCTGCCTGCTGGTGTGCAACGATCACGAGGAAGTCGGCAGCCTGTCCAGTTCCGGTGCCCAGGGCCCGCTGTTGTTGTCGACCCTGCGCCGGATTACCGGTTCCGAGGAGCGCCTTGGCCAGCTGGTGCAGAATTCGATGATGATTTCCGCGGACAATGCCCACGGTATTCACCCCAACTACCCCGACAAGCACGACGACAACCACGGGCCCAGGCTCAATGCCGGCCCGGTGATCAAGATCAACGCCAACCAGCGTTATGCGACCAATGCGGAAACCGCCGGTCTCTACCGCCTGCTGGCGACACAGGAAGGGGTGCCGGTGCAAAGCTTTGTCGTGCGTACCGATATGGCCTGCGGCAGTACGATCGGCCCGATTACCGCCGGGGGCACGGGTATACGCACCCTGGATATCGGCGTTCCCACCTTCGCCATGCACTCCATTCGCGAGCTGGCCGGCAGTGAGGATGCCTGTAACCTGGCCAGGGTGCTGCGCCGCTTCTACAACCATCCGGGCTCGCTGACGCCGGGCTGAGCTGGCCGCGTTGGCCGAAAATAGCCAGCGGCGCGCTGAAGCGCTAGAATCGCGGGCTTTTACCAGATCGGGACACCCATGAGCAAACAACGCGTTCTCACCGGCATCACCACCACCGGCACACCGCACCTGGGCAATTTCGTCGGTGCGATACGTCCCGCGATTGCCGCTTCCAACGCCGCCGACACGGAATCATTCCTGTTTTTGGCGGATTACCACGCCCTGATCAAGTGCCAGGACCCGGCGCTGGTGCGCCAGTCCAGCAAGGAGATTGCCGCCACCTGGCTCGCACTGGGGCTGGATACCGAGCGCGCGGTCTTCTACCGCCAGTCGGATATCCCGGAGATCACCGAGCTTACCTGGATCCTGTGCTGCAATGCCGCCAAGGGCCTGATGAACCGCGCTCACGCCTACAAGGCCGCGGTGCAGGCCAACGAGGAGGCGGGGGAGGACCCGGATTTCGGCGTGACCATGGGCCTGTTCAGCTACCCGGTACTCATGGCCGCTGACATTCTCATGTTTGGTGCCCACCAGGTGCCGGTAGGTCGCGACCAGATCCAGCACGTGGAAATGGCCCGCGACATCGCCCAGCGCTTCAACCACAACTTCGCGCCCCTGTTTACCCTGCCAGAAGCGGTGGTGGAGGATCACGTGGCCGTGTTGCAGGGCCTGGACGGGCGCAAGATGAGCAAGAGCTACAACAACACCATACCCCTGTTCCTGCCCGAGAAGCAGCTGCGCAAGGCCATCAACAAGATCAAGACCAATCTGCTGGAACCCGGCGAGCCCAAGGACGCCGATGATTCCACTGTATTCCAGATCTGGTCCGCGTTCGCCTCAGTGGAAGAAACCGCGCGCATGCGTCGCGAGTTCGAGCAGGGCATCGCCTGGGGCGAGGCCAAGAAGCAGCTGTTCGAGCTGGTCAACGATACCCTCGCGGCTGCCCGCGAACGCTACCTGCAGCTGATGGACGACCCCGGGCACATTGAACAGGTGCTGCAGCGCGGGGCCGAGCGGGCGCGCGCTTTCAGTGTGCCGTTACTGGCGCAGGTCAGGGAGGCGGTGGGCATCGCACCCATGCGGTAGGGGGGTGATTGCTGGTCGCGCCCCCGACCGCTCCGCAGTGAACCGGTTTACCCTTTGCCCCAGGAGTAGCGCAGCTCTACGAATGCGCCGCGCGGCCGTCCCACGAAGTAGCGATACTCGCCGAAGCCCACATCGGCGCGCTCCGCGTAATCCTCGTCCAGCAGGTTGGTGATGCGCAGGCTGGCGGCCAGTTGCGGAGTCAACGGGCTGCTCAGGCGCAGGTTGAGCAGGGAGTGGCCCTCGTACTTGAAGCGGTTCTCCGGCTCCAGGTAGTACTCATCCATATACACCCACTCCAGCTCCGCCACCGGGGCCGTGCCGTGGCGGGGGGCGAACTCCCAGCCCAGGCGGGCGCTGCCGAACAGGCGCGGCGCAGTGTCGATATCGTTGCCATCGATGGGGTCGTTGACCCCCAGGGGCAGGGCGTTGTTGCCGTAGCGGTGGCGCGCTGCGGTGACATCCAGGCGCGTGTACCAGGGCCCGGGAGAGCGGTAGTCCAGGCTTGCTTCCAGGCCGTAGTGCTCTGTTTTCGCGCCGCTGACGTTGCGCCGGTCGGCATCCTGGAAGATCACCTCGTCCTTGTTCATATGGTAAACCGACACGTCGTAGCTCAGGCCGCGCCCGGTGTTCCCGCGCAGGCCCAACTCCACGTTGTCGATGACTTCGGAGTCGAGGTCGGCGACCGACTGTCCCGACTGCAGGCGATACAGCTCGCTGGTATCGGGTGCGCGGAAGCCATTGGCCAGGCGCAGGTAGGCGTAGTGGTCCGGGCGCAGCTGCAGGCTGGCGCCCGCGTTTACGGACCAGTCGGTGAAGCTGTCGCTGCGGTCGGCCACGCGGAAGAAGCGGCAGGCGCTGGCGGTTGGCGCACAGGCCGGTCCGTCCCCGGCCAGGTTGTCGTAGTCGTAGTGGGTGTATTCCAGGCGCACCCCGCCGTCCAGGGTCCAGCGCTCGTTCACGGCATAGCGCAGCTGGGTATAGGCCGCACCCATGCTGGACGCTACTTCGTAGTCGTAATGCACGCCCTCGGGCTGGTTGGGGCTGAACGGCTTTTCCTGCTCCTCCCGCAGCCAGCCATCCGTGTATTCCAGGTCGGTACCGGCCACCCAGCTCAGGCGGTCGGATTCTCCGTGCAGGCTGGTGCGCAGCCCCAGGGACTCGTGGCCGTTGGTTTCCACCGGCTGCCAGGGCAGGAAGTGCTGCAGGAACTCCATCCGGTTGCGCCGCAGGTACGGCGTTATGCTCAGGCGCTGGCCACTGGCCAGCTCGCGGCTGGCCTCGCTGTAGATGCGCAGAGACCAGGCGTCACGGTAGGCCTCGGGGTTCGGGTTGCTGGTGCGCAGGGCGTCATCCGCGTAGGCCTTGAAACCCTGGATGAATCCGGCGGTTTCCTGGTTCAGGTTGGCGGCATCGACGACGCTCTTGAACGACCAGGCATCACCGTTGTAATCGTGGCGCAGGGTGAGCTTCTGCTGGTCGAAGCCGGAATCATCCTGGTAACCGCCATCCATAGCGCCATTCACCCGCAGGCTGACCCCGTGGCGGCCCTCGACATGGTCCAGGCGATACTTGCCGCGGAAGTAGTCGTCGGGGCCGGTTTCAAGGGCGAGCTGCTGTCCGGCTCCGGGTTTTGGTTCGGCACCGAGGACGTTGATGACGCCGTGCATGGCGTTGGAGCCGTAGGTGGCGCCCGCGGGACCTTTGATGACTTCGATCCTGCTCGCCTGCTCAATATTGGCGTCAAACAGCTGGTTGACGTTACAGAACCCGGGTGCCCGCAGGCTGATACCGTCTGCAGCCATGAAGAAGGAGCCGCAGCCGCCGGCACCGGTAAGCACGGGGGAGCGCAGGGCGGTCAGGCTCTCCTGGCCGTTGCCGCGGCTGATCCAGGAGCCGGGAACCTGTTGCATGATTTCGTTGGGGTGGGTGTGGCCGACAAGGGCAAGATCGTCCTCTGCAACGGCGGACCAGGCAAGGGGCAGGCGGCTGGCGTCCTCGCTGATGCGCTTGGCGCTGACCAGCACCTGTTCCAGACGTTGTTCCGCAGCGTTTGCCGCCGCCGCTGTTGCGATGGCCATGGCGATGGCGAGAGCGCGCATTCCTGTTTCAACCTGCGGCAATGACATTCGGATCCCTCTTGGTAGCACTGGGTTGGTCGCGGTTGCGCACCGCGTCGGCAATTCGCTGCAGGGGTATGCGTAACATTTCTCGCAATTCCTCTGGCGCGTCACTTTCGGCCAGCGCCTGTTCCATGCACCACAGCCACTGGTCCCGCTCCTCGGGCCCGATATGATAGGCGGCGTGGGCGTCGGTCAGGCAGACGGTGCCGTACTTCTCTGCGTATCGGGGCGGGCCACCCATCCAGCCGGTAAGGTACTCGGCCAGCTTTTCTGTGACCGGCCCGAGGTCCTCGGCATGCATGTCGCGCAGCGCGCGCACTTCCTGCCGGCTGTCCATGATGCGGTAGAAATCTCTGCAGAGCTGGCGAATGCCGTCTTCGCCGAGAATCTCGAAAGGCGTGTTTGCTGTAGTCATGAGAACGCTGGTGGTTTGCCCGGGGGGCGGTAGTTTAACCGTCTTTGGCCCTGATTTCCTCCCCGCCGGGGTGAATGCCTGAACCGGGCAGGGTGGTAGTGCCTAGAGCAGATCGGTCATCGACACGCCGAAGCCTATGCGGCTGTTGCTCTGGTCATAGTCGATCAGGCTCTCGCCGTAGCCGTTGAAATACTGGATGTAGCCCTTGAAACGGCGGTTGATGGGAAAGGTCCACTCCAGCTCGAGCGCACCCCGATTCTCGCTGCGCAGGTTGTTGCGCAGTTTCATCGCAAACTCGTGCTGGCGCCATTTCCAGATGCCGGTGATGTCGCCGTGACCCAGGTAGCGTTCGATATCCGGGTTGTCATCATCGCCGCTGCTTTCGGGGATCCGGTACCAGGCGCGTACGTTGAGGGCCATGCGCCGCCGCTCGAAAGCGGCCATGACCATGGCCCGATTCCAGCTCCGGGAAAGGTCGCCACCCTTGCCGTTGGATTCGTGCTTGAAACCCGTACCAACCACCGTGTTGGTGAAACCCCAGAAACGCCAGTCATTGGCGAAAGTCAGGAAAACCTCGGGTTGGTAGTTGGTCTCCCGGAAGGGTGAGGAGTCGTTGTACAGCTGCCACCAGTTGCGCTGGGTATAGGCAACCCAGAGAGTGCTGCCTTCCCCCAGGATATCCGTCCAGGCGATGGTCTTCAGGCTGAGCTGGAACTTCGCCTCGATATGCTGCATCGGGTCGTCCGGTTCCAGCGCGGCCCAGGCTTCCCGGTTGAGGTTGCCATTGTAGGTGACCGGCAGCAGGTAATTGCGCTGGTGCGGGGTAATGACCCAGGCGTTGCCTGACAGCGTGGTCTCCTCCGCCAGTCGCTGGCCCAGCAGCAGTTCCTCGTAGACCAGGTCCACCGGCCCGGTTGCAGGATCCGGCGGCTCCGGCTGGGCGAGCGCCCCGGGCGCCGCGATGCCCCCGGCTGCTGGCTCCACGGCAGTGCTCTCTACAACAGCAGGTTTCGCAGTGGCTTCCGCCAGGCGGTCATAACAGGCCAGGCGCTGCAGCTTGTCTGCCACCGCGGCGCAGGTCGG